>NZ_JABBJJ010000093.1 GCF_012933655.1 Pyxidicoccus fallax | reverse complement strand
GGGGTGGCGGACTCCAGGGAGGGCAGGTCGTCACCGCGCAGCACGTCGCCCGGGGCGAGCACCACGGCGCGGGTGAGGACGTTCTCCAATTCGCGCACGTTGCCGCGCCAGGGCAGCCGGGTGAGGCGCTCCATGACCTCGGGCGGCACGCGGGTGACGCGCTTGTGCACCTTCTCGTTGATGCGCTCGAGCAGGTGCTTCACCAGGAGGGGGATGTCCTCGCGCCGCTCGCGCAGCGGGGGGATGAGGAGCGTAATCACCTTGAGGCGCTGGTAGAGGTCCTCGCGGAAGCGGCCCTGCTCCACCTCCTCGGCGAGGTGGCGGTGGGTGGCGGCGATGACGCGCGCGCGCAGCTTGATGCGCTTGACGCCGCCCACGCGCTCGAACTCGCGCTCCTGCAGCACGCGCAACAGCTTCGCCTGGAGCATCAGCGACATGTCGCCAATCTCGTCCAGGAACACGGTGCCGTCCTCGGCCAGCTCGAACTTGCCGGGCTTGCCGGCGGTGGCGCCGGTGAAGGCGCCCTTCTCGTGGCCGAACAGCTCGCTCTCCAGCAGCGTGTCCACGATGGCCGAGCAGTTGATGCCGATGAAGGGCCGGGGCTCGTCGTAGGAGTAGTTGTGGATGACGCGGGCGATGAGCTCCTTGCCGGTGCCGCTCTCGCCGGTAATCAGCACGGTGGCCGCGCTGCCGGTGACCTTTCCAATCTCCTTCACCAGCTGCTGCATGGAGGCGCTGGTGCCGACGATGTCGCCCAGGCGCGCGGCGGCATTCTCGCGGTTGACCTCGTCCGCGCGGCGCGACAGCTGGCGGTACTCCAGCGCGCGCTCCACCACCAGGTCCAGGGCGGCCGGGTCCGGGAAGGGCTTGTGGATGTAGTCGAACGCCCCGGCCTTCATGGCCCGGATGGTGGTCTCCATGTCGTGGTAGGCGGTGACGAGGATGATGCGCGCGTCCCCGCACAGCCCCTTCATCTCCTCGATGATTTCCAGGCCCGTGCGGTCCGGGAGCATCATGTCGAGGATGACCACGCTGGGCATGGCCTCCTGCGCGGCCCTGAGGCCCGCGGCCGCGCTGGTGGCCGTGGCCACCTGGTAGCGGGGCTGGCCATCCTGCTCGATCTCCTCGAAATGCATCTTCAGCGTTTCGAGGAGCGAGACGTCGTCGTCGACGATGAGAAGGGTCTCCATGGCGTTCTCAGGTGGCGAACGTCAGCGTGAACACCATGCCCGGCTCCGCGCTGCCCTCGGCGGCCAGGTCTCCGCCCTGACCCGTCATCACCCGGCGCAGGGCCGCGAGGGACAGGCCCGCGCCCCGGGCCAGCCGTGAGCCGAAGGGCTCGAAGAGGGTGCCGCGCTCCTCCGGGGGCAGGGCGGCGGCGGGGTCCTTGAGCACCATCAGCACCCGGCCGGCGGGGCCGCGGCGCAGCGCCACCTCCACGGGGCTGTCCTCGGGCCGGCCCATGGCCACGTTGAGGAGCACCTGCGCCAGCACGGGCCGCAGCCGGTTGGGGTCCACCTTCACGCGCGGCAGGTCCGGCTCCTCGTCCACGCGCACCTCGATGCGGCGCTCGGCCAGCTCCGGCGCCACCATGCCGGTGGCCTCCTGGAGCACCGAGCGCAGCGGGTGCGCGTCCAGGTTCGGCGTGGTGTCGCGGCCGTACTCGGACAACAGCCAGAGCATCCGCTCCATGGTGCGGATCTCCCGGTTGGCGATGGTGAGCCGGCGCCGGTCCCGGTCGGACAGGCCGGTGTTCCGGGCGAGCGTCTGCACCGCCATCTTCACGGAGGACAGCGGGTTGCGAATCTCGTGGCTGAGCGAGGACGACAGCCGGGAGATCTGCACCGGCGGCGCGCCTTCCAGCACGGCGTTCAAATCCAGCACGCCGGCGCAGGCTTCACCCTGGTCCAGCCCCAGCGACAGGCGCAGGGGCGTGGGGTCCTCCGCGCCGAGGTTCGCGGAGACGAACTCCACGGCGCGGCGATCTTCCCGGGCGCGGGCGTCCAGCTCCCGGGCGCGCTCGGGCGTCACGCCGAGCACCGCGTGGAGCGGACGCTCCAGCAATTCCGCCGCGGGACGGCGGAGGAGGGTGGCGGTATCCCCCTCGACGCGAGTCACCCGCAGGCTTGGAGACCAGGCGAGCAACACGGCTTGCAACAGGTGGGCGTTCATTTGATGGGCCTGAAACATACCGAGTAAGGTCGCGTGCTGTCCCCATGTCCCTCACGGCACGTCTTCCGAAGAACCTTGTGGCTGCGCTTCTCTTCCTGTCCGGGGCCACGGCACTCGTCTACGAGCTTGTCTGGTCCAAGTACCTCGGGAACGTCCTTGGGAACAGCGGTCAGGCACATGCCGTGGTGCTCGCCACCTTCATGGGGGGGCTGGCGCTCGGGGCTTTTGTCTTCGGCAAGACAGCCGACCGGGTGAAGAGCCCCCTGGCCCTGTACGGCCTGCTCGAGCTGGGCGTGGGCCTGTATGCCCTGGCCTTCCCCCATGTCCTGGGCGCCCTGGAGGCGCTGTGGCTGGCGGTGGCGCCCTCCGTGCCGCCGGGGCTGCGGGTGGGACCGAGGCTCCTGGTGTCCTCCCTGTCCCTGGTGGTGCCCACGCTGATGATGGGCGGCACGCTGCCGGCGCTGGTGCGGCACTTCGCGGCGAGCCTGGCCGGGGTGCGGCGGGAGCTGGCGCGGCTGTACGCCGTCAACAGCCTGGGCGCGGCGGTGGGCGTGTTCTTCGCCGGCACGAAGCTGGTGCCCGCGGTGGGCCTGTCCGCGTCGGCGAAGATGGCGGCGGCGCTCAACATCCTGCTGGCGCTGATGGCCATCGTCCTCGCCCGCCGGCTGCCGCCCGCGCTCGTCCCCGGGCAGGCGGCACCCGACGCGCAGGGTGGGGAGGAGGTCGCCTACCCGCGCGTGGCGGTGCGGGCGGCGCTCATCGGGGTGCTGCTGTCGGGCTTCACCTCCATGATGTACCAGGTGACGTGGATCCGCCTGCTGTCCATCGTCCTGGGCGCGTCCACGTATGCCTTCACGCTCATCCTCACGGCGTTCATCCTCGGCATCGGCCTGGGCAGCTTCTGGCTGATGACGCGCGGCCCGAAGCTGGATTCGCTGAAGCTGTTCGGCTGGCTGCAGCTGGCGCTGGTGGCGAGCCTGTGCGTGGCGCTGCCCCTGTACGTGCGGCTGCCGTACCTCTTCCAGACGGCGCAGTGGATGCTGACGCGCAGCCTGGACACCTGGCCGGTGTTCCAGTTCGTGACGTTCGGCTTCTGCTGCGTGGTGCTGTTGGTGCCGACGTTCTTCATGGGCGCGGCCTTCCCGGCGGCGGCGCGCGTGGCCACGGCGAAGGTGTCCGAGGTGGGGCGCCAGCTGGGCGGCGTGTACCTGTGGAACACGGTGGGCACGATTACCGGCTCCGCCCTGGGCGGGCTGGTGCTGATGCCGTGGTGGGGCATGGAGGGCAACTTCGTGGCGGGCGTGGTGGCCAACCTCGCCGCCGCGGCGCTGGCCTTCGGGGCCACGTCGGAGCGCCCCGCCACGCCCGCGCGCGCCCTGTGGCCGGTGGCGGCCTCGCTGGCGGTGGCGGTGGCGGTGCTGGGCGGCATGAGCGGCTGGTCCGAGCGGCTGTCCGGCATCGCCTCCATCCGGGTGCACGGCAAGCCGGCGGACAGCTACGCGAAGCTGGTGGAGGAGACCGAGCGGGACATCCGCCCCGTCTTCTACCGCGACGACACCTTCGCCACGGTGATGGTGGCGGACGCTCCGAAGGAGCGCCTGCGCTTCATGAAGCTCAACGGCAAGGTGGACGCCTCCAACGGCAACGACACCGAGACGCAGGTGGTGGCCGCGCACCTGGGAGCGCTGCTGCACCCCCGCGAGCCGAAGAACGTGCTGCTGGTGGGCGCGGGCGCGGCCATCACCGCGGGCAGCGTGCTGGCGCACCCGGTGGAGCGGCTGGACATGGTGGAGATTGCCCCCGCGGTCATCGACGCGGCGCGCCTGTTCAAGGCGGACAACCGCAACGCGGTGGATGACCCCCGCACGCACGTGCACATCGACGACGCCAAGACGTTCATGGCGCTGGCGCCGCGCAAGTACGACCTGGTGGTGAGCGTGCCGTCCAACCCGTGGGTGGCCGGCGTGTCCGGCCTCTTCACCCGGGACTTCTTCCAGACGGTGGACCGGCACCTGACGGACGACGGCGTCATGGTGCAGTGGATCCACACCTACGAGAGCAGCGACGAGCTCATCAAGCTGGTCATCCGCACCCTGCGGGACACCTTCCCGCACGCCACCACGTGGCTGGGGCCGCAGGACCTGGTGCTCGTGGCCAGCCGCAAGCCGCTGACCTTCGACGCGCGCCAATTGGCCGAGCGCATGGCGCACCCGGACGTGAAGGCGGACCTCGCGCGGGTGAACATCCACGACGTCTACACGCTCCTGGCCAAGCAGGTGCACAGCGAGCCGGGGCAGCTCGAGTTCGCCGGCCCGGGCCCCATCAACACGGACGACCACAACCTGCTGGAGTACGCCTCGCCCATCGCCTTCTTCGTGGCCAACAAGGACGTGCGGGTGAAGGACGAGCGGCGCTCTCCGGCGGGGGCCGCGCGCCTGTGGCTGCACGAGTACCAGCGCCAGCACCCGCCCTCGGCGGAGCAGGTGGCGGGGCTGTACCGGAACATGGAGCGCGCCCACGCGGCCAATGACCCGCTGGTGCGCGGGGTGGCGGAGCTGTGGCGCTCGCTGGCCCCGGACAGTCGCGACGCCGCGGTGGCCCTGGGCACGGCGGCGCTGGCGCAGCAGGACCTGACGCTGGCCGCCTCGCTGCTGGAGCCGGAGGTGGCGCGCGGTGGACGCGAGCCGGCCCTGGTGTCGGCGTACCTGCGGCTGGTGGCCGGCCGCGCCTGGGCGCAGCGCACGGTGTGGACGCCCATGGACGCGGCGCTCGCGGACGCCACCCGAGCGGTGGCCCTGGGCCGAGAAGTGGCCGCCGCCCACCCCGAGAACACCGAGCTGCCCAGGGCCCTGCGTGCCCTCTGCGAGGCCCTGCCGCCCTCCGCCTGTGCCGCCACGGCCCCCGCGGCGGCGCCCGTGGCCACCCCGGAAGGCCCCTGAGCGGCCCTCCGGGAATGTCACAATTCGGCTAATTGCCGGGAATCACAGGGAATTCCGCCCATCCTCCCGATGACGGATGGAGGGGCAGGTGGGATCTCCCATAAGGTGCCGTCCGACTCTCACACTCCACTGGAGCGTCCCCACATGAAGGCGATTTCCAAGAAGAAGCAGCAGCTGCGCAAGGCCCGTGGCCAGGGCATGACCGAGTACATCATCATCGTTGCCCTCATCGCCATCGCCGCCATCGGCGTGGTGACGCTGTTCGGCGACAACATCCGCGCGCTGTTCGGCGCCTCCGCGGACGCGCTGGCCGGCAACACGGCGGTCCAGGCGGGCACCACGGGCCGCCAGAAGCAGCTCGAGAAGAAGGACCTGGCCACCTTCGGCCAGAACAACGCCTACTGAGGCGCTCCTTCCGGGTGGCGTCGCTCCGTCTTCGCGGGGTGACGCTCCTGGAGCAAGAGGGTGGGTGCCGCGCTCCGGTGCGGTCCCACCCTTTTTCTTTTGCCCTCTCAGCCGCCGAAGCCGAGCCGCCGCAGCATGACGGCGCGGATGGAGGGGATGCGGAAGCGGTAGATGAGCGCGTCCGCGAAGTAGTGCGCCAGCACCACCGCGAAGCCCAGGGACGTCAGGGCGCGCAGCACGGGGTGGGCCTGCGTCGTGCCCAGGTTGCTGCCGAGCGCGCCGCGCACGGCCTCGTGCGTGAGCAGCCCGTGCACCACGCCCAGCGCGAAGAGCGGCAGCATCGACGCCACCATCAGCGCGCCGATGAGCGGCCGGGACAGCCGGCGCGTGTCACCCTCGCGCGGCTCCAGCATGCGCGCGGTGAGCGCGTAGTACTCCAGCCCGTGCATGGCCGGCAGCATGATGTAGCCCCACGTCGGGGCCACCAGCACCAGCCCCGTGGCCGTGGCGAGGGCCACGAGGTAGAGCACCTTGGGCCCGCTGGCGGTGCCCGCGCGCAGCACGGAGCGGAACAGCGCGACGAAGTAGCCCAGCCACACCGCCAGCAGCACCGCGAGCGCCCCGTGCGGCAGCACCCGGCCCTGGCCCACGTCGAGGAAGGCCGGGGCGTCGGGGGCGGCGGACTCGGGGACGAAGAAGATGCGCGCCAGCAGCAGCGAGAGCATCAGCGGCACGTAGGCCTGCTGGAGGCGGCGCTCCCGCGCGGAGGCCCCGGGCAGCCCGGCCTTCCCGGCGCGCAGCCCGTGCAGCGACCAGAGCCCCCGGTGCTGGGACAGCGTGTGGTGCAGGCCGAAGATGTTGAAGAGCACGGCCACGCCGAAGGTGTGCGCGGTGCGCTCCAGGTAGAAGGTGAAGAACAGGCCGGTGCCCACCGCGAGCATGGCCAGCGCTCCGGCGAGCACCTGCCGGGGCTGCCCCGGTGCCGCCGTCAGCACGTCCCGGTGGACGGCGAAGAGCAGGAAGGTGAGCACCACGTGCGTGGCGTTGCCCAGCAGGTTCTGCGCCGTCCACGACGCCAGCCGCTGCGCCCCGTCGGCGCTGGTGGGAGACAGCGCGCTGGAGGCCGCCACTCCCAGTGCGAGGGCCAGGGGCAGCAGGAGGATGAGGACATCCACCCGGCGAGAGAACAGCCACAGGCCCCGGAAGGCCAGGGTGCCCGGGGTGGCGGAGACCAACGGCCCCGGCATGGGGGTGGGGGCGGCGGGATTCACCGGCGTCATCGGCGGGGAACCTATCATCCCGTGGACCCCCGTGCCCGTGCCGGGTCGTGGGTGCTCCCCCGCTGAGCAGGGCCACCGGACGCCTCGAATGTCTGTATTTGCCTTGAGGCTCCAGGGAGCTCCAGGGAACGGGGCGCGGGGCGGACCCACCGGGCGCCATGCCGGCCACGTCGATGTTGACCCTCCCGGCCTGGCGCCCCCGGGGGCCCAAGGAGCGCGTACGCCTTCCCCGGGCCGTGCTAAGACGGACCCCGTTCATGGAAGGCCGCCTGCTGCTGAAGAACTGCGCCGTGTTCCGCGCGGATGGACGGGTCCGCACCGGCATGGCCGTGGTGGTGGAGGGAAACACCATCCGCCGCGTCGCGCCGGATGCCCAGGTGCCCGTGCTGCCCGGGGACTGGGAGGTCGCCTGTCGCGGCCGGCTCGTCGCGTCCGGGCTGGTGGACTGCCACTCGCACCTCGTCAACGGCCAGCTGCTGCCCGCCAGCGGCTACTTCCTGCTGCTCAACCCGCGCGAGCGGCTGGAGCGGATGCTCCGGGTGGCGCGGCTGGTGACGGCCGAGGACGTGGAGGCGCTCACCCGCTTCGCCGCCGCCCGCGCGCTGCGCCACGGCGTCACGATGGTGGTGGACCACCTGTCCTGCCACGACGTGGCGGGAGGGCTCGCCGCCCAGGCCCGCGCCGCGGAGAGCGTGGGCCTGCGGCTGGTGGCCAGCCACGCCACCCACAGCCTGGATGGGGACTCGCAGGCCCAGACGTGGCTCGCGGACAACGCGGAGTTCGCCAGCCGCCACCGCGAGCACCCGCTGGTGCGCGGGGCGCTGGGCTTCCATGCCTCGTACACGTGCGACCACGCGCTCCTCACCCGGGTGTCCCGGCTGAGCCGGGAGCTGGACACGCCCACCGTCTTCCACCTCGCGGAGAGCGAGGACGACCTCACCACCACCTACTCGCGCCACGGCCAGCGCGTGGTGCCCCGGCTGGACGCGCTGGGGCTGCTCGGCCCGAACGCCATCGCCGGCTACGCGCGCGCGCTGGACACCGCCGAGGCCACGCGGCTGGCGGAGAGCGGCACCTTCGTGGCGCTCGCGCCCCGGGGCGTGCGCACGCTGGAGCGCGGCGTGGACCCGATGGAGGCGGTGGTCTCCCGCATCCACCTGCTGGGGCTGGGCACCGGCGGCCACGGCTCGCTCCAGGACGAGCTGCTCGCCGCGACGGTGGGCGTGCTGCGCATCGCCCGCGCCGGGCGCCTGCCGGACGTGGACAACACCCTGGCCCACCTGCTCGTCAACGGCCCGGCGGAGCTGTGCACGCGGCTGTTCGGCCTGCCCTCGGGCAACGTGGAGGAGGGCAGCCTCGCGGACCTCGTCGTCTACGACACCGTGCCCCCGGCGGACCCGGAGACGGGCTACTCGCCCCACCTGCTCGGGCAGGTGTCCGGCTCGCCGGTGGCGTGGACGGTGGTCAACGGCCGCGTCTGCGTGCGCGAGGGGCAGTTGCTGGGGCACGACTACATCGCGCTGTCCCATGCCGCCACGGAAGCGCTGCACCGCGTGTGGACGCGCGCGCGGCTGGGGAGCTGAGGCCCCATGGGCGCGCTGCCTCCCTCGCTCGTGGACGTCCTGCGCGCGTCGCGTGAGCGGCGGGGCGCCCTGCTGTCGGACGCGCGCACCACCGCCTTCCGCGTGCTCAACGGCGAGGCGGACGGCGTGCCCGAGGTGACGGCGGATGTCTTCGGCGGGCTGTATGTCATCAGCCTCTACCGGGACCTCACTTCCGCCGAGGAGGAGACGCTCCTGGACGCCGCGGTGGCCGCGTGGGCGCCGCGGAGCGTCTACCTCAAGCGCCGCCCCCGCGAGGCGCGCGTGCTGGCCAACGTGGCGAAGGAGGCGCTCGCGCCGGAGACGGCCGCCCGGGGCGAGCCGGTGGAGTCGCTCACCGCCCTGGAGAATGGCCTGTCCTTCCTCATCCGCCCCGGGCAGGGGCTGTCGGTGGGCCTCTACCTCGACATGCGTGACACCCGCGTGTGGCTGAAGGACGAGGTTCGCGGTCGCACCGTGCTCAACCTCTTCTCGTACACGTGCGCCTTCGGCGTGGTGGCCACCGGGGGGGGCGCGACGCGGGCGCTCAACATCGACGCCAGCCGCCGGGTGCTGGACTGGGGCGAGGAGAACGCGCGCCTCAATGGCCAGCCGGTGGACCGCTACGACTACGTGGCCGGCGACGTGTTCGACTGGCTCAAGCGCCTGGCGAAGAAGGGCGAGGCGTTCGACGTCGTCGTGTCGGATCCGCCGTCGTTCTCCACCACGCGCACCGCGCGCTTCTCCGCAGCGCGCGACTACGCGAAGCTGGCCGAGGCCGCCGCGCGCGTGGTGGCGCCCGGGGGCCGGCTGGTGGCCTGCTGCAACCACGCGGGCCTGCCCATGCGCCGCTTCGAGGCCATGGTGGCCGAGGGGCTCGCGCTCGCTGGCCGGCAGGGCAGGGCGGTGCGCTCGCTCGGCCCCTCGCCCCTCGATTTCCCGTCCCCGCCCGGACAGGAGCCGGCCCTCAAGGTGCACGTCGTAGAACTTCGTTAGCGCGGCCGTGCCCGGGGCGGGTAAGGTCTCACCCGCCATGGCTCCCGCAGGCCCTCAGCAGCGCGACACCGGCCGCTTCGGCAAGTACCGCCTCATCGACCGCATCGCGGTGGGCGGCATGGCGGAGATCTTCCTCGCGCACCAGCAGAGCGAGGACGGCCGCGAGTCGCCCGTCGTCATCAAGCGCATCCGCCCGCACCTGTCCAAGCACGCGGCCTTCGTGAAGATGTTCCTCAACGAGGCCCGGCTCGCCGCCCAGCTCAACCACCCCAACGTCGTGCAGATCCACGACCTGGGCAAAATCGCGGAGAGCTACTTCATCGCCATGGAGTACGTGGCGGGGCGGGACATGCGCCGCGTGGTGCCCAAGGCGGAGGCGCTCGGGATTCCCTTCCCGCTGGTGTACGCGGTGAAGATTGCCTCCAACGTCTGCGCGGGGCTGCACCACGCGCACACCAAGGTGGACCTGTACGGCAACCCGCTCAACATCGTCCACCGGGACGTGTCGCCGGAGAACATCGTCGTCGCCTTCGACGGCTCGGTGAAGATTCTCGACTTCGGCATCGCCAAGGCCGCCAACCAGGTGGAGCAGACGCGCACCGGCGAAATCAAGGGCAAGCTCAGCTACATGAGCCCGGAGCAGTGCCTGGGCAAGCCGCTGGACTGCCGCAGCGACATCTTCTCCCTCGGCGCGGTGCTCTACGAGTGGCTCACCGGCTTCAAGCTCTTCACCGGCGAGTCCGAGGTCGCGGTGATGCGCAGCATCACCGAGGGAAAAATCTACGCGCCCTCGTACTTCCGGGAGGACCTGCCGGAGCGGCTGGAGGTCATCCTGATGAAGGCGCTGGAGCGAGACAGGGACAGGCGCTACCAGACGGCCGCGCAGATGCAGAAGGACCTGGACGCCTTCCTGGACGCGTACGACTTCACGCCCACGCCGCTGCACCTGTCCAACTTCCTCAAGCAGCTCTTCGAGGAGGAACTGCAGGCGGAGCAGCGGCGCATGGCGGTGCGCGCCCAGTCCGCGCCCACGTCCGAGGAGGCGCTGGAGCTGGCCGAGGTGGTGGCCGCGCTCGACACGGAGCGGGGCTCGCCCGCGCCGGAGCCCGTGGCGCCCCGGCCCCATCCGGCGGAGACGGACGAGCGCACCGAGCCGCGCATGGTGGCGGTGCCGCTCAGCCCCGCCACGTACGAGGCGCTGGAGGCCGTGGCCCGCCGCAATGACATCTCCCCGGGCCGGCTGGTGGCGGAGCTGCTCGAGGCCTGGCTGAAGTACCGCTGACCCTATGCCCCGGCTGAAGCTGACGCTCGAATACGAAGGGACGCGCTACGTGGGCTGGCAGGTGCAGCCCAACGGCCCGTCCATCCAGGCGGCGCTGGAGGATGGACTGGCCCGGCTGCTGGGCGAGCGGGTGTCGGTGGCCTCCGCGGGGCGCACCGACGCGGGCGTCCACGCCACCGGGCAGGTGGCCTGCTTCGACACCTCGCGGGTGCTGCCGATGAAGGCCTACCTCATGGGCCTCAACGGCATGCTGCCGGAGGACCTCGCGGTGGTGGACGCGGTGGAGGTGGCGGCGGAGTTCGACCCGCGGCGCTGGTCCATGGGCAAGCGCTACCGGTACCGGCTGAGCAACCGCCGCACGCGCTCGCCGTTGCGCCGGACGACGCACTGGGAGGTCTTCGCCCCCCTGGACGTGGACGCCATGCGCCGCGCGGCGGCGCACCTGTTGGGGCGGCATGACTTCTCCGCCTTCCGGGCGTCGGACTGCCAGGCGAAGCACGCGGTGCGCGAGGTGCGCCGGCTGGCGGTGGAGGGCGCGGCGGGCGACGCGGTGTCCTTCGTGGTGGAGGGCACGGCCTTCCTGAAGCACATGGTGCGCAACCTCGTGGGGACGCTGGTGGAGGTGGGCAAGGGGCGCAGGCCGGAGGCGTGGGTGGCGGAGGTGCTGGCCTCGCGGGACAGGAAGCGGGCCGGGCCCACCGCGCCGCCGCAGGGACTGGTGCTGGAGGAGGTCTTCTACGGGGATGGCCCGCCCGCCCGCACGGCGGGGGGCGCGCCGGACGCGGAGGAGGACGAGTCCTGAAGTGAGGTAGGCTCGCCCGCCGTGAGCTCCAAGACGAGTGCCCTCGAGCCGTTGCGCGTCCGCATCCGCCGCTTCCAGTTCGTCATGGGACTGGGGTTCCTCGCGCTCATCGGCGGCTCCATCATCGGCGGGTCGCTGCGAATGCGGCTGAGCGTGCGGTTGAGCGCGCTGCCCTTCGAATGGCTGGCGCTGGTGCTGGACTCGGCGCTCGCCAACTTCTGGCTGCTCGGGGCGCTGCCGCTCATCTGCTACGGCGCCGCGCGCGTGGTGGAGGTGCGGCCCTGGTCCACGGCGCTGGGCTCGGCCATGACGGGCTCGGTGTTCCTCCTGGCCATCAGCACCGTGCAGAGCGGACTGGACGGCCTGTGGGGCGTGGGCCTGAGGCCGGTGCTGAACGTGGCGGCCTTCGTGCTGGGCGTGGTGCTCAGCACCCGGGCGGTGAAGCTGGGCCGGGACGCCGCGGCGAAGCAGGTCGAGAAGACGCGCGAGAAGGCCCAGGAGCGCAAGTCCGAGTACGACGAGTTCCTCCGCGCCGCGGAGGCCGGCGGTGCGCGCCTGGAGCAGCGCGAGGCCTCCACGCAGGCCCAGCCCTCCGAGGCGACCCCCACTCCGGACGCGCGGGACGTTCCCAAGAACCCGGCGGCCTGAGCCCGTCGAAGACAGTCGCCGTGCACGGTGCGAGAAGCGCCGTCCGCGGTGTCATGCCCGCCCCGGGGGTGGGGACATTTCCTTGCGGGAGCGGCTCGGCCCATAATGCCGGCGCCGCCTCGCGCGGCTGTCACCCATCATCAGAGTCCGCAGTGGAATCACCGGCTTGCGCGGTGTCTTGACCCGCGCGGGCCTCCATCACCCATCCCAAGCATCGAAGTGAGTTGTTGCAGTCGACGGCTCGTGCGCGCGCGCACGCAGCCAGAGGGGGAGTTATATGCATTCGAAGTCATCCGTGAGGGGCGCCCTCGTGTCGGGCGTCCTGGTCCTGGTCTCCGCGTCGGGATGCCAGGGAGAAGAAGCGCCCGCCCCGGTGAGCCGGACCCCAGCTCCGCTCGCCACCAATGCCCAGGGGCTCAACTGCGGCGCGAGCCTCGTTCCCGTCATGAGCAGTCCCACGCTGCCCTCCGGCATCGTGTCCCGCTCGGGCGTGCTGAGCGCGGACTACGAGGCGTGGAAGGCGTTCGACACCGTCGACTCGGGCTCGTCCATGTGGCTGTCCCAGGTGGGCCAGACGCCCGCGTGGATTGGCTATGAGTGGACCGACGGCGCGAGGAGCGTCACGCACTACGCCATCCAGTACGTCAACGGCTCCATCACTACGCGAGCTCCGAAGAACTGGACGCTGGAGGGCTTCAACGGCTCCGCGTGGGTGGTGGTGGATACGCGCAACAATGAAATCAACTGGGGCGGCACCGAGCGGCGTGAGTACACCGTGGCCTCGCCGGGCTCCTTCAGCCGGTACCGGCTGCACGTGACGGACGACAACGACACGCGCACCGGCATCGAGACCGTCTCCATCGGCCGGCTGGAGCTGTTCAACTGTCCGTGCGCGGCGACCAACCTGGTGCCCGTGATGACGAGCCCCACGCTGCCCTCGGGCACGGTGACGCGCTCGGGCATCCTGGGCGCGGACTACGAGGCGTGGCTGGCCTTCGACGGGGTCGACTCCGGCGGGTCCATGTGGCTCTCGCAGGTGGGCCAGACGCCCGCGTGGATTGGCTACGAGTGGGCCAACGGCCCCAAGCGCGTGGACCGCTACGCCATCCGCTACGTCAACGGCTCCATCACCACGCGTGCCCCGAAGAACTGGACGCTGGAGGGCTTCAACGGCAGCGCCTGGGTGGCGGTGGACACGCGCAACAACCAGGTCAACTGGGCCGGCACCGAGCGGCGTGAGTACATCGTGGCTTCGCCAGGGGCCTTCGCCGCGTACCGCCTGCACGTGACGGATGACAACGACACGCGCACGGGCATCGAGACCGTGTCCATCGGCCGGCTGGAGCTGCTCGGCTGCAACGTGGACACGCAGGCCCCGGGCGCTCCGGGGCTGACGGGCTTCGCGCCGGCTTCTCCGTCCAACAACCTCAATCCCGTGCTCTCCGGCACCGCCGAGGCGGGCTCCACGGTGCGCCTCTACTCCGGCTCCGCGTGCGCGGGCACGCCGGTGGCCACGGTGACGGCCACGGCCAGTGGCACCTTCTCCAGCACTCGCCCGGTGACGGCCAACGCGACGTCCACCTTCACGGCCACCGCGACGGACGCGGCGGGCAATGTGTCCGTCTGCTCGCAGGCGGCCAGCTACGTGCACGATGGCGCCGCTCCCGCGGTGCCGGTGCTGACAGGCTTCGCGCCCGTCTCGCCGTCCAGCAACCTCAACCCGGTGCTCTCCGGCACGGCCGAAGCGGGCGCCTCGGTGCGCATCTTCTCGGGCACCGCGTGCGCGGGGACTCCCGTCGCCACGGTGACGGCCACGGCCAGTGGCACCTTCTCCTCCACGCGCCCGGTGACGGCCAACAGCACCACGACCTTCACGGCGACGGCCACCGACGCGGTGGGCAACGTGTCCGCGTGCTCGGCCAGCGTCAGCTACCGGCATGACGGCATCGCGCCTTCCGCTCCGGTGCTGTCGGGCTTCACCCCGGCCTCGCCGTCCACCAGCACCCAGCCCACCCTCTCCGGCACCGCCGAGGCGGGTGCCTCCGTGCGTCTCTTCTCGGGCACCTCGTGCACGGGGTCGGTGCTCGCCACGGTGACGGCCTCCCCGACGGGGGCGTTCTCGGTGACGCGCACCGTCTCCGCCAACACCACCACGACCTTCACCACGCAGGCGGTGGACGCGGCGGGCAACGTGTCCGCGTGCTCGGCGAGCGCCAGCTACCGGCATGACAGCCTGCCGCCCGCCGTGCCGGCCTTCACGGGCTTCACCCCGGCATCCCCGGGCCAGTCCCTGACACCGCAACTCCGTGGCACCGCGGAGAAGAGTGCCACCGTGTCCATCTTCCAGGGCACCGGATGCGTGGCGCCCGCGGTGGCCACGCTCACCGCGGATGCCTCGACGGGCGTCTTCGCCACCTCGGTGACGGTGTCCGCCAACTCGGCCACCGGCTTCTCCGCGCGCGCGGTGGACGCGGTGGGCAACACCTCCGCCTGCTCCGGAGTCGTCACCTACGTGCATGACACCGTGGCGCCCACACCGCCCACGTTCATCGCGGGCTATCTCCCGCTCGACGCGGCTCCGGTCGCCGGTCAGGTGCGCGCCCAGACGGAGCCCCGGGGACGGGTGGCCGTGTTCACCGACGCGGCCTGCACCCAGGCGGCGTCCCCGGCCGGCGTGGCGTCGGCGGATGGGACGGGGCTCGCGCTCCTGTCGCTCTCCCAGCCGCAGCTGGAGACGCAGATGTTCGCGGTGGCCATCGACGCGGCGGGCAACCGCTCCGCGTGCGTGTCGTTCGAGGCGGGCTGCCCCGTGGGCTTCGAGGACTGCGACGGCGACCCGGCCAACGGCTGCGAGGTGGACTTGATGCGCGACGAGGCGAACTGCGGCGCGTGCGGCACCGTCTGCGGCGGCGCCCCTTCCGCCAACGCCGTGTGCGGCGGCGGTACCTGCGGCCTGGGCTGCGTGGTGGGCACGTTCGACTGCGACGGCCTGGAGGCCAACGGCTGCGAGTCCGCCACCGCCTGCGACCCGGCGGTCTGTCAGGTGGACCCGCAGGAGGAGCTGCTCATCACCGCGCTCTCCGTGGTGGAGGACCCGGTGCGGACCACCGGCTCCGGCGCGTGGACCTTCGGCGCGTTGATGCGGGCGATGAACGGCGGCAGGGATCCGTCCGAGCTGGTGCGCAACTGGCTCCGCACCTGGGAGCAGGACCAGTTCATCGGCGCCACCTTCGTGCCGGCTCGCCCGAACATCCGCGGGCTGGTGCTGAGCGCGTGGGAGCAGCGCAGCGGCGGCTCGGGCGCTCCGCTGAACTTCAACGTCGCTCCCTTCCGGCTGCTGGCCATCGTCAACCGCATGGACCTGCGGCACGAGAACGAGCACGCGGGCGAGGGGCGCTTCGTCTTCGGCGTGACGGACCCGTCCGGCAACGCCACGCCGTTCACCGTCATCCTGGAGTACCAGCTCCCCGGCGGCAGCCCGGAGGAGTTCCAGCGCTGGGCGCGTGACTGGCACGAGCTGGGCCGGCTCGGGCCGTCCCACCCGGACTACAACGCGAAGCTGCAGGCCGTGACGGACCGCTTCACGAAGTCCTTCGTGGCCCCGGGCCGCTTCATGGGCGGCGCCATCCACCAGGTGCGCACCAACGAGAACGCGCTGGAGTTCGAGTGGGAGCTGCGCGAGTTCCACTTCAACGCCGAGGGACTCGCGCCCGCGCACGTGGCCCTCACGCCCGCCTTCTTCCACAATGGCTCGCCGCTCTTGAGGGACTACATCCTGCAGAACCGTCCCGCCGTCGTCGCGGAGACGCACTGGGTGCCGGAGTTCTTCCAGGACCAGCCCTTCCTGTGGGGCTCGGCGCTCACGCCGTTCAACTTCTTCTGGGACGCGCCCGGCGTGGACTCGGAGGCGCGGCACAAGTTCTCCCTCAACACGTGCAGTGGTTGCCACGCGGGGGAGACGCGGACCTTCTTCCTCCACGTCGGCCCGCGAGATCCGGGCCAGCCCGCCTTCCTCTCCCCGTTCCTGCTGAGCACCGCGCCGACGCCGGACCCCGTCACCGGGGCGCCGCGCGTGTTCAATGACCTGGGCCGGAGGCAGGAGGACCTGAAGGCCCTGGTGTGCGGCGTGCTCGCGCCGGCCACGGCGCTGAAGATGGGGCTGGGCGAGTCGCTGCTCGCGCCCCGGACCTTCGACTCGGCGGCCGTGCCGGGCTTCCCCGCCCGGTCCAACCTGCCCTCCGGTCGCGTCCACTGACGCGAAGTGGAGGGTCGTAGGGCACGGCACGCCTCGAAGCTCCGGGCGTGCCGTGCCCCCGACAATTTCACCTGCCCCCCGTTTCGATATCCTCCGGCCCGTGGGACGTTCCCCGCGCAACCGCTGGAAGAGAAGGAGCGCTGATGCGCCGCACCCTGGCCTGTCTCGTCATGCTTGCCGCTGGCTGCGCGAGGAACGCGCGCCCCTCGGAGTCGGGGACGCCCGCGCAGGCGGAGCAGAAGGTCGAGCTGACCGCACCGCGCTACGAGCACATCTTCATGCTGCCCGTGGACCGGGCCCTGGCCGAGGCCACGAAGCTCCTGAAGGAGAACGGCTGGGTGCTCAAGCCCATGGAGGATCCGAAGTACCTCCTGACGGAGTGGAGGTCCTCGGAGCTGATCGGCGAAGCCTGGGGATGGAAGAGCGGTGGGGACCACATCCGCTATCTGGTCGTCGGCGAGCCGATGGCCGAGCGGCAGTCCATCGTGCGCATCTTCCGGATGAAGCGGGTCTCCTTCTCGAACGACGCCGAAATCCTCTACCAGGGGAAGACCGGCGAGCTCGTCTGGAAGCACATGGAGATGGCGCAGTTCGAGCAGAGCTTCCGGAGGAGGGGACAGCCCGTGACGCTGGCCACCCGGGAGCAGGACACCGCGCCCTGGGTGGAACTGGATGGCGTGGTGCAGGGCAACCGGGACCTGGAGCTGGAGCACGCGCTCACGCTGCGGCTGGAATCCAAGCCCTCGTTGGAGACGCTCACCGGCACCCTGAAGCTGACGCGCGACGACTCCTTCGCGAGAGACCCTTCGTTCTACATCAAGCGCTATCGCAAGGACGTGCAGGCCCAGGAGCCCTGTGAGCGCGACGTCGCTGGCGTCCAGTCGCTGCTACGTCCCGGGCAGATGGTGCTCATCGGCGAGCAGCTCGGCACCTGGGAGGTTCCGCTCACCGTGGGCGACATGGCGTGCGAGGCCACCGGAGCAGGGCTGGGTGTCACGGTGGGGCTGGCCATCTCCCACAAGGAGCAGGAGCGCATCGACCGGTACCTGTCGAGCGCGGGCACTCCGGCGGACCAGGATGCGCTGCTGAGCGGAGACTTCTGGCGCAAGCTCCAGCAGGACGGCCGGGGGAGCCGCGCGGTGATGGACCTCATCGATCGGCTGCGAGCCCTTCGCGCGGCAGGGCGCAAGGTGACCGTGGTCGCCATCGATACGGACACCAACCATGGCAGCGCACGTGATGCCCGCATGGCGCGCTTCGTGTTGAACCAGCGCACCTCGCGTCCGAACGATGTGTTCCTCGTGCTCGCGGGCAACGCGCACACGCGGCTGGTGGCGGAGGCCGCGTGGAGCGAGAACTTCGTCCCCATGTCGAAGCACCTTTTGGAGGCGGTGCCGGACCTGAAGGTCCTGGAGGTGGGCTACGCGACGGGCCGGCGGTGGGGCTGCGACCTGGACCCGGCGGGGGAGCTGGAGTGCGACGTCATGGGCATCACGCCGGGGCCGAAGGTGGCGCTGGCTCCGACGGCGCCGGTGCCCGCCATCCGGATGCTGCCGGAGCTGGATGAAGACGGGTTCCATGGCTTCCTCGACGTGGGCGCGCTGAATGTCTCGCTGCCCGCCATCGCCCTGCGTGGGCATGAGCTGCCCGAGCGCCCCGCCGGCTCCGACGGGAAACCTGTGCCGGGCCCGGCACAGGTGGTGTTCAAGATTGCCTCGGCTTCGGGCCGGACGCCCGTGAAGGAGGACGCGGCTCCGGCCGCCGCGCCGCCGCCTCCGGCACCCGCCGCCGCGCCGCTGCCCGCGGCACCTCAGAGCCCCGCGTCGGGCCCGGCGCCTCGCTGAAGCCCGGCACTGCACGGCCCCACCCACGGCTCGGGACGGTCAGTCTCCCGAGCCGGCTGCCGGAGGGGCCTCCAGGTCGGTTTCACGTACCCGTGGTTCCCAGCGGGCCGGGAAGGGCCTCCCCCTCCGAGGGCGTGTGGCTCTCGGCGGCATCCGCCTGGGCGATGCGCTCGTCCAGCTCCGAGGCGAGTCGCTCGTAGGCTTCCTTGCCGATGGTGGCCGAGTGGTATGCCTTGAGGAGCGACTCCTTCTCCACGATGAGCACGCGGCGGATGGCCTCCTGGTGCTCCTCCTCGTGGAAGCGCGTCGACTGCTGCTTGAGCGTCGCCAGCTCCTTCTCCGCGACGGCCTCCTTCTCCTGGTACTCGCGCTCCAGCTGTCCGAGCACGTCGGCGGGAATCTCCCGGCCGCGGCGCATGGCCTCCAGCGCGGCCATCGCGGCGTGGATGGCGCCCAGCCGGCCACGCGCCAGCTCGTACTGCTCCTGGTAGGCGTCCTTCAGCCCGGTGATGCCCAGCCGCCGCAGCAGCGGCGCCATCGTGAGTCCCTGGATGACGATGGAGAGCACCACCACGCCGAACGTCATGTTCACCAGCAGCTCGCGATGGGGGAAGTCCGCCGGAAGACCGAGCACCAGCACCATGGAGATGGCACCGCGCAGTCCGCTCCACGTGAGCACCGCGCTCCAGCTCCAGGGCATCCGCTCCGACGTGAGGCGCAGCAGCGCGGACATGCCGTACACCACCACCGCGCGGCCCACGACGACCGCCACGTAGGCCACGAGGATGGGCTTCCAGGAGGCCAGCAGCGAGCCGATCTTCACCTCCAGGCCGATGAGCAGGAACACCACCGAGTTGAGCGCGAAGGCGAGGTACTCCCAGAAGCTCTCCACCGCCACGCGCGTCGTCGGGCTCATCCCCGCGTGCGCCGCCCAGTTGCCGCACAGCATGCCCGCCACCACCGTCGCGATGACGCCCGAGTAGTGGAAGTGCTCCGCCACCACGAATGAGCCATAGGCCGCGATGACCGTGAGCGTGATCTCCACCATCGCGTCATCCACGCGCTTGATGACCTGCGCCACGACGAAGCCAATCGCGCTGCCGATGAGCGCGCCCAGCCCCGCCACCTTGATGAAGTCGAAGATGGCGCCGCCCACCGTGAACTGGCCGCCGGTGGCCACCGCGACGACGAGGGTGAAGAGCACGACGGCGGTGCCGTCATTCAGCAGGCTCTCTCCCTCCACGAGGATGAGCAGCCGCTTGGGCGCGCCCAGCGACTTGAACAGGCCCACCACGGCGATGGGGTCCGTGGAGACGATGACCGCCGCGAACACCAGCGCCGAGAGGAGTCCGAAGCCGCTCACGAAGTTCATCCCCTCCACCACCGGCGAGAGGATGAGCGCCGTCAGTCCCGCGGACGCGGCCACCCCGGGAATGGCCATGGAGTGGATGGCCAGCTTGTTCTTCCAGAACTTGCGGAACTCCACATGGAAGGCCGCCTCGAACAGCAGGCCCGGAAGGATGATGGCGAAGAGCAGCTCCTTCGTGAGGTGGGGAGGCTCGAAGGCGTGCACCGCGCCCAGCGTCAGTCCCGCCACCACCAAGGCCACGGTGTACGGGAAGTTGAAGTAGCGCGCGGCAATCGCCACCGCGGTCGCGATGGCGAAGATGAGTACGAATGCCAACTCGAAATGCATCGGCCCCCACTGCCCGGTTTGAGGTCAAAGAGACGCGCACAATACCGCAGGCAAGCGGCCGGATGGAGTGGGGTCGGGCGTGACTTCCGGACGGCCGCAGGCGGCCCGATAGCGCCGCGCCCGGGGCGGGGCTGCCTCGTCCGCCCGCCTGCCCCACGGACCACCTGCGGGTTTTGCCTCGTGGGGAGCCGTGCTCCACCTTCGCTGCATGTCCATGCGTCCCCGCGCCAAGGGGCTGGGGCCGGGGGCCTGGCTCAAGCTGCTCCTCCCGGTGGGGGTCTCCATCGGGTTGTTGGTGTCACTCAGGGTATGGGGGCCGCAGTACCTGGACCAGGCGTGGCTCTCCGGGCAGCTGCGGCCACTCGGGGCCCTGGCGCCCGTCGCCTTCATCCTGCTGCTCGCGCTCCGCCCGGTGACGCTGCTGCCCGGCCAGCTCTTCACGGCGGTGGGGGGCCTGCTCTTCGGCATGGTGCTGGGGACGGTCTACGTCCTCGTCGGGAGCGTGCTGGCCACGGGCCTCATCCACCTGCTGGCCCGCCGGTTGGGACGCAAGCCGATGAAGCGGCTCGTGGGCGCGAACCACGCGGCCATCCAGCGCGCGGCGCGGGAACACGGCTTCCAGCTGGGCTTCCTCGCGTGCGTCAACTCGGTGATTCCGGCGGACGTGCTGCTGGCGACCGCGGCGGCCTCGGGGGCGCGCTTCCGGCCCCTGGCGCTGGGGGCGCTCGTCGGCACCGTGCCCGGGACGGTGCTCACCACCTGGTTCGGCAGCTCGCTGGGGCAGGGGATGCCCCTGGCCACCGCCGTGTCCGCGACCGGGATGGTGGTCAGCATGGTGCTGGGGCTGGTCCTGGGGCGCCGGCTGATGCGGGAGCTGCGCATCTCCCGCGAGTCCGACGAACTCGCGGAGACGGAGGAGCGTCAGCAAGCCTCCCGTCCGACCCGGACGGAGACGCCCCGGCCCGTCTGAGACCGACGGGGCGCCTCCCGCGACGCGGTGGGAGCTGGACCGCTGCGCTCGGGCCGCTTCACCGTTTGGCGACCACCTCCAGCAGTCGCAGGGTGACGGCCGACGCGTTCCCGTCCTGCTGGTTGGTCAGCACGGAGACCGCCGCCTCGCGGTCGGCGTAGTAGCCCGCCAGGGCGGAGAAGCCCGGGATGCCACCGTCGTGCCCCTGGAACGGCCCGAGCGGACTGCCTGCCCGCAGGAGCCCGAGCCCGTACGAAGGCTCAGCTCCAGGCTCGGTGGCCACCCAGCGCGTCATCTCCGAGAGCTGCGCCGGAGGCAGCAGCACGCCCACGAGGAGCGCCTCGTAGAAGCGGTTGAGGTCCTCGGCGGTCGACACCAGTCCGCCGGACGCGCCCGCCGCGGAAGGATGGACCGCGTCGGTGAAGTCCACCCAGGCGCCGTCCAGGCGCGCGTAGCCGCGCACGGTGAGCGCCGGCAGCGGCTCGAGTCCATCCAGTCCCGTGTCGCGAAGTTTCAGGGGCTCGATGATGCGCTCGCGCCACTGCCGGGCCACGGGCGTTCCCGTCACCTGCTCGATGATGGCGCCAACGAGGATGTAGTTCGTGTTGGAATACGACCAGCCCGCGCCGGGCTCGAAGAGCGGCGAGCGCGTGGCGCCGTAGGGGATGAGCTCCTCGGCGGTCCATACCTTGGTGGGCTCGGACGAGGCCCGCGCGACGAAGTCCTCGTTGTCCGTGTAGTCGGCCGCGCCGCTGGTGTGGTTGAGGAGCTGCCGCACCGTGATGCGGTCCGCGTTGGGGAAGTCGGCGAACCACGTCGCCAGCGGCGCGTCCAGGGACAGCTTGCCTTCGGCCTGAAGCTGCAACGCCACCACCGCGGTGAACGTCTTGGCGATGCTGCCCGCCCGGAGCCGGTCTCCGGGGGCCATGGGCACGGCGGAGGGCTCCAGGCGCGAGGAGCCCGCCGCGCCCGTCCAGTTGCAGTCCCTGAGCTTCACCCCGGCGGTGGCGCCAGCGAGCCCCTCGTCGGCCACCGCCTTCGTGAGCGCGTCCTGCAGGCGGGACGACAGCTCCTCACAAGACAGACGCGGCTTCTCGTCGTCCCCACACCCCGAGACCCAGAACACCAGGGCCGTGCCCAGCACGGCACGCCCCAGGAGCTGCTTGATGAACACGCGAAGACCTCCAGGTGAAACGAGTACGCAGCGCGCACTCGAACACCGGAGGTCCTCGCGGCTGTCACCGGGGGTGGACGATTACGGGTAGCACGCCGCCTGGCGCAGGTTGGTGTCCTCGGGCAGGCCGAGGGCCACGTTGAAGTTCTGCACGGCCTGGCCGGCCATGCCCTTCACGAGGTTGTCCAGCGCGGCCATGACGGCCACCGAGCGGCCCTTGGTCGCCACGGAGATGTCACAGAAGTTGCTGCCCGCCACCGCGGCCACGCGCGGCGTGCCCTCGACGATGCGGACGAACTTCGAGCCCTCGTAGTAGCGGCGGAACTTCTCCGTCAGCGACTGCGTCACCACCGCGCCGCCGTGCTCCGGCCACTCGAACTGCACGGTGGCGAAGATGCCGCGCACCATGGGCGCCGAGTGCGGCACGAAGGCCAGCCGGTGCCGCTGCGCGCCGTGCGCCACCAGCATGACCTCCACCTCGGCCTCGTGCTGGTGCTCCAGCGGCTTGTACGCGCGGAAGTCGTGCGCGCGGGTGGGGTGGTGCGTGCCCTCGCCCGGCAGCGAGCCCGAGCCGGACGAGCCCGTCACGCCCGACACGGCCAGCAGCCCCAGCCCCGGCGTGGAGGCGATGGGCAGGAGCGCCAGCTGCACCGCGGTGGCGAAGCACCCCGGGTTGGCGATGCGCTTCGCCTTGGCCACCGCGTCACGCTTCCACTCGGTGAGGCCGTAGGTGAACGTGCCCAGCAGCTCGGGGGAGGGGTGGGGCCGGCCGTAGGCGCCCGCGTAGCGGCCCGGGTGGTCCAGCCGGAAGTCGGAGGACAGGTCGATGAGGAGCAGCCGCTCGGCGATGCCGACCTCGGCCCACTTCTTCTCCAGGCCCGCGAACTGGTTGGCCAGCTCGCCGTGGCCCAGCGCGCTGAACACCACCGGTTGCTGCGAGTCCGCCAGCCAGCGCCAGTCGGCCTCGGCCTCGAAGCGGCCCTCGACCAGCCCGCGCAGGTGCGGGTGCACCTTGTGGATGGGCTCGCCCGCGTGGTGCCGCGACACCACGCGGATGCCCGCCACCGCCGGGTGTCCGGCGAGGATGCGCAACAGCTCGCCTCCGCCGAAACCGGAGGCCCCCAGGATGTAGATGTTCGCCCGCGTCATGACTTCCTCCCCGCGCCAATCTTGGGCGCGAGCTTCTCCAGGATGAGCCCACCCAGCGCCGCCGCGTCCGCGCGGGCGTTGCGGGCGGGAATCCCCACCACCTGCTCCACGAAGCGCACGCCCACGGCGTTGTCCGTCGCGGGGCCCGCCACCACGTCCACGTCGATGCCGTACGCCTCGCGCAGGTGCCGCACGCCGCCGGCCGCGCCCACCGGGTCGTTCGCGCACAGCACCCACGCGCCCGCCAGGGCCTTCAGCTCCGGGTCCGCCAGGATGCCCTGCACCCCGTACTCGCCCATGATGCCGTCACCCGTCTCCGCGACGATGACGTCCACGTTCTCCGCCGCCAGCTCGGAGAACAGCACCCGCGCCACGCCCGCGCCCGTGCGGGAGCCCGTGCAGACGATGCCCGCGTCCGTGAAGTCCATGACGACGTCCGCGCCGGAGTCCTGCATGGACAGCGTGTCGCGCATCAGCGACACGCCCGTCAGCTTCGCGCCGCCCACGCGGTAGCCCGCCTGCGCCAGCTTGCGCACCATGGCGCTGGCCGCGTACGTCTTGCCCGCGTTCATGCAGGTGCCCACCACGTACACGACGGGGCACTTCACCGGCGTGGGCTGCCCCTTCAGCGAGCCCGAGCTGATGTGCGCCGGCTGCCCGGTGCGGGACATGAGCTCCGGGAACTCCAGCACCTGGCCCAGCACCTCGGCCTCGAAGGGCTGGCCCACGCCCGGGTTGTGGGACGTGCACTTGCCGATGACGCCGCCCATGTTGAGCACGTGCAGCCTGTCTCCCACGGAGACGGAGTGCGGCACCACGCCCTCGTAGCCGTGCAGCGCGTTGCGGTGCCCCAGGGCGCCCACGACGATGTCGCCCGCGTGCAGCGTGACGAGCCGCCCGTGCGGGTCCTCGAGCTGGTTGTAGACGCTCTTCTCCCCGTGGATGCGCACGGCGACGACGGCGCCCTCCTCGGCCTTCACCTCCGGAGCCAGATGCACCGTGCGGCCCAGGCCGAGGTTGCGCGTGACGCTGCCCACCTTGTCGACGAAGACCTTCATTACGAACCTCCCTTGGCCTTGTGCGAGAGCATCTGCGCCACGCCGTACAGCTTGGCGAAGCCGGCCGCTTCAGAACCCGTCCACAGCACGTTTGCTTCCCCGTACGTCGCCACCTTCGCGTCCATCAGCGAGTGCGGCGACTTCACGCCCTCCACCACCAGCGTCCGAGGGTGCAGCACCAGCCGCACCTCGCCCGTCACGCGCTCCTGCGACGAGGTGAGGAACGCCTCCAGGTCCTTCACCAGCGGGTCGAAGAAGTGGCCCTCGTGCAGGAGCGAGCCGTAGAGGTTGCCCACCGTCTCCTTCCAGAAGAGCTGCTTGCCGGAGAGCACCAGCTTCTCCAGCTCGCGGTGCGAGGTGATGAGCATGTGCGCCGCCGGGGCCTCGAAGCCCACGCGGCCCTTGATGCCGAGGATGGTGTCGCCCAGGTGCACGCCGCGGCCGATGCCGTAGGTGCGCCCCAGCGCGTTGAGCGCCTCCACCAGCTTCACCGGGCCCATGGCCTCGCCGTCCAGCGCGGACGGCACGCCCTGGGTGAAGGACACCGTCAGCGTGCGGGGCTTCAGGTCGGTGGGAATCTCGCCGCCGGGGAAGGCCGCCTCGGGCAGCGCGCTCCACGACTCCAGCGTCTCGCGGCCGCCGACGGACGTGCCCCACATGCCCTCGTTGACGGAGTAGGAGCCCAGCTTCGGCGGCATGTGGATGCCGCGCTCGGCGAGGAAGGACAGCTCCTGCTGCCGGCTCAGGCCCAGCGTGCGGATGGGCGTGATCAGCTCCAGTTCCGGCGCCAGCGAGCGGAAGGCCACGTCGAAGCGCACCTGGTCGTTACCGGCGCCCGTGCTGCCGTGGGCGATGGCCTGCGCGCCCAGCTCGCGCGCCATGCGCACGGCCTCCACGGCCTGGCAGGCGCGCTCGGCGGAGACGCTCAGCGGGTAGACCTGTCCGCGCAGCACGTTGCCGGCGATGAGGTAGCGCAGGTAGCCCTGGAAGAGGGTGTCGCGCGCGTCCACCGTGTGGTGCGCCACCGCGCCCAGCTTCGCCGACAGCTCCTTGATGCGCGCGAGCTGCTCGGGCGGGAAGCCGCCGGTGTCCACGGTGACAGTGGTCACGGCGTAGCCCTGCTCGCGCAGGTACACGGTGCAGAAAGCGGTATCGAGTCCGCCGGAGAAGGCCAGCACCACGTTCTTCTTGTTGCTCATGTCGTCACTCCTCACGGGGAAGGGTTCACAGCGTCCAGACGCGAGCGGCCGCGTCGGCCGTCGCGCGGTGTGTCTCGTCGAGCCAGGCGCGCGCGGCGGCCAGCTCCTCGCGGGCCTGGGGCAGGCCCAGGTTGCCGGCGCCACCCAGGTGGGTGGCCGTCAGCGCGCCGCGGTCCGGGCGGAAGGTGCCGTCCGCGATTTCGCGCCCCACCTGCCGGTACGCGTCGCGGAAGGGCTGGCCCTGCGCCACCAGCGCGTACGCATGGTGGGCGGCGTACAGCGTGTCGTCGCTCGCGCGCGCCGCCGCGTCCGCCTGAATCTGGAGCACGGGCACCAGCCGGGCGAGCACCACCAGCAGGTCCTTCATGGACGTCAGCGCCGCGAGGGTGGGGCGCTTCAGCAACTGGAAGTCGCGGTGGTAGCTGGAGGGAAGGCCGCCGGCCACCGCCTCCACCTGGTGCGCCAGTCCCCGCAGCTCGCGGCAGCGGGCGCGCGCCAGCTCCACCACGTCCGGGTTCTTCTTCTGCGGCATGATGGACGAGCCGGTGGTGAACGCGTCCGGCAGCTTGAGGAAGCCGAACTCGTCCATGCTGTAGAGCTGCACGTCCCACAGCCACTTCTCCAGCGTGCCCGCCACCGAGCAGGACCAGCCCAGCACCGCCGCCTCGTGCCGGCCGCGGCCGTTCTGCACGTCGATGGGGCTGCGCTGCACCCGGCTGAAGCCGAGCAGCTTCGCCACGTACTCGCGGTCGATGGGCAGCGGCACGCCGAAGCCCGCCGCCGCGCCCAGCGGGCAACGGTCCAGCCGGGCCCAGACGCCGCGCAGCGCCTCCAGCTCCTCCAGCAGTCCCTCCGCGAAGGCCATGCCCCATAGCCCGAAGGTGGACGGCATGGCCCGGCGCAGGTGCGTGTAGCCCGGCAGCGCCACGTTCGCGTGCGCCTGGGCGAAGTCCAGGAACGTCCCGGCCAGCTCCACGGTGCGAGCGCCCAGCGTCAGCACCTCCTCGCGCATGAGCAGGCGCAAGGCGAGCTGCACCTGGTCGTTGCGCGAGCGCGCCAGGTGGATGCGCTTGCCCGGCTCGCCCACGCGCTCCACGAGCGCCGCCTCCAGGGCGGTGTGGCCGTCCTCCTGCTCCGGGCGGATGGTGAAGGTGCCGGCGCGCGCCTCGTCGTGCAGCGCCTTGAGCGCGGACACCAGGGCCCGCGCTTCTTCCGCGCGCAGCAGGCCCACGTGCGCCAGCATCCGCGCGTGCGCGGCGCTGCCGAGCGCGTCGTGCGGCGCCAGCGACAGGTCCACCACCGGGTCGTCGCCCACGGTGAAGCGGTGGATGACCGCGTCCAGCGGCGCGCCCTTGCCCCACAAGGTGTCAGCCACGGGCCACCTCCTCGAAGTAGCCGCGCACCAGGCGCGTGTAGAAGGCGGCGCCGGCTTCCAGCTCCGCCCGGGTGATGAACTCGTCCGGCTGATGGCTGCGCAGGGTGTCGCCCGGGCCCACCTTCACCGCCGGAAGGTCGCCCAGGAAGGCCCAGTCGGACGTGGTGCTGGAGCCCACGGGCTGCTCGCCCGCCGCCGACACCGCCGCGCGGACGATGGGCTGGCTTCCCGCCGTCGCCTTCGGCAGGTAGCGCGCCGAGTGCACGTGCACCTCGCTCTTCAGGGCGGACGCCACCTGCTTCGCCACGTCCGCGTGGTCCATGGCCGGCGTGGTGCGCAGGTCCACGAAGAACTCGCACGTGTCCGGCACCTGGTTGCGCGCCAGGCCGCCCGAAATCTGCGTCACCTGCGCCCGCGCCTCGCCCAGCAGCGGGTGGGACGGGAAGCGCAGCTCCGCCAGGACGGAGATGTCCACCGCCGCCTGATGGATGGCGTTGACCGAGGCGTTGGTGTGCGCGTGCGCCACGTGCCCGCTCTTGCCGTGCGACGTGCAGCGCAGGAGCAGCATCCCGCGCTGCGCGGTGCAGGGCTTGAGGCTCGTGGGCTCGCCCACGATGGCCGCGTCCAGCGGTCCCAGCTCGGACAGCATCGTTCCCAGTCCCTGGCCTCCCGTCTCTTCCTCGGCGGTGAAGGCGAAGACGACCTCGCCTCCGGTGGGGGCTCCTTCCTTCAGGAGGGCGCGCGCGGTGAGGAGCATCCCCGTCACGCAGCCCTTGGCGTCGTTGCTGCCCAGGCCGTACAGGCGGTCCTCGCGCCACTCGGGCGCGTGGGGCTCGTACGTCCACCCGGCGCACGGCTTCACCGTGTCCAGGTGCGAGTTGACGAGCAGCCGGCGCGGCCCGCTCCCGACGGAGAACCACACGTTGTGGCCCTTCCGCTGGACGCGCGCGCCCCAGCTCTCCGCCCACCCGGACACCGTGTCCGCGATGCGGCGCTCGTCACCCGACACGCTGGGGATGGCCACCAGCGCCTGGAGCAGCTCCGTCGCCTTCATCCCACGGCCCCGGCCGTCTTCGGCGCGCTCTCGCGCACCACCATGGTGCCGCTGCCCTCGTTGGTGAAGACCTCCTCCAGGAGCGCGTTGGGCAGCACCCCGCTGACGAGGTGCACGCTGCCCACGCCGCCCACGAGCGCGTGGCGGATGGCATGCGCCTTGGGACGCATGCCGCCGGAGATGGCGCCGGTGTTCTCCATGGTGGCCAGGTCCGTCAGGTTCGCCAGCGTCACGAGCGACGTCGGGTCGTTCACGTCCTTCAGGAGGCCGGGCACCTGGACGAGGAAGAAGAGCTTCTCCGCCGACAGCGCCACCGCGAGCGCCGCGGCCACGGTGTCCGCGTTGGTGTTGTACACGGCGCCGTCGGCGCCGCCGGACAGGGGGGCCACCACCGGCACGTAGTCCGCCGAGCGCAGGTGCTCCACCACGCGCGTGTCCACCGACTCGATGTCACCCACGAGGCCGTAGTCGACGAGCTTCCCCTCGGTGGCGCCGGGCTCGGTCACCATGACGGGAGGGCGCTTGCGCGCCTTGATGAGGCCGGCGTCCACGCCGCTCAGGCCCACCGCGGGCACGCCCGCCGCCTGGAGGTCCGCGAGCAGGTCCGTGTGCAGCTTGCCGGCGAGCACCATCTTCGCCGCGTCCAGCACCGGCGCGGAGGTGACACGGCGGCCCGCCACCTTCTCCACCGGCAGGTGGAGGGCGTCACACAGCGTGTCCAGCTCCGGGCCGCCGCCGTGCACCACGATGGGGCGGATGGAGAAGGTCCACAGGAGGGCAATCTGCTCGCAGGCGGAGCGGCGCAGCTTCGGGTCGCTCAGCATGGCGCCGCCGAGCTTCACGACGAACGTCTTGCGGCGGAACTGCTGCACGTAGCGCGCGGCGTGGCGCAGCGCGGAGTAGGGGTCGGGCGACAGGGGCACGTGGCACCTCTAGAAAGAAGGGAAGGGGAGGAAAGCGGTCAGCGCGACTGCGAGCGCATCCAGTGAAGGAGCGAGCGCTGGACGTGGTAGCGGTTGCCCGCCTCGTCGACGACGCGGCTGCTCGGGTGGTCCAGCACCTCGTCGGCCACCTCCACGTTGCGGCGCACCGGCAGGCAGTGGAGGAAGGCCGCGTCCTTCGCGGCGCGGGACATGGTGCGCCGCGTGGGCATCCACCCGGAGTAGGAGGCCAGCAGCGCGGTGACGTCGTTGGGCGAGTACGCCGCCGCGGCGGACGGGCCCCACGACTTGGCGTACACCGCGCGGCTGCCGGCGAGCGCCTCGTCCTGGTCATGGGTGTAGGTGACGCTGCCGCCGGTGGCCTTGGCGTACGCCTCGGCCTCCGCGCGCACGGCGGGGTGCAGCTCGAAGCCGGGAGGATGCGCCACGCGCACCTCGCAGCCGGCGGCGGCGGCGCTCAGGAGGAACGAGTTGGGCACGGCCTTGGGCAGCGGCTTGATGTGCGGCGCCCAGGTGAGCGTCACCGGCAGCTTCTTGGTGGAGCCGAACGTCTCGCGCAGGGTGAGCACGTCGGCGAGGCCCTGGCAGGGGTGCTCGCGGGCGGACTCCATGCTGACCACCGGCACGGTGGCCCACTTGCGGAAGGCGCCGATGATGGGGTCGACCTCGTCCTCCTCGTCGCCACCGCCCTGCGAGAAGGTCCGCACGCCCAGCATGTCCACGAAGCGCGACAGGACGGGCGCGGCCTCCTTGAGGTGCTCGGCGCGGTCCGCGTTCATCACCGCGCCCTCGCGGTGCTCCAGCTTCCAGACCCCGGCGCCCACGTCCAGGATGATGGCGTTGCCACCACCGCGCAGCATCACGGCCTCGAACGAGGTGCGCGTGCGCAGCGACGGGTTGAAGAAGACCATCCCGAGGATGGTGCCGGGGAAGAGCGCCTGGGTCGGCGCCTTCAGCTTCCAGGCCGCGGCCTGCGCGAGCACCGCCTCGACGCCCTCGGGGCCGAGATCCTTGATGTGGGTGACGTGCTTCATGGGCCTGTGCTCCAACCGGCAGCGGGCCGGATGCATGGGTGGGTGAATATGCACGAAAATTCGTGCATTTTCAGAAGAGGCGCGGATATTATGCAGAAAGACGCAGCGCGCAAGCCTCTTATTGCAAAAATCTTTATGCAGGCACTTGCGTGCATATTCACGCAAATGCATGGTGGCCTGAATGAACCTGGACGAGACCATCCTGCGGCTCATCACGGAGCAGGAGATCAGTGATCAGGCGGTGTTGCAGGAGCTGCTGGAGGCGAGGGGGCAGGCGCCGAGCCAGTCCACGCTGTCTCGGCGGCTGAAGAAGCTGGGCGTCCAGAAGGTGGCGGGGCGCTACCAGCGCGTGGAGGCGCCGCCGCCGGTGGCGCCGGTGAGGCCGTGGCTGAGGATCATCGAAGCGCCGCCCAACCTGCTCGTGCTGAAGACGGCGCCCGGCTACGCGCAGGTGTTCGCGCTGGCGTTGGACCGTGAGCCGGACGTGCCGGGCCTGGCGGGCACGGTGGCGGGGGATGACACCATCTTCGTCGCGGTGACGGACCCGTCGCGGCTGCGCGAGGTGCGCGAGGTGGTGGAGGAGCTGATGTCGCGGGGGACGTGAGGCGGCGCTCCCGGGCTCTTGCGCTTTGCTTCGGGAGGGGCCAACCTTTCAGGGTGGGCGTTGGGTAGGTGTCCTCATACGTCAGACCCCGGTGCTATCTCCGCACGCATGGAACTGGAGACGGGCGGCGGGGAACATGGGCGGAGCATGGAACGGAAGCGGGCCACCTACGCGGAGCTGGAGGCACTGCCCGACAACGTGGTCGGGGAGATTGTCGATGGGGTGCTGTACGCCAGCCCCCGGCCCGCGGGGCCGCACATGAATGCGTACTCCAGATTGGGCTACGAGTTGATGGGGCCGTTCACCAAGGGGAAGGACGGCCCTGGTGGATGGATCATCGGTGATGAGCCCGAAGTGCACCTGGCGGAGGACGTGCTGGTGCCGGATGTCGCGGGCTGGCGCCGCGAGCGGATGCCGGAGCCCTATCGCACCCCATTCACCACGCTTGCTCCGGATTGGCTCTGCGAGATCCTCTCACCCTCCACGAAGACCCTGGACCGCAAGGCGAAGCTGCCGGTGTACGCCCGTGAGGGCGTGCGGCACGTCTGGCTGATGGACCCCGTCGCGCGCACGTTGGAGGTTCTTCGCTTGGAGGGAGCGCAGTACACCCTGGTCGCCACGCACGTCGGGAGTACTCCTGTCAGGGCCGAGCCATTCGAGGCCATCGAGCTGGACCTGCCCTTCATCTGGGGTGACGTGTAGCCGCCCCCACCGTCACCGCCGGTTACAAGCCGGTTACACCTCTCGCCCGCGCCCATTCGTACTGTCCCCAGCGTGCCCAAGCGGGCACCGACGTACGAAAGGACGCACGATGAAACCGGCCCTCAAGCTCCCCGTCATTCTCGGCTCCGCCGCGGCGCTCGCGGCCGCAGCGCTCCTCCTGGGCAAGCCCGCTCCGGGCGCGCCGCCGCTGACTCCCCTGGCCCCGCGCGTCGCGGTGGCACCTCCTCCCGCGAACAAGCCCGACGTGGCTCCCGTGGCGAAGGCCGAACCCGGTCAGCCCGTCATCCAGATTGCCGTGCTCCTCGACACCAGCGGCAGCATGGACGGCCTGCTGGACCAGGCGCGCACGCAGCTGTGGAACATCGTCAACCGCTTCTCCCATGCGAAGCGCAACGGCGTGACGCCGCAGCTCCAGCTGGCGCTGTACGTGTACGGCAACACCGACCCGGGCTCGAACCGGAGCGAAATCCGCCAGGTGCTTCCCTTCACCACGGACCTGGACCTGCTCTCCGAGCACCTCTTCTCGCTGCGCACGTCCGGCGGCTCGGAGCACTGCGGCGAGGTCATCCGCGATGCCTCCGCGCAGCTCGCCTGGAGCCAGGACCCGGAGGCCATGCGGCTCATCTTCATCGCCGGCAACGAGCCCTTCACCCAGGGCCCCGTGAAGTTCGCCGACGCGGTGAAGTACGCCCGTGAGCGCGGCATCACCGTCAACACCATCCACTGCGGCGGCTACGAGGAGGGCATCTCCGGGCAGTGGAAGGACGCGGCGGTGCTCGCGGACGGCAGCTACCTCAACATCGACCAGAACCAGCGCGTGGTGGAAATCCCCGCGCCCCAGGACGAGGAGATTGCCCGGCTGGGCGCCGAGCTGAACAAGACCTACGTGGCCTACGGCGCCAGCGGCCAGGAGGCCCAGATGCGCCAGGCGGCACAGGACAGCAACTCGCTCGGCGTCTCCCTCTCCAACATGGTGTCGCGCTCCGTGGCCAAGTCGTCCGGCAATTACTCCAACGAGAGCTGGGACCTCGTGGACGCGGTGAAGAAGAACCAGGTGGACCTGGGCTCCGTCCGCGACGAGGACCTGCCCGAGCCCATGCGCGGGCTCGATGCCGCCGGCCGCAAGGCCTGGTTGGCGGCCCGGGAGCAGGAGCGCGCCGCCCTCCAGCAGCGCATCCAGGTCCTCAACACCGAGCGTCAGAAGTTCCTCGTCGAGGCGCGCAAGCAGCACGCCGCCCAGAACTCGGACACGCTGGAGGGCGCCATCGGCCAGGTCGTCCAGCGCGAGGCGAAGAAGCGCCACCTCACGCTGGAGTAGGATGCCGCAATGGCCGCGCGCCGAGTGCTCGTCGTGGAAGATGACCCCGCCATCCGGCGCGGAATCGTGGATGCCCTGCGCTTCGAGGGTTACGAAGTCCTCGAAGCCGGGGCCCGCGCGGAGGGACAGCATCTGGCCGAGCGCACCCCGTGCGACCTCGTGCTGCTGGACCTCGTGCTCCCCGATGGAGACGGACTGGACCTGCTCCGGGCGGTGCGCAAGAGCCGGCCCACGCTCCCGGTCATCATCCTCACGGCGCGGGGCCAGGAGGAGGACCGCGTCAACGGCCTGAAGCTCGGCGCGGATGACTACGTGGTGAAGCCCTTCTCGGTGCGCGAGCTGCTGGCCCGCGCGGGGGCGGTGCTGCGGCGCTCGGCCGAGCGTCCCGCGGGGGTGGCCCGGCTCGACTTCCCCGGCGGCCACTTCGAGGTGGAGCGGCGCGAGCTGACCTTCGACGACGGCACCCGGGTGGACCTCTCGGAGCGCGAGGCGGACGCGCTGCGCTACCTCGGCGACAATGCCGGGCGCGCCATCTCCCGCGAGGAGTTGCTGGAGCGCGTGTGGCACCTGTCCTCCCGGGGCGTGCAGACGCGCACCGTGGACATGACCATGGCGCGCCTGCGCGAGAAGCTGCGCGATGACTCGGAGGAGCCCCGCGTCATCCTCACGGTGCGGGGCAAGGGGTACATGTTCGCGGCGCGGGGCACCGCGTCGTGATTCGCTCCTGGCGCATCTGGATTGCCGTGAGCGCGTGCCTGTGCCTCGCGCTGGCGGGCGTGGTGTGGCTGTCCGCCTTCGCCCTCCGCCTGGATCGCGCGGACCAGCAGGCCCGCGAGAACGCGGCGCGCGAGGAGAACGCCCGGCTGGCCCTGTGGCGGTTGGACTCGGACCTGCTGCCGCTGGTGGCGCGGGAGAGCGCCGTGGCCGCGGAGGCGTACGCCCCCGTCTCTCCGGCGCGGGGCGTGCTCGACGCGAAGGGCCTCCCCCTGGAGCCGGGCACGGCGTTCCTGGCCTCACCACTGCTGGCCGCGCTGCCGGAGCACGTGCTGCTCCACTTCCAGGTCGCCCCGGATGGGACGGTGTCGTCGCCCCAGGTGGTGGAGCCCGGGACGCACGCCCCAGCGGGCACGGCGCTGCCCGCCTCCGAGGTGGCGCGGCGGGAGGGCCGGCTGCGCGAGCTGAAGGGGCTCCTTCGCGGCGCGGACCTCCGCCGGGCCCTCGCGGAGCAGCCCGTCCAGGTCCGGCGCCCCGAAGCCAGCCTCCTGCGCCTGGGCAGCCCGGAAGACCTCACGCAGGTGGCGAAGAACGTGAGCGAGTACAGCGCCCGCTCCCGCAGCGCCAGCCAGGCCATGCGCCAGGCTCCCAACCTGTCCGCCTCGAATTCCTACGGGGGCATGGAGGCCCAGGAGCTCGCGCCCCCTCCGGCGGACGGCGACGCGATGCGGGCCCTGTGGGTGGGGGACACGCTGCTGCTGGGCCGGCGCGTGCGGCTGGAGGGCGGGGAGTACATCCAGGGCTGCTGGCTGGACTGGCAGGGGCTGCGCCTGTGGCTGCTTGGGCAGATTCGGGACCTGCTGCCCTCCGCGTCGCTGGAGCCGGTGCGGGGACGTGAGGCCCAGGGCGACGGACGGATGCTGGCGGCGTTGCCGGTGCGGCTGGTGCCCGGACATTCGCCGCAAGGAGGCCAGGGCACGGCGGCGGCCTCCACGCTGCCCGCGGTGTTGATGGTGGCGTGGAGCGGCGTGCTGCTGGCGGGCGTGGCGGTGGTGGCGTTGCTGGTGGGGGTGGTGTCGCTCAGCGAGCGGCGGGGCGCCTTCGTCTCCGCGGTGACGCACGAGCTGCGCACGCCGCTGACGACGTTCCGGATGTACACGGAGATGCTGGCGGCGGGCATGGTGCCGGACGAGGGGCGGCGCCGGGAGTACTTCGACATCCTCCACCGCGAGGCGGAGCGGCTGAGCCACCTCGTGGAGAACGTGCTCGCCTATGCCCGCATCGAGCGGGGCCGGGCCCCGGCGAAGCTGGAGCGCGTGAAGGTGCGCGCCATGGTGGAGCGCATGGAGGAGCGGCTCGCGCAGCGGGCGGCGCAGGCGGGCATGGAGGTGTGCGTGGACGTGCCGGCGGACGTGGCGGTGCTGACGGACCCGTCCGCCGTGGAGCAGGTGCTCTTCAACCTCGTGGACAACGCGTCCAAGTACGCGGCCAGCGCGGAGGACCGGCGCATCCACGTGGAGGTGGAGCGGCGCCGGGGACAGGTGGGGCTCTCGGTGAGGGACCACGGGCCCGGCGTGGACGCCGCGACGGCGAGGCGGCTGTTCGAGCCGTTCTCCAAGTCCGTGCAGACAGCGGCGAAGACGGCTCCTGGCGTGGGGCTCGGGCTGGCGCTGTGCCGGCGGCTCGCGCGGAGCATGCGCGCCGACCTGAGACACGAGCGCGTGCCCGGCGGCGGCGCGCGCTTCGTGCTCTGGCTTCCCGTCGCCTGAGTCCTCCCGGGCGTGTCGGCGCGCGTCCCGGGAGGACCGGCTCAGCGGCTCACTGGAAGGTGAAGACGTAGTTCTGACCGTAGCGGGAGTCGTACGCCGCGCAGCCCTTGCGGTCCATGTTGACGAACCACATCTCGAGCGTCCCGGGCCCCGCCGGCAGCGGGATGAAGGCGGGCGTCTGCTTGCGGAACTCCTGGTTCCACTCGCCCCAGGCCACCGTCAGGTCATGCGTCTGCACGGGGCCGCCGTTGATGCGGTACTCCACCCAGACGCCCCACGTCTCGTAGTCCATGTACTGGCCGCGGCACTGTCCCAGGCGGTCGATGTCGTAGTCCACCATGAGGGTGGTGCCGCCCTGGAGGGTGCCGAAGAGCGAGTGCGTCCAGCCCTCGTTGAAGGTCAGCGTCGGGTTCTGCCAGACCTTCACGTGGTGGTTCCAGTAGAGGTTGGAGTCCCAGTTGGAGCAGCCCAGCGAGTGGGTCTCCTGGAACCACAGCTCGAGGTTGCCGCCCGTGGTCAGGTTCAGCAGCACCTCCGCCGTGGTGCCCACGGTGGCGTCGTTCGCGACGACGAAGCTCTGCACCGGCCCCCGGTTCGTCATCGCGTAGCCGGTGAGGGTCCACGTGCCGACGGAGGGCTCGCGGCAGTGGGACAGGCGGGACAGGTCATAGACGATGCGCAGCGGACCGCCCACCCGCGGCTGGCCCGAGAGACTGACGCTCCAGTTCGGGCCGAAGGTCATCGTCGGTGGGGGAGTCTGGGCGAGCGCCTCGGTGGAGACCAGGGAGGCGGTGAGGCACAGCAGGTGCAACAGGGCGGACATCAGCAACTTCTTCACGGGAGGCTCCATCGCACGCGGGTGGGTGTCGAGGTGTACCGATGGCGTGCGGGATACCGTGTACCAGCGGACAGGGGGGTGTCGTCTCCTGGACGCTCGTTCTCCCAATGGACGGAGCGGGGATGTCGGGGGACGTGTCACCGACTATCCGAAGGGCTGCCCCCGCGCGCATGCTCCTGACCCTCGTCCTCCTCGTAGCGCTTCCGGACCCGTTCAACCCGCCCACGGGGAGCGGCTCCGCCGTCATGGAGGCCGCGGGCATCCCGGAGGCACTGACGGCCCCGGCACCGCCCACGCTGGCGCTGTCGAGCTGGGATGACGCACTGGGACGGCTTCGCGCCCGCTCGGTGGACCTCCAGCTCGCGCTGGCCCAACTGGAGCTGGCCGGAGCGGAGACGCGGCTCGCGCTCGCACCGCTGCTGCCGGGGGTGGGCGCGTCGGTCTCCGTCCAGGAGCGGCTGGTGGGCCAGTCGGTCTCCATCGGTGGTGGCAACATCAACGTGGACGGCGATGACGACGGGCCGCGGCCCACGTCTCCGCTGGTCGCCCTGCGCGCGACGGCGTCCCAGTCCGTCGTGGACGTGCCGGCGTGGCTGCAGCTCTCCGCGGCGCGGGCGCGGGAGCGCTCGGCGCGGGCCTCGGCGCGGGACACCTGGCGGCTGCTGGTGCGGGAGCTCGCGCGGAGTCTCGTGGCGGTGGTGACGGCCGAGCGGGTGGTGGAGATAGACCGGATGGGGCTCGCCCAGGCGTGGGCGAGGCACCAGCTCACGTTGGACGCGGAGAAGCTCGGCTCCGGGCGCAAGCTGGACACGCTGCGCACGGCCCGGGATTTGGAGGTGGCGCGCGCCTCGCTGCTCGCGAGCGTGGAGGCCCTGCGGCGCACGCGTGAGGCCCTGGGCAGCGCGCTCGGCGTGGAGGGGGAAGCGGGCGTCGTCCCCGCGTTCCGGTTGGAGGGGCTGGCGCGCAGCGTGGCCGAGCTGTGCCGGCCGCTGGAGGGGGCGTCGCGGGCGGACCTCGTGGCGGCGGGGGAGGCGTCTCGGGCGGTGGAACGTGAGCTGGGCGCGTCGCGGGCGGCGTATGCGCCCACGCTCGGGCTGGAGAGCTCGCTGACGGCCACGACGGTGACGCCGGGGACGGCGCGGGTGAATCAATGGAACATCGCCGCGGTGCTGGCCTTCGACGTGTGGGACGGAGGCGCGCGCGGCGCGACGGTGCGCTCGGCGCGGGCGGACGTGGCCGTGGCGGAGCAACAGCTCGAGGCCGTGCGGCGGACGCTGGCGGTGGAGGTGGCGCGGGCACGCCGGGGCGTGGCGCTGGCGGAGGCCCGGCGGCTCACGGCGAGCCGGGCGCGGGAGGCGGCGGCGCTGACGGACCAGCTCACCGGGGAGGCCTTCCGCGAGGGCGTGGGCACCAGCCTGGAGCTGGTGCAGAGCGCGGAGGAGCTGCGCGAGGCGGAGCGGACGCTCGCCCTGCGCGAACTGGACCTGGTGCAGGCGCGGGTGGAGTCACTGATGGCGGAGGCCGAATGCGCCTTGTGATGGGTGAGCGCTGGGAGCGGCCCTTCACGGCCTCCTGCCTCGTGCTGTTCGTCATGCTGGGAGCGTGCTCCCGTGGCGAGGGTGGGGGC
>NZ_JABBJJ010000092.1 GCF_012933655.1 Pyxidicoccus fallax | reverse complement strand
TCGCATGTTTATAAGAGTATGGGGGACGTGGGGGTGGTGGAGACGCGAGAGCAGCTCCCGCTCGCGTGCGAAGCGCGCGTTGTCAGGGCGCAGGGCCACCTTGAGGGCGACGGGCCTGGAGGGCGACTGCGCGCCAATAGCGCGGTAGACGGCGCCATGGGCTCCCCTCCCGAGACGCTCCAGCACCCGCCAGGGGCCTACCTGGGTTCCCAAAGGAAGGCGCGCTGGATTCAGCTGTGCAGGCTGCATGAGGGTGCCTCGCTGGGAGATGAGCGGTCCGTTCTGTTCACCGATAGGCTACAGGACGCTTGGCATGCCCGCTCTCCGAACGCCGTGCTGGAAGTCCGTGCTGCTGGTGGTGGCCTGTATCCTGCTCGGGGCCTGTGCCGGCGGCCCTCAACGGGCGCCCCCTGGAGCGTTGCGCTTCGTGGACACGGAGACGGCAGGCCGTCTGCGCCACGCCGCTGCCGCGGGCAGAGGGGCGGGGACGCTGACTCAGGCCGCCAGCCAAACAGCCGTGGCATCCGTCCTCGTCCAGTTCGCTCCCGTCCTGCTGACGCTGTTGGAGGGCGACAACGCGGTGGGGGAACTGGAGGAGCGTCTGGTGGACTGCGCCAGGAAGGCCGAGCGCCAGGTCAATGCTGAGTTCTTCGGCGACCGTGCCCCGACACGTCAGGAGTGCGGCGAGGAGGTGGAGGTGGATGGGTGCGCGGGGCGAATCACGCGAGCCATGGTGCTGGGGCAGCGCAAGCACGCGGTGGCGCTCCAATGCGCCCGCGAAGTATTGGAGGAGTTGTGGCTCAGGCCGTACAGCATCGAGCAACGCTACCGCTACTACCCCAACGCCAGGATGTTGGAGACGGTAAGCCGGCAGGAGGAGGCTCGGCTCCTCGAGGAAGGGTGCACGAAGGAGCTGTGGCGCACCATCAAGCCGGACCTCGTACTCCATGCCGACGGCGACCGCCTGCGGTCCGTGCTCACGCTCGACTTCAAGTTTCCGTGTCCCGGAACCAACAAGCCAAGATGGAAGGAGTACGACGGGAACAGTGCCTATGCGGGTTACACGCAGGGGCAAATCTACAAGGAAGCCTTGGGGGGAGATGAGAGAGAACATTCCAGTCATCCGCTTGCGCGACAGCAGCGGCCATCTGGTGGCCCGCGACGGGGTGGTTGTCTGCTTTTTCATGCGTCACCCGCACCGAGAGATTGCCCCCGCGGTATGGCGCGCCATGCAGGCGTACCGCCGTGCCATTCCTCCTCGGGCGCTCGGCTGGTACGGCAGCCCGGACGGAGACACCCTTCCTCTCGATGACAAGGGCTGGGAGCATCTTCGCGAGAAGATGCTCGAACGCCCCTGGGGCGATGCCTGGACGGTCGACTTGGAGGAGGGGGGAGACGGCGTGGGGGGGTACAACATCGAGTATCGGGGCTGGAGACTCGATGCCCCCGCGTTCGCTCGTGACGAGAACTTGAGCTGTGGGGTGACCTTCTCGTTTCCCACCGAGTACCTGCTGGAGCGTGGCCCCGTCCACCTGCGCGCACTGGCTCTGGAGCTCGGCCGCGAGTTGCCCTTCAGCTTCGGCTACGCGAGCCTCGCCTTCGTTTCCGTCCGAGGAAACTGGCACTCGGCGCGCCGCGAACTCCTGGTGCCTCTCTCTCGCTATCTCGGCCTGGACCTCTATTACCTGGACGACACCAGCATGAGTATCGGCACCCAGGCGAGGGGCGCCTACTGGCTCACGTTCCTGGGGCAGCCGCTGTTGGGCCAGCTTGGCGGCATCGATGCACTGCGAGGCAGCCTCTCCTTCCCGGAGGTCTCCTTCGAACCGATGGAGGGCGAACGGCTGCTGCTGACGCTGGGCGAGTGGCCTGATGCCATCGACACGGAGAGAAAGGTGGACCTGGCGCAGTACCGGGCCCTGGCGTTGTTGCTGGAGCCGCACCTCTACGAGGAGCGCAGCGGCTGGATTTCGCAGGACAAGGACAACCTGCGCCACTGGCTCCGTCGACTCTGCAAGTGAGCCGCGGGCCGTGTGCCTCAACGGTTCGTCGCATCCTCCCGAGGAGCACCAGGATTCTTGATGTGGAAGGGCATCTTGACCACGCGCGGGGAGCAAACAGGCTTTCCGCCGGCGAAGGTCAGCATGAGCAGCCCGAACACGCCGAGGATAAGCCCCACACAGGCAGCTGCCCGGGGAAGGACCTCTTCTCAATCCTCAGCCCGCATCTTCGAGCCCTCGGCCCCGGGGGCCCCCTCTTCACCCACGCTCATGAAGCAATGGGCACACGGCCCGGCGGGATTCCGCTACGCTCTGGCTCTTTTTCCGACAGGAGCCCTCCGACAGAAATGAAGCACTCCCTCCCGGTCGTCGCGACCGTCCTGCTGGTCCTGGTCATCGGCTTCCTCTCCGTCCCGGCCCAGGCTGGCAGCCGCCCCCAGCGCGTGCGCAGCGCGGTGGGCGTCGTGAAGGTGTGGTCCGAGTCGCAGCACCTCTACGTCAAGGGCGACATTGGCGTGTCGGACGCTCGGCTTCGTGAGCTGGAGACGTGGCTGACGGCGAACGCGCCTCACTGGACCGTGGTGCTGCTGCAGAGCGCCGAGGGTGAGCGCTTCACCGACGCCGAGGGCACCTCCTTCGTGGGAATCGAGGCGGTGAAGCACGCGCTCGGCAAGGGGCTGTCGAATCGCACGCGCTTCGGCGCGCTGAGACACCCGCGCACGGGCGAGCAGGACGGCGCCATCTTCCTCCTCTCGCTGGAGGATCGGAACCTGTCCTACTTCGGCTCGGACGCGCAGGACCGGCGCGGGCTCGGCGAGGAGCAGTGGGTGGGCCAGCTGGATGCGGCCGCCATCGCCGCCATGCGTGATGGTGGGCGCGTCGTCGATGCGGCGCGCGACACCATCACCACCATCGACACCCGGCTGGCCGCCATCGTGAGCCAGGAGGAGGCGGCCCGGGAGCAGCGGCGCGTCTCGCTGCGCGACCGCCTGCAAGGGCTCCTGGGAGCGCTCGACGCCATCGCCGCGCTCCGAGACGAGACGTTCCAGGGGCGGGCCGTGCTCCTCGTGCCCCAGGCCAACCCGGACCTCGCGGGGCTTCGCGCGAAGGTGACCCAGGCGCTGACGCTGCTCGAGCCCGCCGACAAGGCGCGCTTCGAGCCGGCGGAGGCGGCGCACGAGACGCTGCGGGTCGCCATCGACGAGGCCCGCAAGGGCGTGGAGGAATGTCGCGCGGCCCTCACGCGGCTCCGGCAGGAAGAGACCGCGCTCGCATCGCTCCTGGCGCATCCCCTCCGCCGCTTCGAGCCACCGGAGGTGAAGGCCGCCCAGGAAGCGCTCGAACTGGCCCGGTCCGCCGTCCAGGTGATGGCGAGTGACCGGGAGGCGCGCTTCGGCGAGGCGGTGGCGCGGCGGGAGGCCCTGGAGAAGGTTCTGGAGAAACTGTCCCAGAGCGAGCAGCGGATGAACGCGCTTCCGGGCCTGCTCGACGCCGAGGGGAAGCGGCGCGACGCGGCGCTCGTCCAGTCGCACCTCGCGGCCTCGCGGGAGGCACTGCGGAAGGCTCTTGAAGCGTTCGAGCGCGGAGAGCCTGCGTTCACCGAGCGGGTGCGCGAGAGCGACGAGGCCTACGCGGTGGCCCTCGCGGGCATCCAGCAGGCCGAGGGGGAGCGCGCCCTGCGCGAGCTCAACGTGTTCGTGAACTCGGTGATGCTGCTCACCGCCCTGGGCACCGCGCGCGTCCGGCGCAACCGGCGCAGGCGCGAGGCCCTGACGCGCTACACGCAGTGGCGCACCGCCATCGACGAGAAGACCCAGGCCCTCTTCGGGATGCTGGACCGGACCCACGGCGTGGCCGGCCGCTCCCGGGAGGACATCGAGCAGCGCTATGCGGGCGTCTCGCGCGAGCGGGGGCTGAAGCTCGCCTCGGACGTGGACGAGCTGTTCCTGCTGTCCGTCGCCGCGTCGCGCGTGCTGGGCGAGGCCGACACCTGCCTCACGGGAGGAACGGGAGTCCTGGACTGGGTCAGGAAGCACCTGTCGACCGAGCGGTACGCGCGCGTCACGCGCATGCTGCGCGACCAGCCCATCGTCTTCCACCCCGACGAGGGAGTCGAGCTGGTGCTCCGGGGCGGCCGCACCGACACGCAGAAGCTCATCGGGCCGCTGGCCAGCTACCAGCCGTTCTCCCTGTCCTTCGAGGCGCTCGTCGAGGCGTTCAACACGCGCGCCGCGAACGCGCTCGCCCTGCTCGATTCGCTGGAGCATGCGCCGGAGCGCTCCCGGGAGGCCGTCACCCAGCTGTCGGACCTGTCCGCCGAGCTGCGCGGCCAGGAGGCGGAGGTGGAGGGGCTGCGGGCACCGGCGCTCGTGGGACGCGTGGCGCCCGCGCTGGAGGCGTGCGTCGAGCGTGCACGGGCGCTGCTGCCCCAGGACCCGCTCGGGGCGCTCGAGGGACCGCTCCAGGAGGGGCTGCGACAGGGCACGGACACCCGGGCCCTGCGCGCGGTGCTCGGGCGCGGCCGTTCGGAGGTGCTGCCCACGGCGGAGCGCGCGGGCGTCGCGCTCGTCGCCGCCGGGCTGTCCCGCCACTGGGTGGACCAGTCCATCGAGCGGCTCACGCAGGCGGGAAACACGGCGGCGGAAGCCCTGGTGGAGCGGCCCGCCACTGCCGACATCCAGTCGCTCACCGAAGGCCTGGAGCTGCTTCGCACGCGCGCCTCGGAAGCCGAGGCGCTGGTCGCGATGGCCGGAAAGGCTCGCGCCGAGCTGACCCGGGCGGCGAGGGCCATCGACACCGCGAGGACCGAGCTGGGCCAGGCCATGGGCAAGCCGCCCTCGGCGCTGCTGCTCGAGGAGGACTCCAATCCGTCCGACTTCGCGAACTCGGGCGAGCGGTCGCTCGCGGAGGCCCGCGAGGCGCTGGGGAAGGGGGAGCTGGAACCGGCGCGCACCGGGCTCACCGCCGCGCTGGCGCGGGTGTCCGAGGTGGATGCCGTGCTCGCCCACAGCCGCGAGGCCCTGGCGCGCTTCACCCCTCGGCGCGAGGCCTGTCGGACCGAGGCGCGGCGGCTGGAGCGGCTCGCGGCGGAGCGGGAGGCGCTGCTGGGCGACCTGACGCGGCGCTACCAGCCTTCGGCGCTGCGCCTGCGCGCGGGAGACCCCGTCCACCCGAACGCGAACGGCACCGTGGGGGACAACCTGGACGAGGCGGCCTCGCACCGGAAGCAGGCGGCGGAATTGCTCCGCGAGGCGGATGCCGCCTTCGACGCCGCGCGGCTGCTCGCCACCGCCGAGCTGCTGCGCCAGGTGGAGGGACACCACGCTCTCGTCGCTCACCGCCTGGACGAGCTGGGGGAGAAGGTCCGGCAGCTCGAGGCCGCCGAGGCGGCGAACGCGCGGGTGCTCACGGCCACCGAGCTGTTGGCCACCGCCTGCGCCACCGAGGTGGCCGACCCGCGCGCCATGGCGCCCACGCAGGCGGCGCTCGCGAAGGCCGGGCTCCTGCTTCAGGCAGCGCGGGAGGCGGTGGTGGCCCGTCCCTCCGAGCCCTTCACCGCGGCCGAGCGGCTCACCGCGGCGACCCTGGCGCTCACCCACGTCCAGCAATGCGTGGCGTCCGACCGCGAGCTGCACGCGAGGGCAGGGGAGCGTCTCGCGTCCGCGAAGGCCGAGCTGAAGAAGGCCGAGTCGCTCGCGAAGCGCGCCGCCAACGACGCAGTGCCCGACAGCCAGGAGACGGCCCGCGCCCGGCGGACGGTGGAGGACCTGGGCCGTGCGCTCGCCACGGCGGCACGGGCGCTGGACGGCGCTCACGGGGACTGGAACGAGGTGGACGCGGAGGCCAGTCGCATCGAGTCGCGATCGGAGACCGCGGCCACCACGCTGAGAGGAGAGCTCAAGGCGGCCGAGCGCGCCGTGGATGCCATCCAGGACGCGACCCGCGCCGTGCAGCGCGCCGACCACTGGTCGGGCGGATACGGCGTGCGCATCATCGGGAGGCCCGGGGCGCCGCAGCTCTCCGATGCTCGCGCGGCCTTGCAGCAGGGGCACTATCCGGCGGCGGAGCAGGCCGCGCGCTCGGCCGAGCGGTCCGCGCTGGATGCCATCCGGGAAGCCGAGTGGGAGGAGGACCGGCTCCGCCGCGAGGAAGAGGAGCGACGCGAAGCCGAGCGCCGGCGGCAGGAGGCGGAGCGGCGGCGACGAGAGGAGGAAGAAAGGCGCCGGAGGGAGGCCGCCGAGCCCCGGAGCACCCGCTCGTCCTGGAGCAGCAGCGACGACGATGATTCGTCGTCGTCGTCGTCATCGTCGTCGGGCAGCGGCTCGGGCTTCCGCAGCTCCAGCTGGTGACCCGGCGATACCGCCGCGTGCGCGGGCGCCAAGAACCGTGCACCGACCGCCGCCACGGGTTAGACCAGGGCTCCCCATCCGGAGCCCTTCCATGGCGATTTCCATGTCCTCGGCCAGCGTGCCGATTTTCGTGACGATGCTCGGCAACCTCTCGAAGTGTCTCGGCAAGGCCCGGGCACACGCGGAGGCGAAGAAGTTCGACCCCAACGTGCTGGTGACGACGCGGCTCGCGCCCGACATGCTGCCCTTCAAGAGCCAGGTGCAGATTGCCTGTGACTCGGCCAAGCTCTGTGTGGCGCGCCTTTCCGGGGTGGACGCGCCCCGCTTCGAGGACACCGAGGCCACGCTGTCCGAACTCGAGGAGCGCATCGCGAAGACCCTGGCCTACCTGGAGTCGGTCCCGCGCGAGAAGCTGGACGGCACCGAGGACAAGCAGGTCAGCGTGCCGCGGCGCGACCAGGAACCGATGCGGTTCACCGGAGAGCACTACCTGAAGCACTTCGCCCTGCCGAACTTCTTCTTCCACGTGACGACCGCGTACGCGCTGCTGCGCCACAACGGCGTGGACCTGGGCAAGGCGGACTACCTCGGCGGGCGGTGAGCCGTCAGGCCTTCTCGGCCATCACCTCGCGGGCCTCGTCCAGGGGACCGCGAGCGGCCCTGCGGAAGTCCGACGGCGTCTGGCCGAAGCGCCGGCGGAACGCCCGGCTCAGACCGGACTGGCTCTCGAAGCCCACCGCATGCGCGATTTCGGCGATGGACTCCTCGCCATTTCGCAGGCGCTGCGCGACCAGCTCCAGGCGGAGCTGCGCGAGGTAGGCCACCGGGGGCTGCCCGATGCGCTCCTGGAAGAGCAGCGCGAAGCGCGTGCGGGACATCCCCACCCGCGAGGCCAGCTCCTCGACGGACCACGCGCGTGCCGGGTCCATGTGGAGCAGATGAAGCGCCTCGGCCAGGCGAGGCTCGCGCAGCCCCGCCAGCCACCCGGGAGCGTCCTGTCCCGCGTCCAGCAGCAGTGAGCGCAGCACCTGGACGAAGAGCGCCTCGGTGATTCGCGCGGCCGCCGTGGCGGCACCCGGGGCCGAGGAGGCTGCCTCGTGCGCGAGGGCGTCCAGCAGCGTGCGAAGCGCGGGAAGGGAGGCCCGCTTGTCGCGCCCCAGGTACACGAGGCTGGGGAGCCCGCGCAGCATGCGGATGCCCTGCTCACCCTCCACGGCGAACTTGCCGCACACCAGGCGGGACAGCGCGCCTCTTCCTCCGACGTGATGAACCCCCGCCACCGGCGGGTGCCGCGAGAGGAGCTGCTCGAGGGGAGTGGCCGGGGCCGCCCGCGCGGAGAGCAACTGGTGCGCTTGTCCCCCGAAGAGGACCACCAGCGTCCGCCTCCGTCCTTACAGTGTCACGGCCATGCGGCCCCAGGGCCGCTTTCAAAAGGAGAAGACCTTGGTCGTGGAGTACATCCGCTATGACATTCCTCCCGCGCGCGCGGAGGCGTTCCTCGAAGCCTACCGGGCCGCGGGGGAGCACCTGCGCGCTTCCCCCAACTGCCTGCGCTACGAGGTGAGCCAGGGGACCGAGGAGCCCCACCACTTCATCGTCCGAATCGAGTGGGACTCCATCGAGGGGCATCTCCAGGGGTTCCGCGGCAGCCTCTCCTTTCGGCAGTTCTTCGCGCTCGTCAAACCCTTCGTCTCGGACATCCAGGAGATGAAGCACTACCGCGTGGACAGCGCATGGAGCCGCCCGCGCCCCGCGCCCTGATGCCCGGCGTCCTCAGGGCACCCCGGGGTTGTCCCAGGCACTGGTGTAGGCGGCGCCGAAGAAGCCGCGCGCCCTGGAGCGATTCTCGAAGGGCACCGGCTGCATCGCCGCGAGGCAGGAGGTGTCCGGCGGAGCGTGGGGATTCTGGATGAAGCTCGCCGCGACCAGGAGCCCGCACTCGGGGCTGCCCGGCAGCGTGGTGGGCGAGTTGAACCCGACGCTGTGCCCCACGCGGGGGAAGGTGACGAAGGTCTGATTCGGCGCCCGGTAGTGCCGCGTCGCGACGACCGCGGATTCGTGGGTCGTCATCGGGTCCAGGGTGCCGTTCATCATCAGCAGCGGCACCTTCACCCGGGGCCACCGCGTCGCGTAGCGGCTGGAGTACGTCGGCCACTGCGCCGAGATGTCGGCCCGGTCCACTCCCCAGTCCAGGCTGAAGAGGGCGGACTCGGCGCGCTGGCGCAGGGTGGCGGGGCTCGGGGCGGGTGACTCCCACAGCTCGGAGAAGCTGATGTTGGCCTCCAGCACATGGGAGAAGCCGTAGAGCTCGAAGGGCTCGAAGTAGATGCGAAGGAAGTTCCGCAGCGCCTGGACGTCCGCGGGCTCGCAGCGCTCCAGGCGGTAGGGGATGGCCAGCGAGAAGACTCGCGTGCGCCAGGTCATGAACAGCCCCGCGAGCGACCGGCGCAGCAGCGAGGGGGTGAAGCCCGCCTCGGCGCAATGGCCCCGTGCCACCATCGAGGAGATGGACTGCAGCCGCGCCCACGGGTCCGGTCCCAGCCGCGCGCGGCAGTCCGCGTCCTGGGCGCACAGCGCCGCATAGCCCCGGGCGGCGGGGTCGAACTCGAGGTCCGACCGGGACTGGAAGACCTCTACAGGAGACACCACCGAGTCCTGGATGACGCCATCCGCCTGGTGGGGAAAGAACTCCAGGTAGCGCCACGCCCAGTAGGTTCCGTAGGACAGGCCGTAGAGGAAGACTCGTTGGTTGCGCCCCCGGACGCGCTCGATGAGCGTACCGAGGTCCATCGCCGCCTGCGTCACGTTGAAGTGGGCGAGCTTCTCGCCCCAGCGCGCTCGCACCTCGGCGAGGCAGTCCGGCCACTCCTCCGGCGACAGCTCGCCGCCATTCGGACTTTCCAGCGCCTCCCCCGCGCAGGTGAGTCCGGCCGAGTTCCCGGTGCCGCGGTGGGCGGGGAAGTAGAGGTCCACTCCCGGCATCATCGCCGCGAGCTGCGCCGCCCGCCCGAGGTACAGCGTCTGCCCCGAGCCGCCCGGGCCCCCGTCGAGAATCCACAACTGGGGCGCGTTGGGGACGCCGGACAGCTTGCGCGCGACGAAGAGGGGGAGCGTCTCTCCCCTGGGGCGGTGGTGGTCCAGCGGCAGCGCCACCGTGGTGCACTCCGCGCCCTCGTAGGACTCCGGGCACGGGCTCCAGACGATGGGCTCGTTCCTCCGCCGCTCCGCGGCGTCCTCCTGTGCCAGCGAAGGAGCACTCGGCCCCATCGCCAGGCAGAGCCCTGCCGCCATCCATCCCGTTCTCGCACTCCAAGCCATGGTCGTCTCGCGTGGATGACCGGCCGGTTCCCCGACCGGGGTGTGAAGACGGTCATCATCGGAGGTGGGACGACCCGGGTCCAAAGATGCTTGCGGGCCCGGGCCCGGTGTGCCGGCGGAGACCCTCGCCGGCTCGGCCGTGGGTTGTGAAATCGGGTTCACGCGTGCTAGGTGAGCAGGTCCCACAGGACCTGGCGCACGTTCGCGCGGAGAGTCCTAGATGCGCGCTCTTCGGGCCCTTGGAACGAACGAGGCGCGGGAGAACGGGTCATATGAGGCGCTTCAGTCTGACAGCGGTCGTTGTCGCCATCCTGGTCACCTCGTGTGGCGAAACGAAGGATGAGCGCCCGGACGCCGGAACCAGCAGTGATGCCGGCACCCACGCCGATGCGGGTGTCGCGGCCGACGGCGGCAGCTCCTCCGACGGCGGCAGCTCCGTGGAGGATGGCGGTACGCAGCCCAGCGACGACGCGGGCGTCTGCGTGGCGCGCCCCGAGAACAGCCCGGCGGCCTGCACCGATGGATGCAGCAACGACGGCGACAGCTGGGCGGACTGCAATGACCGTGACTGCTGTGGCGTCGTGAGCTGTCCGCTCGACACCGAGTGCGGCCGTCGAGCGACGGATGGCGGCACCAGCGATGCCGGGACGAACAGCACCACATTCCCAGAGCTCGACGACCCCTCGCGCCCCAGCGCGGTCTACGAGTGCCAGGGGGAGCCGCTCACGGCCGAGCAGTTCCTCGCGTTCGTTCCGCAAGGCTACGGCTCGCTCAAGCTGGTCAACGGGCGGAATTGGAACGGGACCCTCTCGGCGCTGCTGACGCGCCGGACGACGCGCCGCTGCAACTCCGTGACCGGCTGCACGGAGTGGAGCTGGCTGGCGAACGACGTGCAGCCGGACTACCAGGTCAGCCTGGGACTGCGTTCCGAGGGTCGCCTCGAGCTGCGCCACGAGGACGACGCGGGCACGCTCTTGAAGGCCCTCTCGCTGACCGTCACGGACGGCCAGCTCATCCTCAAGAGTGTCGCCTCGCGTCCCTTCCGGATGAGGATGACGCTACAGTCGGATGGAGACGCCTGCGTCTCGTTCGCGTCGACGGTCTCGCGAACGAACCTGGGTGACGGCTCGGTCCTCGAGGAGTTCGAGCTCGCCCGGCTCTCGGTCAAGCCGGCCACGCGGGCGCCCGGGCCGGTGTTCGAAGTGGACTCCGCCACCTGCACGGGGACCCCGATTGCCAACAGCGCCATCGCCGCGAAGTTCACGCCCGGCCAGACGCGCCTGTCTCGTTCGGCCACCGAGCTGCAAGCCAGCCGGCGTTGCCATGCGCTCACCGGCTGCACCGGTTCGGAGCCCATGCCGGTGAACGGCCAGAGCAACGCGCTCGTGGTCTTGGGGAATGGCTTCGCCTACGAACTGGGAGTCGAGCGGGTCCAGATTACCGCGGGCGAAGCCCGCTGGACTTCCGGCGCCTCGGTGGCCTCGGTGCTCGTCACCGATACATGCTTCGGTCACGTCCTCGAGACCTCGGGGACCGACGCCTTCGGGAGCACGTGGGCCGACCTGCTCTGGTCGCGCTCGGAGTGGTGAGCCGGGGCGCCCATCTCAGAAGGCCGTGCCGTCCACGCCGCCGCCGCGAGGACGGCAGCGGCGCGGGCAATCCCTACCGGACCTCGGGCACGAGCCACATGTCGTGGTACCCGCCGTTCCCCTCGGTGGGACTCACGCTGACGTACCAGAGGCCCGGCTCGGGCCTCCAGACCCCGCAGCGCGTCTGGGTCCCTGGCGTCGAGACGCAGTCCCGCTCGGTGGCCGTCGGCGGGCTCCCCCTCCTGGCGGCGACGGTGACGATGCCGTAGGCGGGGAAGCCGTCGGTTCCGAGCCTCACCTCGAGCTGCTCGCGTCCTTCGGGAACCATGAACTTGTAGGTCCGGACGGTGGTCGACGAGCCGGACACCCCCCGCCACAGGTCTCCGGGCAGGAGCACGGGGATGCCGGCGGCGGCCGCGGGACCATGGAAGCCCGTCAGCCGGACATCGTTGAAGCCATACGAATGGCTCGGGCTGGGCCTCACGCGGAGGTACCAGGTCCCCGCTTCGGGAGAGAGCACCTGGCAGCGCAGGGCTCCGGGCGTGGGCTCCGAGCAGGAAGTGCTCGTGTCGGTGGGCAGCGCCCCCCGCGCGATGTGGGCCTGGATGCGTCCCGCGGACTCCTCGATGGCGTCCACGTCGAACGTCAGCACCTCCTGGCCGGCGGGCACCTCCAACTTGAAGATTCGCGGGCTGCGCTCCTGGATGCGAAGGGCCGGCATGGGCACGCCGTTGGTGAGGGGTGTCACGGTCGCCGCATCGAAGTACCCCCCGTTCAGCGTGAGGTTCCGGTACGCGTTCACCCCGGTGAGCATCACGAACCAGGTCCCCGCCCTCGGGTTGGGGACGACACACACCTTCCCCTTCGTGGAGGCGGAGGTCGAGCAGTCCAGCGTCGCGCTGCTGACGGGCCTGCCGTCGACTTTCACCCGGAGGGTCGCGCTTCCCCAGCCCTCCGACGTCGCGAACCACAGCAGGCTCTGTCCGGCCGGCACCTCCATCCTCCAGGTCTTCTCCGAGCCCTCCGCTCCCGACAGGCCGGTGAGGGCACCGTGGGGCAGGAACTCGGGAATGCCTTCCGCCGGCGTCATGGCGTACGTCGCCGTCAACCGGGCACCGGAGTCCGCGTCCAGCTCCTTCACCGCCACGTACCAGGTGCCGGCGGCGGGCTGGACGACGTTGCAGTTCCCTTCCAACCCACCGTGGGCCAGCCGCTTGCAGTCGTACGTGTACTCGCCAGGCCTGGCGCCATGGCGCACGAAGAGGACCGCGTTCCTGGCCGCATCCGGCACCGTCAACCGGAAGTTCAAGTCACTGGCGCCCGCGGGCACCTCCAGCCGCCAGTACGTCATCGCGCCCTGGGCACCCGCGAGCGGGTACTCCGGAATGCCGCTGACCAGCGGGCGCAGGTCCTTGTTCCGGGTGGTGACGCGGAGCGCGCCGTCGAAGGCGCCGTTGCCTCGGACGGTGATGTACCAGGTGCCCGCCGCGGGCGTGGGAATCTCACAGACCTTCAAGGCCTTGCACTGGTGCGAGAAGTACGTCGGGAAGGCCTCGTGCTGAATCCACAGCTCGCCGCCCGACCACGCGTACTTCCCGCTGTCGAGCACCTCCGCCAGGAGGTAGGCCTGCCCCTCGGGCACTTCCATCTGGTACGTCTGGAAGCTGTTGCGAGCGCCCGAGACGCGGATGGGCTGGCTGTCGGCGACGGTCGCAATCGGTCCGGTCTCCGAGTGCACGGCGGTCACGATGGCGTTGTGGAAGCCGCCGGGCCCCGGCGAGGCAATCTCCACGAGCGCGTACCAGGTGCCCTCCTGCGGGTCGAAGAAGTCGCAACGCTCGTACGCGCTGCCAGCGTGCGCGGAAGCGCAGTCGTTGTCCGTCGGTGATGGCAGGGCGCCTCGCTTCACGTAGAGATTGGTGGCGGCGTAGCCCCCGGTGGTGAAGCTCAGCCCGGTCCTTCCGGCGGGGACCTCGAAGCTGAAGAAGGCCCAGGTGGGCTGGTTGGGGATGTCGGGAGACTCCCAGAAGTTCTCCAGGGGCGTGGGCGCCGTGTACGTCGCCACGACCGAGGCCTCCGAGTAGGCCGACGTGCCCCAGATGCTCACGTACCAGGTGCCCGCGCCGGGGCGGAAGATGTCGCAGGAGACGGCACAGGCGTAGGTGCTCGTCGTCGGATGGGCACCGAGCCTCGCGCGCATCATCACGGCGCCAGTGCCGCCCGACGCGGCAATCTGGAGCCGGGCCTGATTCGGAGGCACCTCGAGCGCGAAGGTCCGCACGTCCAGCGGCGTGCCGGACAGCCCGGTGATGGGCTCGCCGTTGACCAGCGTCCGCGTCGAGGGAATGGACAGGTTGTAGCCGGCGGTCAGCGTGTGCCCCACGAGCGGCGAGCTGCTGCTGCCCTTCACCAGGAAGTGCCACGTGCCCTGCTGCGGGTTCTCGATGTAGCAGGCATTGGGGGTGGTGGCCCTGCAGGTGTAGCTCGTCTCCGTGGGCTTGCTACCGAACCGGGCGTGGACCCACCCGTAGCCCGTACCGCCATCGACCCAGATGGCCATCCGCTTCTGCCCCAGCGGAACCTCCAAAGTGGCGTAGAGGAGGTCGTCGCCGCTCACCGAGATGCCCGTCACGGGCTGGTATCTCTCCAGCACCAGGTACCGCACCACGCCCGAGTACCGGCCCACCAGCGTGAGGTTGCTGAAGACATTCTCCGGGGCCGCGGCCTTGAGCAGGACATACCAGACACCGGCCTGGGGCTCGGTGAAGGTGCAGGTGGCGCTGCCGCCGGAGGTGCTGCCCCTCGTGCAGTCGTAGCTGGTGGTGGTCGGCGCGCTCCCGTGCTTCACGTACATCGCGTAGTCGCCCGTGGTGCCGGAGGGGACCTCGAAGACGAGCTTCGCGGTGCTGGCGGGAACCTCCAGCCGGAACAGGGACGGGCTGCCATCGGCGCTACCGAGGCTCAGCGTGGGCTGTCCGTTGACGAGGGGGATTCCCGCGAGGCCGTCGGTCACCGTCGTCGCGAGCAGGGTGACGCCGCTGAACGCCGAGCTGCCACGAATCATGATGTTGTACGTGTCCGCCGCGGGGCTCGTCACCGTGCACGTCTCGTTGTTGCCGCCGGTGTAGGGGCGGCAGTCGTAGGCGACCGTGGTGGGGAGGGCCGCCCGCCTCACGTAGAGGTCCGCGTCGCCCGTGCCCCCCGACAGGGTGACCTGGAGCCGACCCTGCCCGGCCGGGACGGAGAGGCTGTAGTACAGCCGGGTGTCCGCGGCGCCCGACAGGTTCGCGACCGTCCTTCCATTCTGGAGCGGGGTGACGTGGGGGACGATGTTGGCCGTCAGCGTCACGTTGCTGAACGCCGTGTACCCGCGCAGCATGACGTACCACGTGCCCGCCTGGGACGAGCTCACCTGGCAGCTCTGGGTGGTGCCGGTATTGCCCGAGCGGCAGTCATGGGCGGTGAGGGTGGGCGCGCTGCCTTGACGGATGAAGAGCTCCACGTCGCCGGTGCCTCCGGACACGTCGACGCGCAGCCCGGCCTGCCCGGTGGGAACCGCCACGGTCCAGGTCCGCCACTCGCCCAGCAGGCCGGAGCTCAGGGTCAGCGGCACGCCATTGGTGAGCGCCCGGACGGGAAAGGCGCTCGTGCCCGTCGAGGAGTACTTCCCCGTGAGCGTGACATTGGAGAAGGAGGTCGTCGCGGAGAGGAGCACGTACCACGTTCCCGCGGTCCGGCGGCCGGAGAGGGTGCAGGTCTCCACGCTGCCGGCCTGGGTCGATGCGCAGTGGGCGTTGGCGGGCGTGGGAGTGCCGTCGAAGGAGACGAACATGTCCGCGTTGCCGGTGCCGCCGGTGGTGGTGAAGGTCACCGTGTTCTGCTCGGCGGGAACGGACATCGTGTAGAGGAGCTGGTGCCCCGCGGGAGCCGCGAGGAAGCTGACGGGGCTGTTGGGGGTGAGCACTCCATTCACCAGCTCGCTGGCGCTGCCATCGACAGACGCGGCGCTCGGGTCCTGCGGCCCACGAGCATCACAGGCGCTCAGCAGGAGCAGCGCTCCCGCGAGCAGGGGGATGAGATGACGACGATTCACGGGGGTCTCGGGTCGTAACGGGGCTTCGCGGGGAGGCCAGTCCCGTGAAGCCCCTGTTCCAGGTAATCGGATGACATCTGTTACCGATACCGAAGAACGGACCGAGCCGTGAGATGTCGCATCGCACCAAACCGATTCCTGGTGCGCGGTCACTCGGGTGGAGGACCCGCGAGGTTCTCTTCCCTGGCGCGTGAGAAAGCAAGACAGAGACAGTCTCAGCGATGGGCGCCAGCAGGGGCCACGCCGGGGTGGCGTGGGCATTGCAATCACTTCACCCGCGCTCCGGACCTCCTTCCCTGGAGCGACGAGGAGCCGGCTTGCTCTGCCTCATCGCCTTCCTGTGGCTTCCGGTCATGCTGGTGACGGCCATCGTGACATTCGGTCGCGGGACGAAGGGCCAGGTGCGCAAACTTGTCCCGCTGCTGGTCATCATGGTCATCCAGGCGGTGCTGCTGCTGGCGGCCTGGCGGGAGACGCGCCGGTGGAAGTCTCCCATCTACGACTACTCTCCCGAGTTCGGCCTGGGGGAGCTGACCGGCACCTGGGACTCCCGGCGCGGCACCCTGGTACTGAACGCGGATGGCAGCTTCGAATACGGCAATGCCCAGGGGCACTGGGACCCGATGGCCTCGTACGCGGCCACCCTCCGCATCGGGCAGGAGGCCTGGTGCGTCTACCGGCGCGACGGGCAGTTCCACCTGCTGCGCCCCGAGGACTGCGAGTGGGACGCCGACAACTGGAACTACAGTCGGGCCTTTACCCGGAGGCGTTGAGCGGCACGCCGACCTTCGAGCGCGGAGCCGAGTCGTTGTCCGCAGGCACCTCAGAACGAAGGCAGGTCGTTGGCGAGGTGGGCTGACAAGCCCCCATCAATCACCAGCGTCGTGCCATTGATGTAGCCACCGGAAGGCCCCGCGACGAAGGCCACCATGCGGGCCACCTCGTCGGGAGTGGCGAACCTTCCGGCGGGAATCCTCCGCAGCAATTCCTTGCGGAACGCGGGGTCTGCCTTCGCCAACATCTCCGTGTCGATATAGCCGGGGCAGATGGCGTTGCAGGTGATGCCATGCGCACCCCACTCGGCGGCGATGGACTTGGAATAGCCGACCAGGGCGTGCTTGGTGGCCGCGTAGGTGGAGGAGAGCGCCCCACCGAACAACCCGAGGGAGGAGGAGATGTTGACGATTCTCCCGAACCCGGCCGCCTTCATGCGGGGGAGGGCCCACCGGCAGAGATGGTAGACGGCGTCCACGTTCACGCCGAACAAGGCATCCCACTCGGCCTTGGAGACCTCATCGGCGCGATGGAAGGGCCCGCCGTAACCGGCGTTGTTCACGATGACGCCGGGGACCCCCACGGTGGCCTCCATCCGGGCGAGCGTCGCGTTCACCGCGGCCTCGTCCGAGAGGTCACACACGAACGACCACGCCTGGGCACCGGAGGCGCGCAGCTTCTTCTCCTGCCGGGCCAGGGCCTCCGCGTCACGCGCCAGCAGGACCACGCGGAACCCGTTCTCCGCGAGGACGTCGGCGATGGCCGCGCCAATCCCCCGGCTGGCTCCGGTGACGAGCGCCAGGTTCGCACCCGTTGGCCGTTCCATCAGAGGACTCCCTTGGGGGGAACGAGGCGGAGCTCATCGACGCGGATGTGCAGGGGCTTGCGGGCAATCTCCCAGATGCACTCGGCCACATCGTCCACGGACAGCATGTCGGCGGGGCTGAACTCCGGGCGCGACTTCCAGAAGGCCGTGTACACGGCCCCCAACGAGAGGAGCGTGGCCCGGATGGCGTGGGCCTTTCCCTCCTCGTTCAAGACACCCGTGAGCCCCCGGACGCCATGCTTGGAGGCGGCATAGGACCCATTCATGGGCAGGGTGAGGTGGTCGCTCACGGAGCCGATGTGGATGATTCTCCCGCCGCCGTGCGCCTTCATCCGCTTGAACGCCTCGCGCGCGCACAGGAACGTGCCGGTCAGGTTCACGTCGAGGGTCTTTCGCCAGTCCTGAAGCGAGGTCTCCTCGATGGGGGTGAAGCTTCCAAAGCCCGAACAGTTGACCAGCAGCGAGAGGGGGCCCGCCGCGGCCGCCCTGTCGAACAGCGACTTCACGGAGGCCTCGTCCGTGACGTCCACCCGCATCGACTCGGACGACTCCTGCGTCACATCCTCCGAGGCACAGACGACGCGCAGGCCCTCCGCGCGCAGTCTGCGCGTGACGGCCGTGCCGATGTTGCCCGTCCCACCCACGACGATTGCATTCCGACTGTTCATGTCAGGAGAGATACAGGCCGTTCCGCGCCGCTACCAGGAGCAATCGCGGCGGGCTCACGCCGCCTTCGCGACCGTGAAGAAGGGGAGGGAGGTGAAGCCCGCGCAGGAGTTCTCGCCCCGGTGTCCCAGGAGAGAGGACCCCCGCTCGGAGATGCCAAGCCGCCGCCGCAGGACCTGCAGGGGCTCCTCCAGCAGGGACTCGAAACGCGCGCCCAGCATGGACATGGCGGCGACACCCCGCTCGAAGTCCTGGGCCTGGATGTGTCCCGAGTAGATGTCGCGCAGGTGCTTGTACCGCGCCTGGGCGATGTCCGGATGCACCGCCGCCTCCGCCAGGAAGAGGGCGAGCGCCGCGGGCGCAAGTCCGAACACGAACGACTGGACCGCGACCTCGTCCGAGTCCGACGTCTCGTAGGACCCCAGCACGTGGAAGAAGTCGTGGCACTTGTTGAGCCGGTGGACGGCGTACTGGGTGGGCGTCGCGTCGGGGCCGAGCCGGGACCGGATGGGGAAGAAGTCGGGGGACAGCCGGTAGTGCTCCATGTAGCGCGCGTAGCAGCTCCCGAGAGTGCCTTCCGGCAACGCGGTGAGGTCCTCCGGCACCGGGAGGGCAGGGTCCCACCGCTCGGCATGGAGCTGCCGGAACCCCGGCACCGCGAGCAGGGCGGCATCGCTGGCCGCGAGGAACTCGGCCCGCGAGAGGACAGGGAGGGTCTCTCCCAGCGTCGCGCGTCGGCTCACCAGGTCGCGGGCAATTTCGTTGAGGGATGGCGCGGTCACCAGGGTCTCCAAGGCTCCAGGTTATGATTTCCGGGGGGAGGCCCTCAAACCCCCGTTCCGCCTGCCCCGCTCCCCGCGCGCGCACCGCCCGGCTCCTCGCCCCCTCGGCTCCCTGGCTGGCCCGTCGCCGCGCGGTACGCGTCGACGAGCACGCGGACCCAGGCCTCCAGGTAGTGCTCCGCGCGCTCCGGAGCCGACGGCCGGGGATCGCCCACGGTGCCGTTCGGGGCGTTGTCGCGGAGGCTCGGATAGAAGAGCGAGCCGGACCGGGGCTTCGGCCCCATGAAGCCCGGCTCCAGCCGGTCCAGGCGTACGGCGTCGGGCCGCAGGCCGCGGATGATGGAGGTCTCGAACTCGCCGGCATGGTGTCCCGAGCACTCCGGGCCCACCCCGTGCGCCCCGCTCGCCTCCTGGAGGACACGCGTGAGCCGGGCGGACTCCGTGAAGACGATGAGCTCCATGGGGGCGCTCGCGGCTCGCAGCGCATCCACGCACTCCGCCAGGGGGGCGTAATTGCCTCCGTGGCCCGTGAACAGGAACACCCGCTCGAACCCGTGTCTCCGGCAGGAGGCGAGCACGTCCAGAAGGACGGCGCGCAACGTGGCGGTGCTCAAGCTGAGCGTGCCCGGAAAGGCCATGTGCTCCACCGAGCAGCCCAGGGGCAGGGCAGGGCAGGCGATGGCCTCGGGGACCCGGGCGCAGAAGCGTTCCGCGAGCGCGTCGGCAATCCAGGTATCGGTCGCGAACGGCAGGTGCGCGCCATGCTGCTCCATGGCCCCGAGGGGAAGGACGGCCGTCCGCACGCCGCTCGCGAGGAGCCGCTCCAGTTCGGGCCAGGTGAGCCGCTCCAGACGCCGCTCGTCGGGTCTCTTCATCGGTTCGGACATCGGGGCCTCTTCAGGACGCGATCTTGAAGACGCTCGGAGAAGTGAGCGAGAAGCCGTGCCGCGCCAGGGCGTCGTTCATGACCCTGCGCGCGCCGTCCTCGTCGAGGCTGGTGAAGGCGGGAGTGACCGCCCTGCCCGGGACATGATGCGCGAGGAGCACGAAGAGTGCCTCGTCGGTGAAGCGGGAAGCCGCCCGCTGTTCGGGCCGCACCTGTGGACCGAGGGTCGAGGCCACCAGCATCGCCTCGTCGCCATCGGCGGACGGGAACACGACGACGCCATGCCCATGCCGGACCATCTCCGCGACCGTCCGCTTCCATTGGGGTTTGTAGAGGCCATGGCGGAGCGGAAAGCGCTCCAGCAGCGACTCCCGCTGGATGCGCACGAGTGGCACCCGCCGCAGCCCCTCTCCGCTCTGGCCATACGTGAGCACGACGCGCTCGCGGCCCGCCAGGAGATCGAAGTAGACGTGGGCCCGGAACCACGCGAGCGCGCTCTCGGGGCCCACGCGGATGGGGAGGAGATAGGACGCCATCCGCAGCAGGTACGGGGCCGTCTCGAGCGGCGCCGGCTCGAATGAGGAGACCCGCTCCGGCAGCTCCGCCTCCTTCTGCTTCAGCAGTCCACTGGCGAGCGCATGGCCCACGCGGCGCTTGGACGAGAGGTAATGGACGTTGAAAGCGCTCGCCTCGCGCTGGACCCGCTCGGCGGCCTCGACCACGAGGCCCTGCTCCTGGAGCGCGCGGGTCTTCTCCGGGTTGTTCGTGAGCAGCCGGAGGGGCGCGCTCACGCCGAGCAGCCGCAGCGCCAGTCCCACCTCGTGGTAGCGGCGATGGTCCGACTCCAGGCCCAGCGACTGGTACGCCTCGAAGGTCGTGAGCCTCTGGCGGCTCGCCTGGACGAGCATCCGGTCGCGCGCCTTGGCGGCATAGCCCGCGCCCCGGCCCTCCTGCATCAAGTAGAAGACGATGCCGCGTCCCGCTCCGGCGATGCGCTCGAGTGCCAGGTCGAGCTGCTCGGCGCAATCACAGTCGCAGCCTCCGAAGGCCTCGCTCGTGATGCAGGCCGAATGAACGCGAGCGAGCAGCGGCTCAGGCGCCTGGAGGTCCCCCCGGCAGACCGCGAGCGCGTAGGTGCGTGTGGAGAGGTTCTGGAAGACGTGGACCTGGAAGTCCCCGTGACGGGTCTCCAGGCGCTGCTCGCCGAGCCGGAGCAGCAGGCCATGGGTGGCGTGTTGACGCGGATTCGAGTGGGGCCACGAGGCAGGCTGGGAGGGCATGGCTCCGCCCTGGTGCACCCGATATGCCAACGGCCCATCACGCCGCTCCCGAGGGGAAGGCCCGGCGCTCTCGGGACGGGAGCCCCGGTCCATCATGTCAATGACCACGGACTGACACGTCAAGACACCTCTGCCGTGTCAGACGGCCGCTCGCGTAGAATGACGGGAGTCCTTTCGAGAGGAGCCCGTCATCCGTCCCTTCCGTCTTGCCGAGAACCGCCTCGCCGTGCCGGGAATCATCGGCGTGCGCTCTCCCAGCAGCCTGTCCTTCGGGAAGAGGGTGCACGTGCTCCTCGGCCCCGACGCGGGCTTTCCCGAGACGCATCCGCTGGTGGAGTGGAAGACCGACGTGGCCCTGGTCGATGCACGCACCATTCCGCCCGAGCTGCGGAGGCAGGCCGACCTCCGGCTCCCCGAGGAAGAGCGCGCCGAGTTCGAGGTGTACCTCTGGGAGATGGCGGAGCAGAACGCCGAGTTCATGCCCAACACGCGCGAACTCGAGGCCCTGGACCTCGACCAGCTCGCGAGGCTGACGTCCCTGGATGCGCAGACGCGCCACTTCCTCGAAAGCCATGGGCTGGCGTACTGGCTGGCCGGCTACACGCGGCAGTCGGACACGCTCTGGGTCCACCGCGAGGGAGGCGCCGCCCCGTTCAAGGCCTGGGTCAGCCTGCGGGACGCGGTGCGAGAAGACGCGGCCCCGGGAGCGCCGGGCTGGCTGTCACCGGAGACCTGGTCCGACCTGTGGCGTGTGCGCTGGGCGGACCGCGTGCTTCGCGCGCTGAGCGGCGGCGAGGTCACGGAGGCGGCGCTCCTGCTTGCCCACGCGCACAAGGGCCGGCAGCAGCTCCTCCCGGACGACATCGCCCAGGACGCCGCCGAGGTCGCGGCGCGCATGGCCGAAGGCGCGGACGAAGTCGAGCTTCCCCTCCACGGGCCCGCGCGGCGCGTGCGGCTGCCCGGCTTCACGATGACGGTCTGGGAGGTCTCCCCCCGCGACCTCAAGCCCGGCGAGTCGGCGCCCTCGCACGAGACCCACGTCCCCGCCGAGGACGCATGGGTGCTCGTGAACGACCCGGGCTGAGCCGCGAGTCGCGCTCACGCCCAGCCCGCGGAGCCTCGGTTTCGGAACAGGGTTCCACCGTCGAAGGTGCACCTCCCTTCCTCCAGCTGTTCCAGGTACCACTCGAAGAACTCCTGCAGCGATTCCCGGATGGGCGGGAGGGGCCCGTCGTGGCTCTCCCACTTGAACACCTGCCCGCGGGTTCCCTCGGGGCCTGGGGCCAGGTCCACGCAGTACAGGTTGCCTCCGCTGTCGCTGGCGAAGGGAACCCAGCCAGGGTGCCACCAGGTCCACTCCAGGGACTTGTCCGACTCGGGCAGCTCGTGAGGCGTGGCCTTCTCGAAGGCGCCTTGCTTCCGGAGCTCCGCCAACCCCTTCCACGCCGACAGGATGCGGTCCACGGTCATCCCGGAGTATTCGAAGATGCCCGCGTCTCCGGGCGGATTCGGGCCGCCACCTCCGAAGCGCAGCAGGAAGGCACGGAGGTCCAGGGGCAACCCGGTCCCGAGGGCCTGCTCCAGGGCAGCGAGCTGCTGTGGTGTCGCGCGCTGGGCCTTCCTCAAGTCCTCGGCGTACGGCGCGCAGTGCTCCGCGTACCACGCCTCGATGCGCGTCCAGACCTCCGTCATCCGCGCGGTCGCCGTCTCCTCCAGCGAGGGACTTCCTGCCGCGAGCAGGCGCTTCACCACCGCGTGCTGGCCATGCGCCTGCGCGGTGTCGATGGCGTGATACCCGCTCGACCTCGGGGTCTTCACGTCCGCTCCGGCCGCGAGCAGCAGCTCGATGATGGAGAGGTCCGGAAAGCTGGCGGCTCGGTGGAGCGGGGGCCAACCGGCCGCGTTGGGGGTGTTCGGATTCGCTCCCGCGCGGAGGAGCAGCTCCACCATGGCCGCGGAGGGCTCGCCCGGGAGCTCGTTCTTGTCCAGCGCCAGCGTCAGCAAGGTGTTGCCCAGGTCGTCATCGCACTGATGATTGACGTTGGCGCCGCCGGCAATCAGCCGCTCCGCCACCTCGAACTTCCCGGACAGGACGGCATACATCAGCGGTGACATCCCGAGCGCGTCGACCGCATCCACCTCCGCGCCCGCGCCCAGCAGCAACCGCACGAGCTCGAGTTGCTTTTGGGCGGCCGCCAGCAGCAGCACGGGCGCATCGTCACTGCTACGGGAGTTGGGATTGGCGCCGGCGGCCAGCAGCTTCGCCACCGCCTCTGCGTCCGTATCTTCGATGGCGGCGACCAGGTCCGCGTTCAGCTTCGACGCCTTCTCGTCTGACATGGAATGCTCCCGGAAGTCCGTGCCCCCTGGAGCATATGGGCAACGGCAGTAATCACACTACAAGAGTGGCAGTCGAGCCGGGCACACGCTACCGTGGCAGGGCAGGGCACGACCCCATGTCATGAAAGGCCCGGCGTCTTCGTCCTGTCCGACCACGGAGGAGCCAGCCCGATGGGAAGCACCGCATCCGCAGATGAGTGAGCCGCGGCGACACGTCCACCGTTGCCGCGGCCATCTGCCCCAGCTCATCCCAGTACCCGTGGAGAGGCAGAGCGCCGCCAGATGTTCCTCATTTGTGCGGATGAAATCGTGCCTGACTCGAAAACCCTGTCGTGGAATCACTCCGTGCCAGCAGCGCTGTTGCTGATGGCTCCCTTCGACCTCCTGGCCTCGCTGGCCATGGACATCTACCTCCCCGTGGTTCCGGCCATGCCCGGAATCCTCAACACGTCTCCCACCCTCATCCAGCTCACGCTGAGCCTGTACATGGCGGTGCTCGGGCTCGGGCAGATGGTGTTCGGCCCGGTTTCGGACCGCATCGGCCGGCGCCGGGTCTTGCTGGGAGGCTCGCTGTTGTTCGCGGCCGCCTCGTTCCTGCTCGCGGGCACCTCCGATGCCGCGATGTTCGTCGGCCTCCGGCTCCTACAGGCCATGGGGGCATCCGCGGCCCTCGTCGCCACGTTCGCGACCGTCCGTGATGTCTATGCGGAGCGGCCCGAGAGCGCGGTCATCTACAGTCTGTTCAGCGCCATGCTGGCCTTCGTTCCCGCGCTCGGTCCCATCGCGGGAGCCCTCCTCGCGAGACACTTCGGATGGCGAGCCATCTTCCTCACGCTCGGCATCCTGGCGACGGCGGCGCTGCTGAATGCCCTGCCACGGTGGCATGAAACGCGCCCGTCCGGCGGACCTCACCGCGGGGTGGCGTTCCGGCCCATCCTGCGCAGCGCCGCGTTCTGGACGTACACCCTGGGCTTCAGCGCGGCCATGGGCGCCTTCTTCGTGTTCTTCTCCACGGCGCCCCGGGTCCTCATCGGACAGGCCGGCTTCTCGGAGCTGGGGTTCAGCCTCGCCTTCGCCACCGCCGCGCTCGCGATGATTCTGACGACACGCTTCGCGAAGCGCTTCGTCACCAGCTGGGGGCTCGCGGGGAGCCTCACCCGGGGCATGCTCCTGTTGTTGCTGGGCGCGGCGTTGCTGACAGCGGGGCAGCTCCTCGCGGCCCCGTCCTTCTGGACGTTCGTCGTGCCGATGTGGGTCATCGCGGCCGGCATCGTGTTCGCCGCCTCCGTCACAGCCAATGGCGCACTTCAGGCCTTCGGCACCGTGGCGGGAACGGCGGTCGCGCTCTACTTCTGCATCCAGAGCCTCATCGTCGGCGTCCTGGGCACGCTGATGGTCGTCCTCCTCGACGGCGACACCGCGTGGCCGCTGGTGGGCTACGCCTCGCTCATGGCGCTGGTGACGTTGACCGCCCTGCGGCAACTCCGACGCCGTCAGCGCGCCTGACAGGTCACGGAATGGTGACAATGGCGGCCACGCAGCCCCGCTGGCTGCCATTGGCATCTCCATACGCTGCCGCTTCCTTTGTCCGAGGTTTTCTTCTGACCTCGGACAAACACACTTGCATTGCATTCCGGGTCAGTCGGCAAGACTTCGTTCGGAGTCAGGCAAAACATTCCTTTCCAGCTTAAACGGATTCAAACATTGACACTCGGATTTCGATGCTCGCAATGTCAGCACGTCGCCGAGGCAGGCGACAGGGAGTGCGCGAGCGCGCCGCGGGCAGCTCCGCGGCGCGTCCGGCGCACATCGATGCCATCGCGTCCACGACGTACCTTGCAAGGGGTCGCACCATGCCGAGCTCGAAGCAACTCTCGTCCCGCATCCATCCCGCCCGCCGAGCCTGGCCGGCGCTCGCCGCCCTCGCCCTGGCCGCCATCTCGCCGGCGGCCCAGGCCGACTCGGCCGTCTACGGCGGAGGCCCGTTCTATTCCGGCGGCACCGCGGTGATGAACGACCTGCGCGCCTCCGGCTTCACCACCGTCATCCTGTGGAGCTTCCACATCGAGGACAACGGCGACCTCGTCTACAACGACATCCCGGTGGTCAGGAACGGCGCCTACATCGGTGACCCGGCCTGGCCGACGCGGCTGGCCACGCTCAAGACGGCGCCGACCTCGGTCAATCGCATCGAGGTGTCGATTGGCGCCTGGAGCGTTCCCGATTTCGAGCGCATGGCCCGGCTGGTCAACGGCACCGCCGCCGGCTGCGGCAGCACCATCGTCTGCGGCACCGGCACCAACAGCATCCTGTACCGCAACTTCCAGGCGCTGAAGGCCGCCACCGGCGCGGACGCGGTCAACTTCGACGACGAGAGCGCCTACGACCTCGCCCCGACCACCCAGTTCGGGCAGATGCTGATTGGCCAGGGTTACAAGATCACCTTCGCGCCCTACACCAATCAGACCTTCTGGAGGAACCTCAAGAACAACCTCGGCAGCGCGGTCGATACCATCTACCTCCAGGTGTACGACGGAGGCGCCGGCAACAATCCGGCGAGCTGGAACACCGCGATGGGAATGACGGTCGACCCGGGCCTGTGGTCACGCCACGGCACCAACTGCGGCAGCGGCGACAGTCCGGCCACCGTGCAGAACAAGATGACCAACTGGAAGAGCACCGCCGGCATCTCCGGCGGCTTCATGTGGCTGTACGACGACATCCAGAGGTGCTGGTCCCAGGGCACGACCGCCCAGTACGCGGCGGCCATCAACACCGCGGTCAGCGGGAACACCCCGCCGGTGGCCAGGTTCGGCGTCAACGTGAGCGGACTGACCGCGACCTTCTCCGACTCCTCCACCGACAGCGACGGCAGCATCACCTCGCGCAGCTGGAGCTTCGGTGACGGCAGCGGCTCGACCGCCACCAACCCCAGCCGGACCTACGCCAGCGCCGGCAACTACAACGTCAGCCTGACGGTGACGGACAACGGCGGCGCCAGCCACACCCGGACCGAGGTCGTCTCGGTGGGTGCCGGCAACATCAACCTGGCGCTCAACAAGCCGGCGACCGGCTCCACCGCCTGCAACAGCAACGAAGCGCCGGCCAAGGCGGTCAACGGCAGCGTCTCCGGCGGCAACAGCGACAAGTTCTGCTCGTTGACCTCTCCGGCCTGGCTGGATGTCGATCTCGGCTCGCTGCAGACGGTCAGCAGCTTCGTCGTCAAGCATGCCGGCGCGGGCGGCGAGACGACCACCTGGAACACCCAGGCCTTCACCATCCAGACCTCCACCAACGGCACCAGCTGGAGCACCGCGGTGACGGTGACCAACAACACCGCCAATACCTCGCTCCACTCCATCAGCCCCACGTCGGCGCGCTACGTCAGGCTCCACGTGACGTACCCGACCCAGGACTACAGCCCGGGGATGCGCATCTACGAGTTCGAGGTGCGCTGAGCCCCGAGGCACTTCGCGCTCGGTGAATCCCGTGGGCTCCCGTCCCGTGACTTCGCGCACGGTGGGGCCCACGGGGCGGTGTGCATTAGACTCCGCCGCGACCGCCTTGTGCCGGGGAACCTCTCGTGCGTCCTGCCTTGCTCTGCCTCCTGCTGTGTCCCGTCCTCCTGGCCGCCACGCCTCGCGCGGAGCCGTATTCCTTCCAGGGCGTGGAGCGCGTCGTCGCGGTGGGAGATGTCCACGGCGACGTGGGAGCGCTGCGCGACGTGCTGAAGATGGCCGGGCTCCTGGACGCCCAGGACCGCTGGGTGGGCGGCAAGACGCACCTGGTGCAGACGGGAGACATCCCGGACCGGGGTGAGCAGACGCGCGAGGCCTACGAGCTGCTCATGCGCCTGGAGGTCGAGGCGCGCAAGGCAGGGGGCCGGGTCCACGCCCTGCTGGGAAATCACGAGGTGATGAACCTGGTGGGGGACCTGCGCTACGTCAGCCCGGGCGAGCTGGCCTCGTTCGCGGACCAGAGTCCCACGCCGGACGCGCCGGGCACGCCCAAGGGAGCGCGGGGACATCAGGCGGCACATGGGCCCGAGGGACGCTATGGCCGCTGGCTTCGCACGCACGCCGCCGTCGTGCGCATCAACGACACGCTCTTCGTGCACGGGGGCATTGCCCCGGACCTGCCGGTGACGACGCTGGAGGAGCTCAACCGCTGGGTGCTACAGGACGTGACGCCGGGCCAGCCTCCCGGAGGGGCCTCGGCCCGGAACGGACCGCTGTGGTTCCGAGGCTACGCGCTGGATGACGAAGCGACGTGGGACGCGGGGCTCACGAAGGTGCTGGGCCAGCTGGGCGCGAAGCGGATGGTGATGGGGCACACGACGACGCAGGACGGCCGCATCCGCATGCGCTTCGGGGGGAGGGTGCTGTTCATCGACACGGGCCTGAGCACCGGGTACGGCCGCCACCTGGCGGCGCTGGAGCTTCGGGGCGACAAGCTCACGGCCCTGTATCCCGAGGGCCGCGTGCCCCTGCTCATCCCGAAGGCCCGCGCGCCGAGCGTCTCCGTCCAGTCTCCCGAGCCCGCCGCGGCGCCGCGGCCCGCCTCGCGTGGGGCGAAGCCCCGCTGACGGCCTCTCAGCGCCGCTGCCACGCCATGACGGCCTCCAGCTCCGGACGGGCCATGAGGCCCAGCGCCTGGAAGCGGCTCCGGGCCTCCTCGGCCATGGCGGCCGAGCGGGCAGGGTCCGGAGGCTTCAGCGCCCGGAGCGTCCTGGCGAGGACGAAGGTGTGCCACGCCGTCTCCATGCCCTCGAAGGAGGAGGTGCCCAGGCGGGCGCGGACGCGCTCGGCAAGCGGCAGGGCCTTGTCCGGCTCGCCCAGCAGGAGCCAGGCCTCGGCGATGCAGCCCTCGGCCTTGGCGGTCGCCACCGTGCCCAGGCCCTGGATGCGCTGGTGCAGCTCCAGGGCACGCTGGCAGCGCGCGAGCGCCTGCCGTGGCGCGCCCGTGCGCAGGTCCACCGTCCCCAGCCGCCAGAGCGCATCCCCCACCAGGCCGCTGTCGGCGCCCTCGGTCTTCTCCGCGAGGGCCTGCAACCGGAGGAGGTCGCGCCGCGCGTCCTCGAAGCGTCCCATCCGTAGATAGGTCGTGGAGCGGTACCACAGCACCACCCCGATGCGCGGCGAGTCCGCCCCCAGGGTGCGCTCGAAGCGGGCCAGGGCCTCGCGGTAGCGCCCGAGGGCGTCCTCGACGCGGTCCGCGTCGCCGAGGAGCAGCGCCAGGCCCGTCAGCGCATGGGCCGACTGGGGGTGGTCCGGGCCTTGCGCCTGCTCGGCGAGGTCGAGCGCCCGCTTCTGGAGCGCCGTCGCCTCTTCAATCCGGCCCAGGGCCCGCAGCTGCATGGCCAGGTTGCAGAGCAGGGGCGAGAGTGTGTACTCCGGGAATCCGGAAGCCTCGTGGATGGCGATGGCCCGGCGCTGGATGGCGATGGCCTCGTCCGCCCTGCCCATGAATTCATAGATGGCGGCGAGGTTGTTGAGGTCGGAGATGAGGTCCGGGTGGCCCTTTCCCAGTTGGTTCTCGCGCAGCGCGAGCGTCTGGAGCTGCAGCTCCATCGCCTCCGGGTACTTCCGCAGGCGGTAGCGGGCCTTGCTGAGCACGGAGAGGAAGTGGGACATCTGCAGGCTGTCCGGCGCGTAGACCCTGCGCGCAATCTCCAGCCCCCGCGTGATTTCCGCCTCCGCCTCGACGTACTTCCCCTGCTCCAGCAGCACCGCCGTCAGCCGCAGGTGCAGGACCGCGGCGATCTCCGGGAAGCGCTCGCGCCCCAGGCGGTCCACGGCGGCCTGGGCGTGCTGGACGATGCGTTCCACGTCCGCGCTGCGCGCCAGCCGCACGCCCACCACGAAGAGGAGGTAGTTCCACGCGCGCGCCACCGTCTCGTCGTCGCGCGCGGCTTCGGCGACGAAGATGGCCTTGTAGAGGGTGTCCTCCGCCTCCTTCGGCTTGCCGTTCTCCGCCTGGAGCTCGCCGTGGGCGAGCAGCGCCTCCGCTTCGAGCGGTTTGTAGTCCAGGTCCTGGATGTCCTTCAGAAGGGAGGAGGTCAGCCGGAGTCCGTCGGCGATCCGCCCCCCCAGGCGCATGGCCCGGGTGTCCGCCAGGATGCGCCGGGCCGCGTCCACGCGGGGACGGAGCGCGTCCGGCGGCTGCGGGCGGGTGGACAGCTCCGGAGCATCCCGGCAGGACCCCAGCCCCTCGAGCGATGACGTGAGCCGCCCCGCGTTGCGCACCGTCCGCGCATCCGCCTTCTTCAGCACGTCCGTGACGGCGGAGAGCTGCCACAGCCGGGCGTCGAGACAGGCGGCCGTCTGCCACGCGTTGCTCTCGGGCTGCTCGTGGGACATGACACAGGCCTCGGTGCGCAGCGTGCGCCACTGCGAGGCGTGCGCGTCCAGCATCCCGGCCACCTTGTCCCAGGCCTCGGCCGCGGCCGGCACGCCCGTGGCGAGGAAGGCCGCGCGCACCTGCTCCCGCCGCTCGCGCCCCCACACCCCCTCGAGCTTCTCCGTTTCCCGAGCGCAGCGCGCCTCGGTCCGGTGCGCCAGGTGCCAGACCGCCGCGGCGCCCAGCAGGCTCGCCGCACCGGCCAGCGCCGCCACCCGCGCCCACACACGCCGGGGCGGAGGCACCAACGCCGCCAGCAGCGGCTCCATGGAAGGGTAGCGCTCCTCGGGACGTGGCCTCAGTCCGCGCAGCACCGCGCGCCGCACCCAGGCGGGCACCTTCGTGCCAGGGGCCGCCGGACGCACGCGGCCCTCCAGCGCGGCGCGGGCCAGCTCCTCCAGGCTGCCGCCCTCGAAGGGGCGCACGCCGTAGAGGGCTTCGTGCAACGCGACGCAGAAGCTGAACTGGTCCGACAGCGCGTCCGCCCTCTGCCCGGTGAGCAGCTCCGGAGCCATGTACGCGGGCGTGCCCAGCAGCGCCCCGGTTCGCGTGAGGGGCGGGCTGGCCTTGGAGGACGTGAGCGGGTCCGGCACCCTTCGAGGCGTGGCGCCCGGCTCCCGGTTGAGGGGCCGCGCCATGCCGAAGTCCGTCACGCGCGCGCGTCCGTCCCTGCCGACGAGGACGTTGGCGGGCTTGAAGTCGCGGTGCACGAGGCCCGCCGCGTGCGCCGCCGCGAGCCCCCTCCCGGCGTCGGTGCAGACGCGCAGCACCTCCTGCCACGTGCGCGGCGTCTTCAGCCACTCCGCCAGCGTGACGCCCTCCACCAGCTCCATGGCCAGGAAGACGCAGTCGCCATGCGTGCCCACGTCGAAGACGGAGACGACGTTGGCGTGGGACAGGCGCGCCAGGGCCTGGGCCTCCAGCACCAGCCGCAGCCGCAGCTCCTCCACCTGCCGGCCCTCGGGACGCAGCACCTTGAGGGCCACCTGGCGGTCCAGCTCCGGGTCATAGGCGGCGTACACCACGCCCATGGCTCCGGCGCCGATGCGCTCCAGCACCACGTAGCGGGCCAGCGTGGCACCACGCTCCAGGGGCGTGGGGGCCGGCCAGGAGGACACGTCCGACTGGGAGAAGACGGAGTCGTCACGGGCCGCCGCCAACGCACGCTGGCAGTTCGCACAGCCCTCGACGTGCGCCATGACGGCGCTTCGCTGCTCCCGCGGAAGCGCCCCCGCCAGCAGGTCACTCAGCGTCGTCTCGTCCGGGCACACTGTCATACCGTGGCAGGTGTATCAGGAGTAGACACGACGCCCACGAGCAGTTCCAAGCCTCGCCGCATTCGCTGAACTTTTCCTCCTGAAGTGCCACGGCCCCTTGCCGCCGCACCTTCAAGTACGTGCTCGGCCGGATTTATTGCCGGTCGAGTCAGAACTCGTACCGCACGCCGAGGCGCACCTGGCGCGGTGCCTGGTAGCGCACGGGCTCGAGGGCCGTGTCGCGCTGCTCCACCTGTGCGGGCTCCTGCGCATTGAGGACGTTGAACACGTCGAGCCGGAACGCCACGTCCTGCTCCTTGCGCACCGCGTACCGCGCGCCGAGGTAGACATCGAACGAGTGCACCCACGGCGTGCGCTCTCCGGACTCCAGCAGCAGGCCCGACGCGCCCAGGTACGAAGCGCCCACATCGGCCCGCCACTTGCGGAGCCGGTCGAGGTCGAACTGCCGGGCCCCGAGGATGCGAAGGACATGGGGCCGGTCCAGCGGCAGCCGCTGTCTCGGCGTGAGCCCGTCCCATGCCGAGAAGGGGCTCACGTAGTTGCCCGTCAGCTTCGACCACGTGTAGCTCGCCTGTCCCACCCAGCGGTTCCGGTAGGGGATACGCAGCTCCATCGTCACCGCATCCTGGTTGCGCACCGCGCGCGGAGAATCCGAAGCAAGCCCGGAGCCGGGATTGCCGAGCACCACACCGCCCCCGTCGGCCCGGGGCACGAGCGCGAGCCCGTTCTCCAGCCTCCGGTGCGTGTACGTCGCGCCCAGCACCACGTTTCTCAGGACCTCGTATTCGAGCCCCGCGACGACTTCGCGAGAGGACAGGGGCTCCAGGTCCGGGTCCACCGTCACGTCCTCCGTGGGAGCCGGAGCATCCAGGAGCCCCAACGGAATCAGTCCCTGGAACTTCCCGTAGTGGGCGAACACCTTCATCCGGCCGTTGCCCCACGGGTCGACGATGAGGCCCACGCGAGGCGAAAGCCGAGCGCGGGTGATGGGGTCCTGGCCCGCCTCCTCGATGCGCTGCACGTCGTAGCGGGCACCGACATTCAAGGTGAGGCGATTGCCGAAGAACGCGCTGTCCTGCACGTAGCCGCTGAAGACCTGGCCGGGAGTCTTCGCGCCGGGCCGCTCATGGACGAGCCATTCCGAGTCCACGCCCGCCTCCATCACGTGCGTGACCGGCCAATACGCCAACCACGTGGCCCTGGCATGGACCTGGTAGCGGTCCACCGTGCGCTCCTCACCCGCCCGGGGCGTCACCTGCTGGGACAGCCAGCCCGCGTTGACGTTGACCAGCAGCTTCTTGTCCTTGAAGGCGCCGTCGTAGCGGAGCGAGGTCCGCGTCGCATCCGTGCTTCCTCCCTCTTGCGACGAAGGCGCGGTGATGAGCGACAGCGCCACGTGGTGGTCGATGTTGATGAGGTACGTCAGCTTCCCCAGGGCCTGGAGGCTGCGCGCATCGTCGAAGCTCCGGGGAAGGCCCCCATCGGAGTCCGGAACCTGGCGCGTCCGCGCCACCCGGCTCAGCGCCGGAGTGACTCCCGCGAAGAACCAGAGCTTGTCCTCGAGCAACGGTCCGCCCAGGGTGGCACCGAAGTCTCCCTGGTGCCTGAGCGCCTCCTGACTCCCGAGCCCCGTGCTCGCGCGGCGTCCCTCCAGCAGCCCCGGCGTCCAGAAGGCGAAGACGGAGCCATGCATTTCATTGGAGCCGGACCGTGTCATCGCCTCCAGCTGCCCACCCGTGGCGCGGCCGTACTCCGCCGGGTATCCCCCCGTCGCCAGCTCCGGGGCCTGAATCAGCTCCGTGCTCGGGGAGAGGGCATCGACTCCCAGCACCGCGTCACGGACGGACAGGTCATCCAGCCGGTACTCGTTCTCGAAGACGGAAGCACCGTGGATGGAAAGGCCTCCCGCCACGTCCAGGACTCCGGGGACGAGCGGCGCGAGGTCTTCGCCCGTGCGCACCGCGTCGAGCGAGCCGGAGCTCCTGCCCAACACCCGGTAGAGCATGTACTCGAGGTCGAGGTCGCGTCCCGTCGTCGTGCTGCCGATGTCGATGGTCGGCGGGCCGCACGCGAGGTCATGGATGCCGTCCTCCAAGGACTCCGCGACCAGCGACACATCGAGCTTCGTGGAGTGTCCCTCCTTCAACGGCACGTCGGCTCGCGCATAGGGCCGGAACATTTCCTTCTCGAACCGCACGGTGTACGACCCGGGAGGCAGGTCGGGAACCCGGTACCTTCCCTGGGCGTCCGTCACCACGGTCAGCTCCCCTCGCAGTAACGGCGAGGTCACCGTGATGACGACGTCGGCCACGGTGGCTCCCGTCCCGGCCTCCTTCACCGTCCCGAAGATGACCCCACGCGCCTCGGCTCCAGCCGCGGAGAGCGCCAGACACGCCGCGAGGACACCCACGGCCCGCAGCCACCCCTTCACGCACATGCTCGAATCCCTTCCACGGGACGCGAGCGTGCCTCCGCGCGAGGGGCACGTTCCTCATCGTTCCATCATGGTTGCCGCACGAAACCCGCAAGCCCGCCGCGCGTGGGCGGGAAGGCCGATGACTGGGAACAGGAAGAGAGGCGGGGTCTGCGCGAGCTGGCACGTCCGTCAGACACGGGGGATGTAGCCGGCCACCGCATCCTTCAGGCGCGCACGCGTGATGCGCTGGTTGTTGAAATAGAAGGGGTCCGGCTGGTCCCTCCCACTGAGGGACTCATCGCTCTGCCGGGAGAGCCAGTCGACGAAGGATTCGCGGTCCTGGAACACGGCGATGCCCTCTTGCGGCGCGCCGTTCTCCTCGAACTCGGGGACGCCGTAGTACACGTGGTCGTAGATGAACTTCTTTCCCCGCTTGAAGAGCCCTACGCCGCAATAGTCGATGTGGTCGTAGCAGATGCCATGACACCGGCCCAGCGTGTCCGCGACCTTGTTCGCGAGCCTCCGACCGTAGGGCCTGCTGCGCCACAAGGCCCACAACCCTCGCCAGATGCTCACGCGCGCGCCCCCTTCGCGAAAGGGTGCTCATGTTACTCCAGAGTCACGCCTCCCACCCGACGTGACGCGAGTCGCCACCTCGCGAACTGGGGTACAAGGAACGTCCCATGCCCTCCAGCCTCTTCTTCGTTCGCCTCATCCCGAACCGTCCCGACTTCGCCATGTCCATGACCGCCGACGAGCAGGCCACGATGCGCGCGCATGGCGAGTTCCTCCAGAGCCAGCTCGCGGCCGGCACGCTCGTCGTGGCGGGTCCGGTGCTCGACCCCTCGGGCGTCTTCGGGATGGCCGTGTTCGAGGCGGAGTCCGTGGACGCGCTGCGCCCCGTGCTGGAGGGAGACCCCGCCAAGGTCATCGGGCGCTACGAAATCACCCCCATGGGCCCGAGCGCCTTCCGGCCGGCGCGTCCCTCGGGCGCCTGAGCCACCGTCATCCACCGCCGCGAGCGTCCATCGCCACGTCCCGCCGCGAGTGCGCGACCTCCGGCGATGACGCTCGCGCGGCGCGCACCTGCAGCACCATCGCGGTGATGGCCGTCACCGCCGCGCACACCCCGAGCACTCGCAGCTCGAGGAACACCTGGAAGCGCGCGCGGCCGAGCACCTCGTAGGCGAGCAGGCCCGTGAGCGTCGCCACAGCGGGGGCGAAGAGCGCGGCGGCCCACGTCGCGCGCGAGCGCAGTCGCAGCGCCGCCTCCACCAGCAGGTACGTCAGCGGCATGAGGCTCACGAGGTTGTTGCGCCACCCGAGTGGCGACAACACCGCCGTGCAGTAGAGCGCCACCGCGGTGAGCGCGCGCCGCGCCGCCGCGGGGTCCACCCTGGCCAGCGCCACGAGCAGCACGGCGAGCGTGCCCAAGAGCAGGGCGCCAAACCCCGCCGCCAGCAGCGTGTAGCGCGCGCCTTCCTCGGGCGAGAACACCCAGCACGCCATGCCAAAGACGCTCTGGTTCTGGTTGGCGCAAATCATCGGGCCCGTCGAGTTCGCGAGCATCGCGCGCCACGCCTGCAATTCCCCCCAGGCGCGCGCCGGTCCCAGCTGCAGCGCGGGGAGCGCCAGCAGCGCGAGCCCCGCGGCACCCGTGGCGACCACCCGCTTCCACTCACGTGCCAGCAGCGCCACGAGCCCGAGCAGCCCGAGCGGCGGCTTGAACACGCACGCGAGCGCGAGCACGGCCCCCGAGGCCAGCGGCCGCTTCGTGCGCAACGCCTCGCTCTCGAGCGCGAGCCACAGGAGCAACGAGTCGCAGTTGCCGTAGCGGAAGAGGTGCTTGAAGAACGGCACCCCCAGCGCCAGCACCAGCACGTGCGCCCACATGGGCAGGGGCCGCGACAGCTGCGAGGCCCACAGCAGATAGCCGCGCACCAGCATGGCCGCGGTGAGCAGCACCCACACCCAGCGCGCCACCCCCTGGGGCAACAGGGCGAACGGCGCGAAGACATACGCCGTCACGGGCGCATACTTGTACACCCAGGGGAGGTCCTCTGGCCGGTACAGCGCTTCCCCCGCGAGCGCGTGCGCCCCGGCGTCATAGAAGACACGCCAGTCCGCCTGCGTGTTGCTCGGGTTCAACGCGTGCAACGCGACCAGGAACACCACGGCCGACACCACGACGCCGGGACTCGCCCACCAACGCGCGTTCGGGTCGTGGGCGGGGAGTGCTGAGTTGTCGAGGCCAGAGGTGGTCACGGCCCAGGGCGTGCCACGGCCCAGGGGCTCGACACAAGCCCCGCGTCCGCGCTGGATGTGGCAGGGCCCGTGCGCCAGCCGGCGGTGTCATTCCAGCACCGCGATGCGATGCGCCAGCCGCGTCCGTGACTCCAGGCCCCCCGGCGCGTCAGGAAGAGGGGAGACCCGTGGAGGAAGCGGACTGGCGCGAAGGGCCGTGAAGGGCCGCCGAGGTGTGCCGTGCCGGAATGAAGCCCGGGCGGCCCGCGTCAGAGAGACGGCTGCTGCTCCCGCTGCAGCATGGCCTCCACCTGGCGCCGGAGGGCCTGCAATTGGTGGAGCTTCTCTCTCAGCTCCCCGCGCATCTCGCGACCGTCGGTGTGGAGGACCTCGTCGTGCAGTTCCTCGATGCTTTCGGCCAGGCAACCGTGGAGGAGATTGATTTGCTGCTGGGAGAGTTCCAGAACCATGGGACACCTCTGTGTCAGGAACAGCGGTGGCATTCCTCCCTCACACCCGAGGGAGCGGGTGCGAGCGCGCGCGTCTGGCCCGTGAGGGCCGATGCTCGATGCTCCTTCTCCTGAAACTGGCGCGTTGGCGGTCGCGGAGTAGGGACGAGCGTAACACGCGCTCGCCGGCCTCCCCGGGGGCCTGCCCTGCAATCCCTGACTGGGTGTTCTGTGCCCCACATGAGCGGCCTTGGCCGTTGCCGGGAGACGCGCGTCCGCGCCTGCGTCCGGCCGGGGCTCCGAAGCACCCCACGGCCCCTGGGGGCCGCGGGATGCCAGCTACCACACACGGCGCGGCACCTCGGGGCGAGGCACCGCACCGCGTGCAATGACTACCGCGTCGCGATGAGGGAGGCCACGAGCAGCGACACGACGCTCATGACCTTGATGAGGATGGCGACGCCAGGACCCGAGGTGTCCTTGAACGGGTCGCCCACCATGTCGCCGACGACGGCGGCCTTGTGGACGCTCGAGCCCTTCGCGTGGCCCGGCAGCTTGCCCTTCTCGATGAACTTCTTGGCGTTGTCCCACGCGCCACCCGCGTTGGCCATGTAGAGGGCCATCGTGGCGCCGACGACGAGCGAGCCAGCCAGCAGACCCGCCAGCGCGCCCGGCCCCAGCAGGTAGCCCACCAGCGGCGGGGCGACGACGGCGATGAGGCCCGGGAAGATCATCTCGCGCAGCGCGCCCTTGGTCGCGATGTCGACGATCTTCTTCGGGTCCGGATCCGCCTTGAGCTCCATCAGGCCCGGAATCTCGCGGAACTGGCGGCCAATCTCCTCGACGATGGCACCCGCCGCGCGGCCCACGGCGAGCATGGTCGAGGCGCCCACCAGGAACGGGAGGATGGAGCCCAGCAGCAGGCCCACGATGACGTTCGGGTCGGTCAGCAGCAGGGTCATCTCCGGCAGGCCGGCGGCGACGCGCGTGTGGTTGACCTCGAGGTTGAACGCCGAGAAGAGCGCGATGACGGTGAGCGTCGCCGAGCCGATGGCGAAGCCCTTGCCGATGGCCGCCGTGGTGTTGCCCACCGCGTCCAGCTCGTCGGTGATGGCGCGCACCTCGGGGCCCAGCCCCGACATCTCGGAGATGCCGCCCGCGTTGTCGGAAATGGGGCCGTAGGCGTCCACCGTCATCACGACGGCCGTGCCGCCCAGCATGCCCACGGCGGACAGCGCGATGCCGTACAGGCCGAGCGCCCGGTCCGCGATGTAGGCCACGATGGCGATGGTGGCCATCGAGATGCCCACGCTCTCCATGCCCACGGCGAGGCCGCGGATGAGGTTGGTGCCCGCGCCCGTGATGGAGGCCTCCGCGATGCGCTGCACCGGCTTGGCCGAGGTGTAGTAGTCCGTGACGAGGCCGATGATGGCGCCGCCGAAGGCACCCGCGGCCAGCGCCACCGTGATGGCCTGGGACAGGCCGAACATCTGCATCATCACGAACGACAGCCCCACCAGGATGACGGGGGGCATGATGAGGGCGCTGCGCAGCACCTGCGCGGGGTTCATGTGCTTGAGGGCGCGCGCGATGAAGATGCTCAGCACGCTCACCACCAGACCCACCGCGGTCAGCACGAGCGGGAGCACCACGCCCGCCACCTTCGCGTTCGCCGTCGACGAGGGGTCCGCCACGAGGCGGGAGAGCTCCGTGGCATTGGCGGTCAGCGCCATCGCCATCGCGGCGACGAGGGCGGCCACCATGGACTCGTAGATGTCGGCGCCCATGCCGGCCACGTCACCCACGTTGTCGCCCACGTTGTCGGCGATGACGCCGGGGTTGCGCGGGTCGTCCTCGGGGATGTTCTCGATGACCTTGCCGGCGATGTCGGAGCCCACGTCGGCGGCCTTGGTGTAGATGCCGCCGCCCACGCGCGCGAAGAGCGCGATGGAGCTGGCACCCACCGCGAAGGAGTGGAGGATGGGGGAGAGGTGCTCGCTTCCCTTGAACGCGTAGTAGACGCCGCCCATGCCGATCAGCCCCAGGCCGGCGACGGCGAGGCCCATCACGGCGCCGCCGTCGAGGGCGACCAGGAGCGCGTTCGGCTTCGAGCCGGTGCGCGCGGCCTGCGCGGTGCGCACGTTCGCGAAGGTCGCCGCCTTCATGCCGATGTAGCCCGCGAGCAGCGACAGGAACGCGCCCAGCACGAAGCTCGCGCTCGCAATCCACCCCAGCGCCAGACCGATGAGCACCGCGATGGCGGCGCAGTAGATCGCCAGCACCTTGTACTCGCGGACGAGGAACGCCATCGCGCCTTCGCGGATGTAGCCCGCGATGCGGTTCATCGTCGCGTCACCTTCGGGGAGTGACTTGACGCGGAAGTAGAAGAACGCAGCGAAGAGCAGCCCCACGGCGCCGATGACGCCGGGTGCGACTGCCCAGAAACTCGACTCGAGACTCGACAACTCCATCAAATCCTCCAGAGCAGTCCCGGGGGCCAGCCCTCTGGGTCGCTCGTGTGCCGCACAATTGCCCGGAGGGGCTATATGGGATTTCCGTGCAAGCTGGGAGTCCCCTCGGAACCTGCTGGGGAGGGGG
>NZ_JABBJJ010000091.1 GCF_012933655.1 Pyxidicoccus fallax | reverse complement strand
GTCGGAGACGAAGGCCGGGGGCGGCAGGTCGGGTGACTCGGCGAGCGTGGCCTGGAGCCATGGGATGGCCGCCGTGAGGGCCTCGGGGGAGGGGCCGTCCTGACGGGCAAGGCAGAGCCCGGCGCACAGCCAGCGCTCCGCGTCCTGGGGTCCTCGCAGCTCCGTGCTCATCCTCTTCGCCTGAAGGTAGGGCTTGAATTCATCGTCAGCTCAGGGGGGCGTGGGTGGTGCTGGTGGGACGGTGGTGCCCGGTGCCTGGGGTGGCTCGGCTGGAGGAGGAGTGGGAGCGGCAGGTGCGGTACCCGCATCCTCCGTCCAGCGTGTTTTCCTGCAAGTCCTTGCTCGCTTTGTCGGCTGAATGCAGCGAGGGGCGCAACCCCACGGCCACCAAGCTTGGGTTGCTCAATCGACGGTGAACCCGCCTACCGCGCGAGCAGCTCCTGGAAGGTGATGCCGTCCAGGTGCAGGCGGTGCACCGCTTCCATGAACCGCTCGGTGCAGATGACCATCGAGGCGTAGTTGCCCACCCGGAACAGGTCCAGGTCCGTGGGCAGCGAGGCCGCGTCGAGGATGGGTTCGTCTGGCCGCCGGAATCCATGCCGGCCGCAGGTGGCGCACGGCGGAGGCACCTCCGGGGGGATGCAGTCCGGGTGCAGCCGGCCGCGAGGCTCGACCTGGAGCTCCAGCAACTCCGGTGCATCCTTCTTGCGAAACCGGAGCTGGGTGGGGCAGCCGAGCAACCCCCGCACGCCTTCCGACTGGAGGCGCTCCAGCACGTCGCGACGCAGGAGGAGTTTCTCTCCTCCCACCCAGACGATGGGGCCGAAGTCCCCAGTCGCACGCCCCACCAGCGGGCCGAAGCCCGTTCCAGGTGGCAGCTCGGCATTCGGAGGTGCCAGGGGGCGCACCAACTCACGCAGGCGCGCGAACTCGGAGAACGGCTCGGGCCGGGCCTTCACGAACTCGTGGCGCTCGGGTAACTGAGACAGGTCGATGGACGGGTACTCGTAGCCCACGTCGCTCCAGGTGGCACCGCACGTGTGACACCGCACGCCGGGCAGCGACAACTTGTGCCATGCGTCGACGACCCCGCCGTGCCGTGCTGCAACCACCCTGTCCTCCTCCATCCAGAAAAAACGGCGCATCCGTCCTCACGTGCCCGGGCGAGAGTACCTTCACGCCACTCGCCTTCTCGATCTTCTCGTGGCGTTGTGCCCAAGCGAATCGCGAATGAAGAAGGCACAGCGGCGTCGGTTTCACGTCAGCCCCAGCAGCCGGGGCACCTTCTCCTCCAGCAGGTCAATCTCCTCGCGGCTCTCGCCGAGGTAGGAGAGGAGCTGGAGGTCCTGCCGCTCCACTGCGCCGCCGTGGAAGATCCACGCGCGCGTGCGCAGCAGCCGGTAGAGCTTCACCAGCTTGCGGTCGCTGATGAACACGCCGTCCTCGCGCGTCAGCGTCTGCACCACCCGGCGGAACTCGCGCAGCAGCTCGTCCCGGAAGAACAAATCCCTGTCACGCAGCTCGCGCCCGTCCGGGCCCGTCTCGCGCTTGCCCATCATCAGCGTCAGGTAGCGGTGCGCCTTCAGCACGTCGTCCAGCGTGGCGTGCCCCTCCGCCCAGGGCTTCTGGTTCAGCTCGCGGTGTGTCTGTGATTCCAGGCCCGAGTCCAGCAGCTCCAGGAAGTAGCGGTCCTGCACCGGCCGGCACGCCGCCTTCAGGCAGAAGCGGTCCTTCAGCGCCCCCAGCTCCGCGTGCTCGGGCAGCTCGTTGGTCGCCGCGAAGAGCACCTTCAGCCGCACCGGCTGCGGCGCGCCGTCCTGGTAGAACTTGCGCTCGTTGATGACCGTGAGCAGCGCGTTCAGGATGGCCGAGCTCGCCTTGAACACCTCGTCCAGGAACACCAGCCGCGCCGTGGGCAGCTTGCCGCCCTCGCGCCGGATGTAGCGGCCCTGGCGCAGCAGGTTGATGTCGATGGGGCCCAGCACCTCCGACGGCTCCGTGAAGCGCGTCAGCAGGTACTCGAAGTAGTCCTCGTTCGGGATGCGCAGCGCGTCCCGGAACTTCAGCACCAGGTCCGACTTCGCCGTGCCCGGGGGGCCCACCAGCAGCAGCGGCTCCTGCGCCACCGCCGCCACCGTCATCAGGTCCACCAGCCCCTGCTTGCCCACGAAGTGCCGGCCCAACGACAGCCGGAAGCGGTTCAACCGCTCACGCAGGGCCTGGGCCTCGCGCGAGAGCGCGTCCAACGACAGCTCGCTGATGGGGTCGGCGGCGGATGGCTCGCGCCGGGGAAGACTGCTCATGTTGTGCGCTCCTCCAGCTCCCGATGGATGCGCCGTCGCACCAGGAATTCGTCCTCGTCCAGCCAGCTCCGCGCGCGCTCACCCGTGCCCTGGCCCACTTCCACGTGGCCCACCACGAGCGCGTCCGCCAGCTCCACCACGGAAAGGCAGAAGTGGCTGTTCGTGTTGTAGCTGTCCGTCACCGCCGGCAATCCCTCCGACAGCCGCGCCAGGCCCGGCAGCGCCACGTCCACCGGCGCGTACGCCAGCGCGCCCGCGAGACTCCGCGTCAGCGCCAGCCGCTCCGGCAGCGCGCCCTTCGCCGCCGCCAGCGAGTCGAAGGCCCGGTCGAACACGGTGACCGCTTCCGGCGTATGGCCCAGCATCGCCAGCCCCGCCGCCACGCCGAGCTGCGCCGGCAGCGGCGTCTTGGGCCGCGTGAGCAGCCCCCGCGCCGCCTCCACCAGCTCCGCCGCCTGCCGCGACAGGCCCACCCGGCGCAGCGCGCGCAGGCTCATCCCGAGCAGGCCCTGCGCCCACGCGGGCGACTCCGGCGGCAGCGCCACCAGCACCTTGCGCAGCCGCGCCGCCAGCTCCGTCGCCCGGTCCGCCCGGCCGAAGAGGGCCATCAGCGTGAGCGCATCCCCCAGCAACTGTCCCTGCACCTCACCCGGGAGCGTCTCCAGCGCCAACAGCAGCCGGTCGAACAGAGGGAGCGCGCTCGCGGGGGAAAGCCGGGGCAGCGTGTCCAGCACGCCTCCCACCAGCCGCTGGCGCTCCGGCGCGGGAAGGCCCACGGCCACCGCCCGGACGGTGAGCCTGTCCAGCTCGGCGGCCACCTTGCCCGCGTCCTTCACGTCCCGCAGCGCCGCGAATTCCTCGCCTCGCAAGTCACGCGCGCCGCGCCCGAAGGCCCGCGCCGGATCCAACCGCTCGCTGGGCTCCAGCAGCGCGGACGCCTGCCGCAGCCGGTCCACCTTGTACCGCTGAAAGGTGCTCAGCGCGTTCAGCTCCGAGGCGATGTCCGGCGGCAGCGGCGTCTCCGGCGGCAGCCCCTCCAGCGCCTGCTGCACGCGCGCCCCGTAGGCCCGCGCGAGGAAGCCGTGGATGGGCTCCTGCGTGTCGAGCGCTCCGGCCGCCGTGGCCGCCAGCGCGCGCGCCCGGTCCGCCTGCCCCAGCCGCGCCAGCCCGCAGGCGAAGACGAAGTGCACGTACGCCTGCGTGAGGGCGGGCGGCGCCTCCACGGAGGAGCGGCGGCGCGTCGTGCGCTCGAAGCGCTCCAGCATCGCCTCCAGCTGCGCCACCAGCCGGGGCGCCTGCACCGAGTTCGTGCCCGCGCGCAGGAAGCGGGGCACGTCGCGCGCCAGTGACAGACCGCGCTGGAGCATCGTCAGCAGCCGGTCTCCGGCGCGCGCCAGCCCGAGCGGGTCTCCTCCCGCCAGCCGGTCCAGCGACGCCCGCGCGAGCCACAGGGAGCGCACGTCGAGCGATGCGTCGTGCCGGTCCAGCCACCGCTGCAGCGAGGGCACATCCCCGGGCGCCGTCTCGCCGGGCACCAGCACCGTCCGCGTCAGGGCGCTGGCCAGTGCCCGCACGTCGTCACCCGAGGGCTCGGTGCGGGAGAGCAGCTCGGCGGCCGAGGCCGCGCCGTCCGCTTCCGCCCAGCGCGAGGCCAGGTCCGCGGCCTCGGGGCCCGCGGCCTCCCACAGCGCGCGCGTCCAGCACAGCCCCGCATCGCGCCGGTTGCCGAGCTGCCCGTTCAGCTCCGCCATGCGCACCCACAGCTCGCGCCGCTCGGCCGAGTCCGCGGGCGCGTCGAGCGCGAGGAAGGACTTCTCCACCTTCGCCAGCTCCTCCTCCGCGGCGCTGAGCTGCGTGGCCGTGAGCGGCGCCAGGCGCGGGCCCGAAGCCGGCGCCGCGCGGACGGGCATGACCTGCGTGGGCCGCGCGGGCGCGGCGGGCTCCGTGGGGGCGTTGCGCCGGCGGCGGGACGAGCGCGACTCCGCATCGTCCTCCGCGGGGGCCTTCTCGGCCTTCTGCTTGCCGAGGCTGACCCACTCTCCCTGCTCGGCCTCGAAGGCCTCGAAGTCGAAGGTCGCTCCGCGCACCCAGGGCGTCAGCGCGGCGGCGCCGGTGTCCACCACGTAGTCCACCCACGTGTCGAGCGGGTGGAAGGCCGACTCGGGCAGGCGCTCGGCGCGGAAGGCCCCGCCGCCCGTGGGGTGCAGCCAGGTGACGGTGTCCCGCTCGGGCGCGAGCAGCGCGCGCAGCCTGTCTCGCCGCACGGGCGGCTCCAGCAGCCCGTCACACGGCAGGAAGAGGTCCGCGAGCTGCGGCAGCGGCGCGTATCCCATGCCCGTCAGGCCCAGCTCCGGCGGACGCTCGCGGCCCGGCCTCGCGCGCAGGACGATGCATGGGGACTCCGGCGGACCGGCCACCGCGAAGCGCAGCTGGGACAGCAGCGCCTCCGGCAGCGTGTGCACCAGCGACTCCACCTGGGCCACCGCGTTCTCTCGCAGCACCCAGAGGCTGGCCGGCTCCGTGCGCGCCGCCCGCGTGAGGCGCAGCGGCACCGAGAGACGTCCCGGCGCGGGCTGGGGCTCCCAGTCCTCCGCCGGCTCGGGGAGGCGCAGGTCGGTGACTTGATAGAGGTCCGTCCACGGCCCGTCGGGCGCGGTGAGCCAGGGCCCCGTGCCGGTGATGAGCAGCAGCGTCCGGGGCGCGGGTTGAAGCGTGCGCGCCAGCGGGTGCGTGTATCCCAGCTCCACCCAGACGGAGTGCTGCCCGGGCACCGCGGGCACGAAGGCGCGCAGCCCGCCCGTGTGGTCCAGCGCGCCGGTGAGGGTGAAGTAGGGCGGCGCCATCGCCCGCAGCAGGGCCCGGTGGCTGGCTTCGCCGTCGCCGCTCGCGAAGAGGACCTCCTGCCGGTCGCAGCCCAGGCGCAGCATCTCGCCCGCCAGCGGCAGCAGGGCTTCACGGGCGGCCGGAAGGAAGAGCACCGGGCCGGTGGGCGCGGCGTCGACGGGGACGCGGCGCGGGGAGACGAGCTCCGCCCAGCACAGAACCGGCGTGGGCTCTCCGGCGTCCGGCTTCGCCCCCTTGGCGCCAGGCGACGCCCGCTGCTGGAGCGAGGCCTTGCCCGTCGCCGCCTCTTCGGCGCCCGACTTCGCGTTCCTGGCACCGAGCGACGCCAGCCGCTGGAGCACGGCCTTGCCCGCCGCCTCCGCCTTCGCCACCTTGACGCCGAGCGACGCCAGTTGCTGGAGCGCGGCCCTGCCCGGAGCGACGTCCGGGGTGACGTGGAGCGCACCCTCCGCGGTCCGGCGGTAGCGTGCCGGCGCGGCCTGCGTTTCGAAAGGGATGAAGCCGGAGGTGAGCGCGAGCTGGAGCGCTTCCTCACTGGGGAAGACGAGCGTGGACATCAGGCCTTCTGGCCCACCTTTCCGGAAGTCTCCTCGGCCGAGGACGTGGGCTCCGCGACCTGACCGGACGGCGTGTCGCGCTGGACGATGACGCGGCCCACCTCGGACGCCTTCAGCGCGCCGCCGGCGATGAGCTTGTCCACGAGGCGCCGGTGCTCCTCCTCGTGCTCCATGGGGAGCGCGTCCGCGTCGCTCTCGTACTTGATGAGGATGTCCTTGCGGCCCGTCGCGGGGTCCACCTGGAGCTGGAGGATGAGGCTAGCCAAGGGCGGACTCCTTCTTCGGCGCCTGCGCGGGCGCCAGGTGGGTGAAGGCCTCGCGGTCCAACACCTTGCGTTCGATGAGCAAATCCCGCAGCGCCACGAGGCGCGCCTTCTCGCGCTGGAGGATGTCACGGGCCCGGGCGCGCTGCTCCGCCAGCACCTGCTCGATGGCGGCCTCCAGCGTGCTGCGCGTGGCGTCGGACAGGGCGTGCCGGTCCGCCTGACGGCCGGGCGCCTCGAAGCGGCGCACCGGCACCCGGTCGCCGCCCATGCCCAGCTCCTCCACCAGCTCGCGGGCCATCTCCGTGGCGCGCTGCAAGTCGTGAGCGCTGCCCAGGGACAGGTCGTCCAACAGCAGCGCCTCGGCCTCGCGGCCGCCGAAGAGCATGCAGATGCCGTCGAGTATCTGCCCGCGCGTGACGACGTAGCGGTGCGCCGGGTCCGCGTACTGCACGAAGCCGAGCGAGCCCGCGAGGTCCCCGCGGATGCTGATGCGGTCGATGGCGGGCGCGTGGGGGCAGAAGAGGGCGCACACCGCGTGGCCGGCCTCGTGCGTGGCCACCACCTTCTCCTCCGCGGGCGTCAGCTCCGGCCGGTCGAGGAACTCGGTGAGGGCGCGCTCCACGTCCAGCGCCTCGGTGGGCGCCTGCGTGGCGTCGCGCAGCCGGCGCCGCGCCAGAGCCCGGCAGAGCGCCTGGATGTGGTCACCGGAGAAGCGCGTGCCGGTGCCCTCCACGAGGTCCCCCGTGCGCTTCACCGCGTAGTCCATGGCCCGCTCCGTCATCGCGAGGCCCAGCTTCTTGTCGTAGATGGACAGGATGGCGCGGCGGTCCGTGCTGTTCGGGTAGGGGATGCACAGCTGGAACTCGAAGCGGCCGGGGCGCAGGAGCGCCGGGTCCAGCGACTCCACGAAGTTGGTGGTGCCCACCACGAAGACCAGCTCCTCCTTGCGGAAGCCGTCCATCTCCGTGAGCAGCTGGTTCACCATGGAGTGCTCCACGCCGGAGCCGGTGAAGGTGCCGCGCGCGGCGGCGAAGGAGTCCAGCTCGTCGAAGACGATGATGCTGGGCGCCGCCTGCCGGGCGCGCACGAAAATCTGGCGGAGGTTCTCCTCGCTCTCGCCCACCCAGCGGCTCTTCAGCTCCGGGCCGCTCACCACCTGCACCGCCGCGCCCAGCGCGGACGCCATCGCCTTGGCGAAGAGCGTCTTGCCCGTGCCCGGAGGGCCCCAGAAAATCATCCCGCGCGGCAACAGCGCCTCCACGCGCTTCACCGCCTCCGGGTCATTCAGCGTGTCCTTGTGCGCGAGCACGTCCAGGATTTCCTGCTGGAGCCGCTGCTTCACCTTCGCGTACCCGCCGATGTCCCCGTGCAAATCCAGCTCCGGCACGCTGAGGTTGCCGGTGAGCGTGGCGGTGCGCAGCTGCGCGTACGCGGGCCTCGCGTCCGTGGGGTAGTCCTCGCCGGTAATCGCGCCCAGGAGCCGGCGCAGCCGCACGGCGTTGACGCCGGACACGTGCTTGTAGAGCGAGTACGGTTGGAGACCCCGGCCGAACTTGCGGCTCTCGCGCTGGGTGATGAGGTAGCGCAGCCTGTCGCGGCTGACGCCGAGGATGCTCTCCTTGTGGGGGAAGAGGTTCTCGATGACGCGCGGCAGTGGGAAGGACGGGTCCTTGAAGCCGACCCAGACCATCTCCGGGTTCTCGTACAGCAGCGGAATCACTTCGCGTGCTTCCGAGGTGAGGCCGCCGCTGCTGGTGGTGAGCAGGTCCAGGTGGGGCAGCACGATGATGCGCTCGCGCACCGCGCCGCGCACCGCGTCCCGCAGCTGGCCGATGAGCGTGGCCATCATGCTCGGCGGGGGCATGCCCGGAGGCGGCTCCTGCGCGGGGCGGCCGTCCAGGTAGAGGAACTGCTTGCCGTCCTTCTTCAGCCTGTCGCGCAGGCACTTGTAGAAGAAGGGCGTCAGCTCCTTGTCGGCTTCAATCATCACCGGCAGGCCGCGCAGGAGCGCCTCGCAGACCCGGCCCAGCTCGGCGGGGTAGGCGGCCTCGACGGCGGCGAAGGGGGACAGCTCGACGGGCAGCGACTCCTCGGGGACGCGCTGGCTCATACGCGCACCTTGATGGTGAGCGAGCCGGTGGCCGCGTCCTCGTGAATCTCCTCCACGGTGCCCAGCTGCCGGGCGCGCACCTTGAGGGCCTCGGCCGTCACCTTGTTGCTCACCGCGTCCAGCTCCGACTTGAGGTCTCTCAGGCGGCCCTCGAGGCGGCGGGTGACGTGCTCGCGCATCCGCTCCGCGGCGTCCTTCGCCTCGGTCTCCAGCCGGTCCAGCGCCTTCTGCCGGGCCTGGGCCTCGGCGTCCTTGTCGCCGACCCTGTCGATGACGGTCACCTCGCCCGTCGCCGTGAGCTTCACCTCGGCCTGGTCCGCGAGCGTGACGCTCACGTCGCCGGTGGTGACGTCCACGGCGACGCGGACGCCGTCCGGCTCGGTGCGCACGGCGACGTCACCGTCCTGCTTGAAGCCGCGGCCCGCCAGCTCCGCCGCGAGCAGCCCGGCCAGCTCCTCGCGAGACAGCAGCGGCAGCAGCTCCAGCTTGGAGCACACGCCGTCCTCGGCCTGGACGACGCGGTTGAGGGACTCGGAGACGGAGATTCGGTAGGCGCGGCTCATGGGGCGCTCTCGGCGGAAGGGGGAGGAAGGGTAGCGGGAATCGCGCTGGAGGTCGTGAGGGACGTGGACAGCTCGCGCTCCAGGTCCGCGGCGCGGCGGAAGCCGGCCTCGCCGAAGGCGCTCCACTCGGACAGGAGGAGCTGGGCGGCGTCGTAGTCATCGTCGAAGAAGCGCACGGCGCGGTGGTCCGCGTCCCAGCGCGCGAGCCGCCCCAACGTGCGGAGGAAGGCACCGGAGGCCCGGGCCGCCTGGGCCCGCTGGCCGAGCGACGCGGACGGGGAGAGGCCCGCCACCCAGTGCGCCGCGGGCTGCTCCAGCAGGGGCCGGCCCGCAGCCAGGAGGAAGCCGGCGAGGTCCCTGCGCCCGGCGGCGTCCACCGCGTCGAGCAGGAGGGACAGCACCGCTTCCTGCGCGGTGCCGAGGGCCACCAGCGCCGCGGGCTCCAGGATGAAGCGCTTGGACTCCTCGAGCTGGCGCCAGCGGCGCGCGAGGTCCTCCCGCAGCGCCTCCAGCAGCCAGCCTCCGTCCGCGAGCAGCGGGGTGAAGTTCGCGGCGGAGAGGGCCGGAGGCTTCGCGCCGAGCAGGTCCGGGAAGCCGAGCCAGCAGAGGGCGGAGCCGCGGAAAAGCGCCTGCTCGCCCACGGCCTGCGCGCAAGGCGTGCCGGCCACGAGCCGGCAGCAGAGGTAGAGGAAGAGCTCGTCGGCGGCGGTGGGAGTGCCTTCGGCGGGCAGCGGCATGCAGCCGTGCTTCACCAGCGGCTGCTCCAGCATCCACCGCAGGGTGAGGAAGGTCCGGGGCGAGAAGTGGAGCGCGGGGGGCGCGTGCCGCTGCCAGAGCCGGCCGGAGCGCTCCTGCCCGCCGTCGAGGTAGCGCCGCTGCTTCCAGCCTCCGCACCGGGCGAGCGCGAGGACGCTGCCCTTGGCGAGGGTGTCCTGGAGGACGCGCATGGCGCCGGGGCTCAGCCGGTCCGGGACGGTGTGCCTGTCTCGGAGCAGGTCCTCCACGGAGGCGTACTGCCCCAGGCCCACGATGGCGCGGGCGAGCGTGAGCAACGAGTGCTCGGCGAGGGAGACCTGGGTCATGGACGGAGGCGGTTGGCCAGCTCGGGCCAGCCGTTGATGACGAGCTTCCCGTCGACGAAGTGCACCTCCGCCGTGTTGGGGGCGCTGAAGCGGGGCTCGTCCGGCGAGTAGCGCGGCGTGAGGAAGTGCATGACCTGGTTGCGCGAGCCAATCCAGCGGCGCCGGGTCTCCGGCTGGTCCTTCTCGAAGCGGCCGTCGACGAGGAGGTCCACGGTGGCGAGCAGGCGCTCCACGTCCGGGTGGGCCTGGGCCTTCAGCTCCGCCAGGGTGAAGCCGGTGAAGACCATGATGCTGAGTCCCGCGGCGCGCACGCGCTCGCACAGGTCCGCGGCGGGGCCGGGCTGCGAGAAGGGTTCGCCGCCCAGCAGGCTGAGGCCCTCGATGCCGGGCGTGGCGAGGACTCGCGCGGCGAGGTCCTCCACCGTCATGACGGTGCCGCGCTCGAAGGCGAACATCTCCGGGTTGCAGCAGCCGGGGCAGCGCAGGGCACAGCCCTGGACCCACAGCGCGAAGCGGTGGCCCGGGCCCTCCGCCTCGGTGCGGGGGACGAGCTGGGCCACCCGGAGGGACGGGGCGCTGCTGGGAGAGGTGCCTGCGGCCGTGGACATAAAGCCCCCGCAGCATGCCAGGAGCGGCTCGGGAGGGGGAGGGCCGCCACCGCCAAGGGCATGGCTGCCCCGGAAAAGCCGGAAGGTCGGAGGTCGCCGACGGCCGGGCGGGCAACGCCTCGTCGCGACGGGGATGGGGCGTGGCGCATCCGGTGTTGGGTCAGCAGTGCCATGAGTTCCCCCTTCTTCGCCAAGGCTTCGAGTCGTCGAGGGCTCCCGAGAGCCGGGCGAGGGGTGAGCACCGAGGTCCTGGCCACGGGTGGAGCGCGCGCCCGCCGCTGAGTCGCGGGCGCCCCTCTCCGCCGTCCTCGCATTCGCTCGCGCGCGCCTGCGCTCGCACGAGCGCTTCTCCACCTCTCTTTCGCCAGGAAGGAGCAGCTCCATGTGGGCTCTGTCCACCCTCGCTTCGTTCGCGGCCCCGTCGCTCGGGCTGGCGCTCTCCCTGAAGGGACTCCCCGGAGTGGCCCTCGTCGCCGTCGTGGCAGGGCTCGCGGGCTGGCTCTACACGCGGCTGGACGCCCTCGTGGTGCGTCTGCATGGCGTGCGCCGGCTCCACTTCGAGGAGGCGCCCCGGTTGCATGAGCTGGTGGCCCATCTGAGCATCGCCGCGGGGATTCCGAGTCCCCACCTCTACGTGGCGCGCCACCCGCGGCCGAATGCCTTCTCACTCGGCCTGAGGCCCTGGTCCTCCAGCATCATCCTGACGAGCTCGGCACTCGACGAACTCGACGAGGCGGAGCTGTGCGCCCTGGTCGCGCACGAGCTCGCGCACCTCGTGCATGGCCACACGCGCCGGGCCACGCTCGCCGCCGCGCTGACCGCGGCACTGGCGAGAACCGGAGCGAGGCCCCAGGGGATGCTCGCGTGGCTGCATCGGCTGGGGACTCCGCCCGAGCGGGACCTCGTCGCGGACAGGACCGCTGTCCGGCTGCTGGGCGACACCCACTGCCTCTCGTCCCTGCTGACGCGGCTGGGGGAGCGTGCGCCCCGCGAGTCGGCGGTCTCCACCTTCGACGCGGGCAGCGCCTTCATACCCCCGGGCGTGGAGGAGACACCGGCTGCATCCCTCGACCCGCGCCTCCGGCAGCTCCGGAGGCTGGTCGCGGAAGAGCAGGCGCGGCGCGCGAGGGCCATCGTCCGCCGCTCGCACCGCCGCGGCTCCCGGTTCTCCCCGCGCCCGCGCGCGCCGGGGCGGCGGACCGCCGTTCATGCCCTGCCAGGTCAACGGGTGGTGCGCCGGAAGGACGGGCGTCGCGAGCCCCGAAGCGAGGCAGCTCCTTTCACCCTTTCCGAATCCCCATCTTCCCATGGACATGATGACGACAGTCGCTCTGGGCGTGGTGGTGGTAGCCATCGTCCTCCTTTCCATCGACCGCATCCCCGTCGAGGTGAGCTCGCTCGCCATCGTCGTGCTGCTGGTGCTGACCGGACTGCTGACGCCGCGGGAGGCCCTCTCCGGGTTCTCGAGCGAGACGGCCATCTTCATCTTCGCGCTCCTGGCCCTGACGCAGGGGCTCGAGGCCACGGGGGTGATGCAGCTGGTGGGCCGGCGGCTGCTCTCCCTCTCGGGCTCCAGCTCCTGGGGCTTCACCGTCATGCTGCTGGTGGCCGTCTGCGCGTTCTCCTCCGTGGCCTCGAACACGGCGGTGACCGCGGCGTTCCTCCCCGTGGCGATGGCCTCGGCCGCGCAGGCGGGCGTCTCGCCTCGCCGGCTGCTGATGCCCATGGCGTTCAGCTCCATGCTGGGGGGCACCGTCTTCCTGTTCGGCACGTCCACCAACCTCGTCGTCAGCGCGGCGATGGAGGAGCAGGGGCTCGGGCGCCTGGGCTTCGCCGAGCTCACGCCGGTGGGGCTCCTGCTCGCGGTGGTCGGCATCATCGCGACGCTGGTCCTCATGCGGCGGCTGCTCCCGGAGCGGGGCGTGGAGCACGAGGCGAAGTGCCTGCCTCGGCGTGACTACGTGACGGAGGCGGTGCTCACGCCCCGCTCCCGCTTCGCGGGCAAGGAGCTTCGCTGCCTCACCGAGGGACTCGGGATTCCGGTGCGGGGCCTCGTGCGCCAGGGCACCTTGTTGCCTCCCGAGCCGCGGGAGGTGCTCGTGGCCCGTGAGCACCTGCTCATCGCCGGCGGCCTGGACGACATCCTGCGCGTGAAGAGCCTCCGCAGCATCGGCCTGCGGGCGGACCTCCGGATTCCCGAGAGCCCCCGCCAGACGTACGCCCTCGTCGAGGTGTCGGTGCCTCCGACGTCGGCCCTGGCCGGCAGGTCCCTGCGGGACGTCCGCTTCGCGGAGCGCTACGGCCTCGTGGTGCTGGCCATCCACCGCCATCCCTTTCTCCCGTCCGTCCACCCCCAGCCGAGCGCGACGGACGGCCTCCCCGGTGGGGAGGTGCTGAAGAACCTCCCGCTGTCGGTGGGCGACCTGCTGCTGCTCGGTGGACCCGAGCAGCGGGTGCGCGGGCTCGCGCGGGACGAGGACCTGACCGTGCTGGGCGATGTCGAGTACCAGCGGCCGCGCTACCGCCGTGCCGCGCTCGCCGTGGCCATCTTCGCGGGCACGGTGCTCGTCGCGGGGCTGCGGCTCACATCGCCGGCCATCGCCGGGCTGGCGGGCATGCTGGTGATGGTGGCGACGGGCTGTGTCGACGCGCGCACCGCGTTCCGCGTGGACTGGCGGGTCGTCATCATGATTGGCGCGCTGCTGACGCTCGGGAGCGCGGTGGAGAAGAGCGGGATGGGAGAGCATGTCGCCCAGGGCCTCCTGCCCCTGGTGGAGCTCGTGGGGCCTCGCGGAGTGCTCTTCGTGCTCATGCTCGGCACCATCGTGCTCTCCGTGCCCATGAGCAACCAGGCCGCCGCGCTGCTCATGCTTCCGGTGGGCATCCACGCGGCCATGGACATGGGGTTGGACCCCCGGGCCTTCGCGATCGGGATTTGCCTCGCCGCGTCGTGCTCGTTCCTCACGCCCCTGGAGCCGTCCGCGGCCCTGGTGTACGGCCCCGGGCGCTACCGCTTCCGCGACTTCCTCCGCGTGGGGACGCCGCTGACGGCGCTGATGCTCGCGCTGCTGACGGTGGTCGTGCCACTCGTCTGGCCCCTCGCGGGGCCGGGCGTGGCCGGCGGTCTGGGTTGACAAAGTGAGTCCATCTTGTCAAATATGTCGGGAATGGCTCCTGACCCCACGGGTGCGCCCAGGCCGGGCGACGACGCGCGCCGCCGCAAGCTGCTGGACGCGGCGCTGACGGTCTTCCTGCGCTACGGGTACCGGAAGACGTCCATGGACGAGGTGGCGCGGGCCGCCCAGGTGTCGCGGCAGGGGCTGTACCTGCACTACGCCACAAAGGAAGAGCTGTTCCGGGCCACGTTCCAGCACACGCTGGAGGGCGCGCTGGCGGCGGCCACCGCGGCGCTCGGGGACAGCTCGCTCCGGCTGGAGGCGCGGCTGGTGCGGGCGTTCGACGAGACGACGGGCCGCTTCGTCGGAATGATGGGCGCGGCTGCGTCGGACCTCGTCGAGGTGGGGAGCGACATCATCGGCCCCCTGTTCACCGAGTTCGAAGGACAGTTCCTGGAGGCCGTGACCCGGGCGCTCCGCGCGTCCGGGTTGATGGCGGCCTACAAGGCCTCCGGGCTCACGGCGCGCCAGCTCGCGGACACGCTGCAGGCGACGGCGAGGGGCCTGAAGTACGGGTGCACGAGCCGCGAGGCCTTCGTGGAGCGGATGACGGTGGCCGTGCGCGCCATGTGCGCGCCACTCGGAGAGGGTTCATGAAGAACAGGACGTGGATGCGCTGGCTGGGGCGGGTGGCGCTGGGCCTGGGCGCGCTGCTGGCCGTCGCGGTGGTGGCGGCGCTGGTGGATGGGTGGCGGGCCTTCGGCCAGCGGGCGGACGGGGAGCGGCGCGTGCGGATGGAGAAGTCACCCCAGTGGGGTGGCGATGGCCGCTTCGTGAACCCGCAGCCCTTGAAGAACGACTTCTGGGGCTCGGTGACGGGGGCGTTCAAGGCCAGCGCGTATGGAAGCCCGTCGACTCCGATGCCCACGGTGCGTGCCGGGCGCGAGCGCTTCGCCACGCCTCCGGCCACCGGGCTGCGCGTCACGTGGCTGGGGCACTCCACGCTGCTGGTGGAGGTGGACGGGTACCGCATCCTCACCGACCCGGTGTGGGGCGAGCGCGCGTCGCCGCTGAGCACGGTGGGACCGAAGCGCTGGTATGAGCCGCTCGTCGCGCTGGACGAGCTGCCGAAGCTGGACGCCGTGGTCATCTCGCACGACCACTACGACCACCTGGACGAGCCCACCATCACCGCGATGAAGGGCTGGGACACCCGCTTCATCGTGCCGCTAGGCGTGGGCGCGCACCTGGCGTACTGGGGGGTGCCCGCGGAGCGCATCGTCGAGCTGGACTGGTGGGAGCGCACGAAGGTGGGAGGGCTGGAGATTGTCGCCACGCCGTCGCGGCATGCATCCGGGCGGCTCGTCATCGACAACGACGCGACGCTGTGGGCCAGCTACGCGCTGATTGGCCCCCAGCACCGCGTCTGGTTCTCCGGCGACACGGGGCTGTTCCCGGCGATGCGCGACATCGGCGAGCGTCTGGGGCCGTTCGACGTGACGATGATTGAGTCGGGGGCCTACGGCAGCGCCTGGCCCGACTGGCACCTGGGCCCCGAGCAGGCCGTCCGGGCGCACCAGATGGTGAAGGGCCGGGTGCTGCTGCCGGTGCACTGGGGGCTGTTCAACCTGGCGTTCCACGGCTGGACGGAGCCGGTGGAGCGGGTGCTCGTGGCGTCCCAGCGCGTCGGAGTGACGACGGTGGTGCCGAAGCCGGGGCAGAGCTTCGAGCCGGAGGCGCTGCCGGAATTCGTGCGCTGGTGGCCGGAGCTGCCCTGGCAGACGGCGGAGCAGAACCCCATCGTCGCGTCGCAGGTGGACTGAGGAGGGGGACGCGATGAAGGTGATTCTCTTCGGCGCGACGGGCATGGTGGGGCAGGGCGTGCTGCGCGAGTGCCTGCTCGATGACGGCGTGGAGCAGGTGCTGGCGATTGGCCGGAGCGCGACAGGGCAGAATCACGCGAAGCTGCGCGAAATCGTCCACAAGGACCTGCTGGATTACTCCGCCATCGAGGGGGAGCTGTCGGGGTACGACGCGTGCTTCTTCTGCCTCGGGGTGTCCTCGGCGGGGATGGCGGAGGCGGACTACACGCGCGTGACGTATGACCTGACGCTGGCGGCTGCCCGGGTGCTGGCGCGGCTGAATCCGGGGATGACATTCATCTACGTGTCCGGCGTGGGCACCGACAGCTCCGAGAAGGGCCGGGCCATGTGGGCGCGGGTGAAGGGGCGCACGGAGAACGCGCTGCTCCAGCTTCCGTTCAAGGCGAAGTACATGTTCCGCCCCGGCTTCATCCAGCCGATGCACGGCATCGTGTCGAAGACGAAGCTGTACCGCGTTCTCTACGCGGTGGTGGGCCCGCTGTATCCGGTGTGGAAGACGCTCTTCCCGAAGTACGTGACGACGACGGAGCAGGTGGGCCGGGCCATGCTCCACGTCGCCTGCCAGGGCGCTCCGAAGACCGTGCTGGAGAACGAGGACATCAACGCGCTCGCTCCCGCGCGGGCCTGACGGGCCGGGTTGGCCCTCGGCCGGGCCATGTTGCGCTATACTCCCCGTGTCGTTCTCGCTCAGAGGGGGAGATCGAGGCCATGCCCAAGCAGCACAAGGTCACCGAAGGTGACTGCATCCTGAGCATCGCCGAGCAGCACGGCTTCAAGGATTATCACACCGTCTGGGATGACGCCGCCAACGGCGCGCTCAAGAAGGAGCGGCCCAACCCGAACACCCTCGTGGTGGGCGACGCGGTGGAGATTCCCGACGTCAAGCCGAAGCAACTGGGCGCGGCCACCAGTCAGACTGCGAAGTTCACCCTCAAGCAGGTGAAGGGGGCCCGTCTGCGCCTCGTGCTGCTGGGCGCCGACGACAAGCCGCTGGAGGGCAAGAGCTGGGAGCTGACCGCTCCGGTGGAGGCGACGGGGAAGACCGGCGCGGACGGGCTCATCCAGGTGGAGCCCCTGCCGGTGAAGGAGACGCAGGGCACCCTCAAGGTCACCCTCCGGGAGAAGGCCAGTGCTTCGGCGTCCGCCGCGCCGGCCAGTCCTCCCGCGCCGGCCTATCCGCCGACCATCGTCCCGGACGAGTTCAAGGACGCGAAGCCGCCCGAGGTCGACCCCGAGCTGGATGCCATCGAGTGGGAGCTGAAGCTCGGCAGTCTTCCCTCGTACAACCACGAGAGCGGCGTCAAGGCGCGCCTGTGCAACCTCGGCTTCCTCCTGGCGCCGGACGCGGACGCCACGAAGACGGAGGACGCCGTGAAGCGCTACCAGAAGGTCTTCCTCAAGCAGGACGCAGGCTCGGGGAAGACGGCTGACATCCAGGACGACGTGCGCGCCCGGTACGACACCCCGTGAGGCTCTCGCCATGAAGCGCACCGCCGCCGTTGCCCGCACCGCCGCCGACCTGGAGCACCTGAACCGCCTCCGCACCGCCACGTTCGGCGTGCGCGAGCTGCGCCTGCTGGCCGGCACCCAGAAGAGCCACTCGTACCTGGCGGACGGCGCGCCCCCGCCGGCCACCGAGGACAAGGGCACCGACGGCTTCCACTTCGCGCCGGGCCAGGAGAAGGCACGAATCGCCTACGTCCTCGAAGATCGGGCCGCGCAGCTCACGAAGGGCACGCTGGAGCTGTTCCGTCGGGGGAAGGTCGAGCCCATCTGGAAGAAGGCGCTGGAGGCGAAGGATCTCACCCACGGCGAGCACTCGCTGGAGTGGGATGGCACCATCGACAAGGACCCCCAGGACTTTCCCGAGGGGCTCATCACCGCCGAGCACTCGCCCTACAAGCTCAAGCTGACGTTGGAGGGCAGCGGCACCGCCGACTCCCCGGTGGCGTGGACGTACTTCCACGTCCTCCTACACTCGCTGGAACTGGAGCTGGGCGACAAGGCCCTGCTCACCCGGCCCCTGGACCTGGCGCTGTGGGCCTCGCTGGTGATGAAGGCCGGCTCCGTCGCGGCCGTGGTGCCCGCGCCGGGGGCGACCCGGGAAATCCGGCTCGTCAGCAACCTCTTCAGCACCGGCAACGACAAGAACAACAACACGGCCTTCACCGCGTACAAGACGCTCTGGGACAAGGGACCACACCTGCCTCTCGTCGCGAAGTTCCTCGTGCGCAAGTCCGACGGCACGAAGGTGGACGCGCCCAAGGCGGTGGGCAAGGTCCGGCTCCAGTGGGACTTCGAGGACGTGCCCGAGGACACCAGCCGCCACTACCTGGAGGCGCGCGAGTACCTGGACGCGTCGCTCGACCGGTACAAGGCCACCACGAAGCCCAAGGGCGACAACTGCCACAAGGACCACGGAGGCAAGCGGGGCGACGCCACGCAGTCCGTCTTCCCGACGCCACCGAATACCTTCCCCTTCAAGGTGGAGCAGGCCACCTCGCGCAAGTGGTCCGCGTATAGCGAGGCGGCCGTCACCGGGCCGCACCAGGGCCGCACCGGCGTGCTCTTCCAGCCCTCGCGCATGGCGGGAGACGCGTACACGCTCACGGTGCGCTTCCCCTACGTGCGCAAGCCGGATGGCAAGGACGACCTCGACACCGAGGACGACACGCTGCTCAAACACGCGCTCTCCGCGTCCACCGGTGCGTTCCAGGTGTGGCGCGAGGTGCACCTGGTGAAGTACCGCAAGAAGGACGCCTCCATCACCAGCATCAACCTGGCGACGGTCCAGGACTACTACGAGAAGGCCTGGCTGCGGCTGGAGGACAAGACGGCTGGCACCATCGATGGGATGCCGGGCTACGACGCGAAACTGCGCACCCAGGTCAACGCGCTGGTCGGCCCCCGGCAGTACGTGCTGGAGGATGGAGACCAGGGAACCCTCACGCAATCCGCCGCCCTGTACCGCTCGCGCGCGGACTTCAAGGCGAAGCTGGCGGCGGCCATGGGCTGGACGGCAGCCCAGGTGAACACCTGGGTGAACGCGAACATCGGCGCCTCCATGTCGAACTTCGAGGACTTCCTGGAGAGCGTCACCGACACCGTGGTGCCCCTCGCGTGCGACGGCTACCTGTCCGCGCTGGAGGGCATCAACATCCTCCAGTTCAATCTCTACTGGGAGACCACGGACGGGGTGTCGAGCGGCACCAACGGGTTCGCGTCCACGGACTTTCCGTCCATGGGGCTCAACCGGGCCGCCTATCTCCAGACGCGGATGAACTACGGTGGTGGCCTCAACAACATGCAGCAGACGACGACGCACGAGATTGGCCACATCCTCTTCCTCCCGCACACCGTCACCGAGGGAGGTCCCGCCGGGCTGCATGACGACACAGCGCATTGGAACAACTGCACCATGTCGTACAACTACAACCAGGAGCGGAAGTTCTGTGGCCTCTGCCTGCTGCGACTCCGAGGTTGGGACCAGACGAACCTCGACAAGGACCGGACGAGGAACAAGAAGGTGTGAGGGGCGCGGCGTGTGGGGCCCCGTCACGCTGCTGACATTGCTCGCGGCGGGGTGGGTGGCCTGCGCGGGGCCGGCCCGGACGGATGATGCGGCGCCCGCGCCCCGGAAGGCCACGACAGGAGCAACCGTGAAGCTCGAACTCCAACTGCCCAAGGACCGCTTCCTCGCGGGCGAGAGCATCGACGTGGACCTGCGGCTGACCAACACGGGCCCGAGCTCCGTCGAGGCGCCGCTCCTCAAGGACGAGGCGAACGACTTCCCCGTGTACACCCTCACGGGACCGGGATTTCCCCAGGGAGAGACGTTCAGTTACCGCTCCGTGAAGTGGAAGGAGCCCGGCTCCGTCCCGCCCGCCACGTCTCCCATGGTCCGCTCCGTGCGGCCGGGCAGCTCGCTCGCGGGAGGCTTCCGGCTCCAGGAGTGGAAGCCGCTCGACCAGCCGGGGCGGTACACCTTGCAGGCGCGCATCGAATGGAAGGGTTGGACGGCCAGCTCGGACCCGGTGAGTTTCACGCTGGAGCCCGCGGCCTCCATGGGGGCGGGGCTGGGCGTGGATGCCGGCGTGGCGCGCCGGGGGCCTTTGCGGCTCGTCTGGCTGACGCAGGCGGCGGAGGGACGTGCGCTGGGACAGACGCTCGTCTACGAGAAGCGGCCCGACCTCGGAGAGGTGAAGCACAGCGGGGCGCAGACGCTCCGGCAGGTGGGGCCCCGGGCCACGGAGCCGTTCATCCCGTGGGCCAACTTCGACCCCGCCGAGGGGCTCTGGGGTTGGCACGGCTGGAGGGAGGAGGGCACGCTACTGGCACTCCCCATTGGCGCGGAGACGCCGCAGTCCTTCGACCTGGGCTCGCCGGCCGCGCGCCTCGTGCGTCCGGCGCTGATGGCGGCACCCTCGGGAGATCTCGACCAGTTCGTCCTCTCCGAGGATGGGCGAGAGTTGCGGTGGGTCCGCTTCTCCTTCCCCTCGGGCGAAGGCACGGCGAGCGCTCCCACCGTGCGCTGGAAGCACGTGCTGCCGGCTCCGGCGCTGGCCGCTCGCGCCGCCCTGGGCACGGTGGCCCAGGGAGGTTCCCGGCGCGTGGCACTCGTCTCGGAGGAGGGGGGCGCGCTGGTGCTGCACCTGGTGGATGTGGGAGACGGCTCCGGGCCGGCTCGGGTGCGGTCCGCGCGGGTGCCTCAGGGCCACGCGCTCCGCGCGTCCGAGCCCGGCATTGGCATCGATGACCAGGGAGGGACGCGCGTCGCCGTGGTGTTCTCCACGGACGCGGCCGGCACCCGGCTCGCGCTGGCGGAGGCCGTGTTCCCCTCCGACGCGGGCGGCGTGCCGACTGCCGGAGAGACTCCGCTGGCGTCGCTCGACAAGGGCGAGCGGGTGGCCGAGGCCGCGGTGGTGTACGGAGTCCCGGGCCCGCAAGCGCCGCATGGGTTGGTGCTGCTGGAGGGCGGAGATGCGCTGTCGGTCGCGAGTCCGGAACGGCGGTTCCGCCTGCCTTCGCCTCCGGCGCTCCCGCTGACGCCGCTGCGGCTCAACACGACGACCTACGTCGTGCTGGTCGACCCCCAGAAGGGCGCCTTCCTGGAAGGGCTGCACTGACCTCCCTCGGGCGTGCCGGCGCGGCTGGCACGCGCGCCCAGTGGGTCAGCCCGCGCGGAGCGACTTCGTGCTCCGCTCCTGGGGCGCCGACGCCAGCGCCCCGCGAATCGCATCCCGCGCCTTGCCCGCGAGCCGCAGGTCCAGCTTCTGCGCCACGGGCACGTCCGCCCGGCACTTCGGGCAGCGCGAGGCCTCCTGGCGGATGAGGGCGCCACAGCCCGCCGGGCACGTCCGCCGCGCTCGCGCCTCCATCCTTCGCGCCATCAGGCCCGCCACCATGCAGCCCACGGTGAACACAATCACCAGCGTCAGGGCCAGCGGCGCCCACAGAATCGCCGCCGCCGCCACGCCGAGCCCGAAGAAGTCCTCCGCGCGCAAGAGCCACCGGTGCGGGTGAATCAGCTCGTTCTCCAACTGCGCCACGTTCGCCTGCAGCCACTGACGCATCCACAGCGTCATCACCGCCACGCCCCCGCCAACGATGCCCACCGCCCACGGCGGCATCTGTCCCGTCTGCACGCCCACCGATGCCAGTGCCACCGTCGCGCCGCTGCCCGCGCTCAGGCCAAGCTGCGCCAGCCCCAGCAGCACGCGTAGGTCATTGTCCCGCTGCGTGAACATCTCGAAGACGAGCAGCGCCACGAAGACGCCCATCGCCTGCGGAGTCGCCATCCACACCATCTCCGGCGGCAACGCCACGTATTGGAAGTGCGACGCCAGCGCCACCAGCAGCAGGCTGCCCCCGGCGCGCGTGCCGGACGCGCTGCTCAGGCCGATGAGCTGGGAGACGAGTGCGAAGGAAATCATGGCTCAGCCTCCCACCGCCGGACCCGCGAGGAACGTATTGAGCACCCCAAGCTGCTGGAACACCCACCACAGCAGCATCCCCGCCGCCGTCGTGAGGCCCAGCAGCAGCAGCAGGAACACCACGAGGAGCGTCACCTCCCAGGGCTCCATCGGCAGCCCCCGCGCCTCGCGCTCCGTCTGCCACGCCAGGTAGCGCCGCGCGAAGATGCCCGCCGCGGCGACCTGGCTCGCGCTCAGCACCACCTTGGCCAGCGCGCCGAAGGCGGGGACGAAGGTGAGCAGTTCGTGCAGGAGGATGGCCGCCGCCACGAAGCAGCCCGCCGCCAGCCGCAGCGTCAGCCGCGACACCATCCTCCGCCGGGGCGTGAGGAACTGGAGCGCGGGCCGGACAATCGTCACGCGAATCCACACCAGCGCGACGATGAGCAGCACCGACGTGAGCAGCGGGAACCAGCTCGCCGCGAAGCCCGCCACGGCCACGGCGGCCACCGCCAGCCACAGCCGCACCGAGGCCCGCTCCGTGGCGAGCTGGTGCAGCACCTCGCGGTCCGTGGGGCTCGGCAGCGTCGCCTCGCCGCACCGGGGGCACGGCAGCCCTCGCAGCGCGGTGCCTCCGGGAATCCTCTCGGCACACGCTCGGCAGCGGCCGTTCAGCAGCAGCGCGAGCTCGTGCTCCTCGCTGCTGGCGACCGCGGTGGCGCTCATCGTCACGTCGGCTTCCCCCTCATCGGGCCCGGTTCAGGGCCCGTGGTGGGGACAAGGCTACTGGCGCGTGAAGAGGATGCCAACGGGTCGCACCAGCTCCCCCGTGGGCGGGACGAAGATGGCACCGGTGTTGCCCGAGGAGGGCAGGGGGGTGTTCGTGCGCCCATCGAAGCGGAGGATGGCACCGCGCGACTCACCACCCTGGGTGTTGTCGAAGACCACCGAGTACAGCCGGCCCGCGTCGTCGAACGTGAGGCCCCCCGTGTTGTTCGTCGGGGGCACCGTCCCGGTGTGGTTCGTGGACAGCGTGGCCTCCAGCGCGCGGGTCTCCAAATCGTAGCGCCGGATGTCGTTGGCGAAGTCGCTGACGAACAAATCGCACGCGCCGCCCGTCTGCCCACAGTCCGGACCGAAGGCCATTCCCGACAGGCGGATGTAGCCCGGCCCCGCGGGAGACAGCGCGGGCTGGTCGATGAAGACCTCGGACTGGCCGGTGGTGATGTCGTAGCGCAGCACCTGACTGGGCAGTCCGGGGAAGGTGGGCTGGCCGTCCACCGCGATGGAGCCCTGGGTCGTCACGTACAGCCGGCCATCCGGGCCGAAGGCGAGTCCACTGGGGCCGTTGAGTCCGCCCGGCTGTCCATTCCCCGTGGCGAACACGTCCACGAAGGTGCCCGTCTCCGCCTCGAAGCGGAGGATGCGGTCGGTGAGGAAGCTGGCCACGTACAGCCGGTCATCCGGTCCGAAGGCCAGTCCGTACGGGCGCACCAGCCCACGCGCCGTGGCGAACACCGTCTCGAATGCGCCCGTCTCCTCGTCGTAGCGGACCACCGCCGACTCCTCCGCCGTGGCCCCGCTGGCCACGAACAGGTCGCCATCCGGGCCGAGGACCAGCGCTTCCGGAGCGACGAGGCCCGCCGGGCCGTCGTCCGCGATGAAGTCCCCGAGGAACCCGCCCGTCTCCGCGTCGAAGCGCACCACGTTGTCCCCGCGCGAGTTGCCCACGAGCAGCACGCCGCGCCCGCGCGGTGCCTCCGGCGCGTCGTCGTCGTCATCGTCGCAGCCCGGGGTGAAGGTCAGGACGCAGGCGGCCAGCGCGGCGAGGGGCACGGACTTCCAGGGGGTACGGGCTCGGCGAGTCATGCGCCGCAGGATATGAGAGCGTCAGGTGGCCCGGGAGATGCGTGCCCCGGGAGCCAGCACGAATCTCCGCACCCGCACCTCGCGTCCTCCCGCATCCAGACACGGAGCCCAGGTCCATGCACTTCCAGCCACTCCAGGTTCCACTCCGCGACGGCCGCTCCGCCGTCATCCGCGAGGCCACGGCCAACGACGCGGCGGCCCTCTTCGTGCTGGACCGCGCCATCGTCCGGGCCCGGCAGGGCATCGTGAAGCACGAGGACGAGCTGCCCCCGGACGCGGCCACCTTCGCCGACCAGCGCGAGCGCGCCGGGCTGACGAAGCAGGATGGCTCCGCGTTTCCCCTCGTGGTGGAAGGGGAGGGCGGCGCGCTGCTGGGCGAGGCCTCCATCCTCCGCATCGGCTACCGGATGCTGCGCCACGTGGGCGTGCTCGGCATCGGCGTGCATCCCGAGGCGCAGGGGCTGGGCGTGGGCCGCCTGTTGATGCGGCACCTGCTCCAGTGGGTGCGCGCGCACCGGGACGCGGATGGACAGCGGGTGCTGCGCGTGGAGCTGCACGTGCGGGCCGACAACGCTCGCGCCATCGCCCTCTACCGCGCCCTGGGCTTCACCCACGAGGGCACGCGCCGCGCCTTCCTCCGCGCGGATGACGGCACCCTCGTGGATGACTTCCTCATGGGGCTGCTGCTCACGGACCCGGAGGGCACATAGCGCCGCCCGCGCGCAATCACTCCGCGGGGCAATACCCGGCCCGAGCGGAGGCGGGTTTGACTCGGAGAGGCGCGCCTCACCCCCGTCGCGCAAGCACCGGCCCGTGAAGCGCCCCCTCACACCGCGCGCGAGTGACGGGTCCTGAATCCTCCAGTGCGGCAATTTCACGTCGACGCTTCATTCCTGAAGTAGAATGCATCAGTCATGACGCGGCCTGTGTCCGCCTACGCCCCTCGAAGCGAGCGCAAGCCGTTGTACGTGAAGGTGGTGACGCAGCCCGCGCTCCATGGGTGCTGGGCCGTCAACATCAGCGAGACGGGCATTGGCCTCATCGCCACGCCGCGCGGGGCCTCGGACGGGCCGCGCGAGGGCGAGGAGGTGGAGCTGTCCTTCTCGCTGCCCGACTCCGGCGAGCACATCCGCGTGCGCGGGGACGTGCGGTGGCGGCATGACGCGTCCGGCGCGGTGACGGCGCTCGGGGTGAGCTTCCGCGTCTTCGAGGGCTCCGACGGGGTGAAGCTGGCGCGCTACCTGGCCACCTCGCACATCCAGGTGGTGGTGGCCTTCGCCAGCGAGGTGGAGGCCCGCGCGCTGCGTGCCGCGCTGGAAGGGCAGGCCACGCCGCACTTCGCCTCCAGCCCCAACGAGGTGCACGCGCTGCTGACGCGAGGCGACGCCGCGGCCCTCCTCGTGTGCGGGCAGGACGAGGAGGAGGCCCTGTCGCTGGTGGAGTCCCTGGCCCTGGGCCGCGCGGAGGTGGACCTGTCCGGCGCGGGCCCGCCGAGCGACCTGGCCTCGCGCATCATCTACTGCGCCCCCGCCGCCCCCGAGCGGCTGGTGGCCCTCTTCAACGCGGGCCTCATCTTCCGCGCGCTCGGGCCCCACCCCACGCAGGAGACCGTGAGGCAGGCGGTGCTGCACGCGGGCCGCGAGCATGGCGTGCGCACCGAGCAGTGGCGCATGGCGCTGGAGCTGGAGCGCAACCTCCTGCGCGAGCGGGCGCTGTCCCAGGCGCTGCCGGCGGCCCCGGGCGTGCGCGGCGAGGCCGAGGTGGGCTTTCGCAGCGTGGCCATGCAGCGGGTGATGGAGATGGTGCGCCTCGTCGCGCCGCACCGGGTGGCGGTGCTGCTGCAGGGCGAGACGGGCACCGGCAAGGAGGTGCTGGCGCGCATCCTCCACCGCCTCAGCGGACGCGGGGATGTGTCGCTGGTGGTGCAGGACTGCGGCGCCCTGTCGGAGACGCTGCTGGAGAGCGAGCTGTTCGGCCACGTGAAGGGCGCCTTCACCGGCGCGGTGGCGGACCACCCGGGCCTCTTCGTGCTCGCCAACGGCGGCACCATCTTCCTGGACGAAATCGAGAACACCACCCCCAACCTCCAGGCGAAGCTGCTGCGCGTGCTGGAGACGGGGGACGTGCGCCCGGTGGGCGGCACCCAGGTGCGCCACGTGGACGTGCGCGTGGTGGCCGCCAGCAACAAGGACCTGGGCGAGGAGGTGCGCGCCGGACGCTTCCGCGCGGACCTCTTCTACCGCCTCAACAGCTTCACCATCGACATCCCGCCCCTGCGCGAGCGGCCCGAGGACGTGCCGGAGCTGGCGCGCTTCTTCCTCGACCTCTTCAACCGCGCCCTGCGCCGCTCCGCCAGCGGCATCGCCCCGGACGCGGAGGACGCGCTGCGCGCCTATGGATGGCCGGGCAACGTGCGCGAGCTGCGCAACGTCATGGAGCGCGCGGTGCTGCTGTCCCGGCCCGGCGAGGTGGTGACGCGGCGGCTGTTGCCACCGGTGCTGGGCGCCGCCGCGCCGCCGCGCAACGAGCTGGCCAGTGACGGCTCACTGCGCGCGAGGCTGGAGCGCGTGGAGCGGGACCTCATCCGCGAGGCGCTGGAGCGCCATGGCGGCGTGTTGCGGCGCGCGGCCGTGGCGCTGGGAATGGACCCGGTGACGCTGGGCCGCCGGGCCCGGCGCCACGGCCTCTGGAAGGCGGACTAGTGGGCGCGCACCCACTGCAGCAGCGGCTTCCACACGCGCTCGCGCGCGTCGTCCGCGAGGAACAGGTCCGCGTGGCCATAGTCCAGCGCGCGGGCCGCCTCCGGCATGGTGCGGGCAATCTGCACGGTGACGTCCGTGCTGCCCAGCAGTGAGACGCTGTACACGCCGTACTGGCCCATGCCGCCCGCGGCGCCCACGTACAGCACCGGCACCTTCACCTTCTTGAGGTGGTCGTCATACGGGACGTTCTTGCCGCACGCCCACGCCTCCGTCTCCACCACCTCGTTGATGCTCTGGTACGGCGCGCTGCGCTGCGCGTACTCGTACAGGTAGGCCTCGTCGGCGATGAAGGTCAGGTCCCCCGGCAGGCCGCTGGCGTCCAGCGTGCCGGCCATCAGGTGGTAGCCCGGGGTGATGGGCTTGAGCGGCGCCAGCAGCGCGCCCGTGGACGCCGCCGAGACGATGGCCACCCGCCGGTTGGAGGGCACGCCCGTGCCGGGGCCGAACACGTCCGGCGGCAGGAGCGGGGACGGCGCGTCCGGCGCCTGCGCGGCGAGCTGGCCGATGGCCTGCAACGTGATTCCCGGAGCGGGCCCCAGCAGGCCCCCCTCCGTGCGGCCCGCGGCCTTCGCCTCGCTCAGCACGCCGTATCGCTCGCACGCCCACGCCTGCTGCTCCGCGTTCTCGGGCGCGAAGCGCACCACCATGTCCACCGGGATGAAGCCGTCCACCTGCCGCAGCCCGCGCGGCAGCAGCGCCTCCTGGTTCAGGTACGCGTAGCCCACCGCGGCGCCGCGGCTCCAGCCCAGCAGGTGCATCGAGCCCTGCGCGCTGCCCGTCATCGCCCGCACCTTGTGCGCCACCCGCAGGCCCGCGCCCACGTCCTGGGCGTGCGTGCCCAGCGTCCAGTCCGCCATGAAGGAGAAGTCCTGCGTCCCCGCGGGCACGCCCACCCACCGCAGGTCGATGCCCCACACGTCCACGCCCTCGCGCGCCAGGAACACCGCCAGCGAGCGGTCCGCCGGCGCGTGCGCCGAGCCCACGCTGGACATGAAGGCCGGCTCGAAGCCCCACCCGTCGCCGTGCACCATGAACACCGCCCGGCCCGAGCGCGCCGGCCGCCCGGGCGCGTTCTCCCGCACCACGCGGTGCACGGTGACGACGTCGTGCTCGCCCAAGCCCACCCGGACGGGCATGCGGTAGTGCGCCAGCCCGCCCGGGAGCGGCTCGCGCTCCGTGAAGCGCCGCGCGATGTGCGCCACGGCGTCCGCGTCCACCGCGCCGGCCAGCGCCGCCTCCGTGGAGGCGACTGGCAGCGGCTCCTCCCTGGAGACCGCCTCACCCCCCTCACAACCACCCAGCGTCAGACCGACCAGTGAAACACAGACAACGAACCAGAAACGCATACACAGACCTCGAGTCAGCAGAAGGGGTTGGGGAGCCGCACACCGCCGGCCCGGACTCCCCATGCCGTGCGCCCCTCTGAGCAGAATCCAAGCCACCCCCCAAACGCTTGGATTCCCTGGAGGACCTCCCAGACAGGAGCTTCACGTGTGAAGCGCACTGTGGCTCGGGCCTCTGACATGTCCTGGCAGGTGACGGACTTCCGTGCCTGCTTCATCGCTGAAGCGGGCACATCACCAGTGCGGCCTCTGCGTGCGCGGACGCAGGGCCACGGGACGTGAGAGGTGAGGGCAACGGGTGTTCGCCAATAAACACAAGCGGGTAGAACCAGCAAGAGGGGCGCAACCCTCGAGGACGGGATTCCTGACCGGGTCCTGACGGCACCAGTAAGCGCGAGGAGGTGTTGAACACACGAGTCGCTCGCACCCTCGCCGAGTGCGGGGTCGCGGACGCACATGGGGTGCGCAGTGAGTCCTACTTGGGAGGCGGCCTCATGGTGGAACCACGATTCCAGCGCAACCTCGGCGTCATCGCTCCAGCGACGATGGAGCGGCTGTCACGCACGCACGTGCTCGTCGCGGGCGTGGGCGGCGCGGGGGGACAGTGCGCGGTGGATCTGGCGCGGCTGGGCTTCGGGTGCCTGACGCTGGCGGACTTCGACACATACGAGCGGCACAACATGAACCGGCAGGCGGGCTGCTTCGAGAGCACGCTGGGCCAGTCCAAGGTGGAGGTGGTGGGGCGGATGTGCCTGGACATCCACCCGGACCTGCGGCTGCGCAGGGTGCCGGAGGGCATCACCGCCGCCAACGTGGACGCGGTGCTCGCGGGCGGCGAGGAGCTGCCGCCGGTGGACTTCGTGGTGGAGGTCATCGACATCGCGGGAGCGCGGGCCAAGGAGGCGCTCCACCGCGCGTGCCGCCAGCGCGGCGTGCCGGTGATGACGGGGCTGATGCTGGGCTTCGGCGCGGCGCTGCACGTCTTCCAGCCGGACGCGCCGCTGTACGAGCAGCTCTACATCCTGCCGGACGGCCGCATCGACCTGCCCGCCATCATCCCCCACCTGGGCAGCTACATGCTCCCGGAGTACATGGACGCGTGCTACCAGGGCCGCGGGCATGCGCCCACCTGCGTCGTGGGCGCCACCACCGCGGCGGGGATGATGGTGAGCGAGCTGATGCGCGGGGTGATGCTCGGCCCTCGCGCCATGGTGTCCTGGCCGGAGTACCTCTACGTGGACCTCTTCGACCACCGCTACGTGCGGGCGTCGCTGCTGCCCGCGCGCGAGCGGCTCACACCACGCCGCGTGAGCGCGCCTCGTGGATGAGCTTCACCCCGTCCACGCCCAGGCGCTTGCTGAGGTAGGGCGCCACCAGGTCCGCGTGCTTGTGCACCTGGAGGTACGTCTGGTCGTACGTGCGCGTCACCAGGTTGATGCCGGAGATGATGACGCGCTGGAGGTTGTACTGCAGGTCGTTGCCCTCGACGATGGCGTGAATCTCCGAGAAGAGGGGCCGCGCGTCCGACTGGAGGGTGGACAGGTTGCGCCGCTGCTCGGTGTTGGGAACGGAGGACTTGGGAGACAGGCTCGCCACCAGCACCATCGGTGGTTTGAGCTGCGCGTACGCGCCCTTCATCTGCTCGAGCACGGCCTGCGTCTCCTCCTGCGAGGGAGGTGCCTCCCAGCGCAGGAAGAAGACCCTGTCGATGAGGGCTGTCTTGTAGACCGGAGTTGCCATGGTGTCGCACTGCTCCTTCGCTTGACCGGAGTTCCCGGTGCCCCTCTCGCCAGCAAACGCATGAGCTTTCCTGGCGGTCTGGGCGCGCATGGTGCGCGTCGTGCGAGGGGACGAAATCGCACCCCGAGGCCGGCATCACCGGGAGGACAGAGCCCGCCCACGCGCAAGCCCCGCGTGTTGAGGCCCGGTCGGTTGGTGCGCTGTAGGTGTCGGGTAGCGGATGGAGCGGCGGGCGCCCGGGGCGGGAGGACACACGCCCCGGGGCCGTCATGCCGGTGCTTCGGGTGGGGCCCCGCCGCGCGAGGGGGCGGGGCTCCCGGGGGACGTCAGTTGCCGGAGATGGTCATCTGCTCGGCCGTGGCGGCGGCGATCTCCGCCTCCGAGAAGAGGATGGGGCGCCACTCCTTGCGGGAGAACAGCTGCGTCTGGTCCGCGAAGTAGGGGGACGTCGGGTCGCTCGACTCACTGTAGGTGAGCACCGCGCGGCCCTTGGGCCCGTTCTCGGTGAAGTTCATGGCCATGATGAAGCTGCTGCCGTTGTTGATGACGTAGCCCGCGTCGGTCAGGCCGGTGCGCCCGTTGAAGAGGATGCTGCCCCGGGGCGCGGTGAAGTCGGCCGCGTCCGTGGTGGACTTGAAGCTGCCGTAGCCGACGATGTTGGCGGTGCCGTCCACGTCCGTGCCGCCGTGGATGGCGATCTTCTGGCCGCGCACGCGAGGCGTGTACTGCACGTCACCCAGGCGGCTGTTGACGGCGACGCCCGCGCGGTTCAGCGCGTCCGTGGCCTGCGCGAGCCGCGTCAGTACATGGTCCTGGTTGCCGGTGGTGGACGCCGGGGCCAGCGTGTTGGGCGTCTCCAGGGGCTTCGTCGGGTCGAAGGGCACCGCGTAGAGGGGGCTGCCGGTGGCATGCGTGAGGCCCGACGCGGTCCCGGCGAACTCACGCCACACCACCGCGCCCACGCTGTCCACGTCGAAGCGCTGGTTCCACCCGGCGAGCGCGTCGCACGCCGGCTTGATGTTGACGGTGACGGTCTCGGTCGTGGGCGGGATGGTGGCGTTGTTGGTCCGGTTGTACGTCGCCGTGGTCTTCCCCTGGCAGCGCTGGACGACGTCCGCGTACAGCAGCTCGGCGGACATGCTGCGGTTGCTGAGGATGGCGTTCTCCAGCTCGGTCGGGGTGAACTTGCCGTCCGCGCCGGACGCGCCGTCCTCGCGCACCTCCATGAGCAGCTTCGCGTTCATGCGCGTGCGCAGGCTCTGCCCCACGCTCTCGCGGCCGTGCATGGGCGAGAAGCCCGTCAGCGGCTGCAGCGGGTTGGCCAGCCAGTAGCTGTCGTTGGCGTTGAAGACGAAGTCGGTGCGGTCCAGCTGGGGCACCTTGCTGAACGGGACGATGCCGGGGCTGCGGGCGCCGGCCTCGTTCTGCCACTCGTTCATGGCCTTGCTGCCGTCCAGCAGCACCAGGCTCTGCTGCTGGGCGAAGGTGGCGATCTGCGGGTCACCGCCAGCGACGGCCGCGAGCCAGGCCGAGCGGGCCTCGGCCGACAGGTTGGGCGTGGGCGTGGCGTCCGTGTACCAGGTGTTGCCCTGCGGGTCGGCCGCCATGGTGTTCACCCAGGGGATGCCCTGGACCCGATTGTAGACGTCCTTGAACTCCTGGAGGCTGCGCGCCTTGTCCATGCCCAGGAACTGGGCCATGAGCTGGGTGTTGTCGATGTTGGCGTCGCGGAAGCTGTAGGCGTACTCCTGGGTCCACTCCATCGCCCCGACCTTGGCCACCGCGTCCGACATGCCCGGCTGGCGGGGGATGACGAACATGGGCCCGTAGTGGCTGGTGTACATCGTCCGGGTGACGTTGGTCGTGGAGCCCTCGGGCAGCTTCACCAGGATGGAGATCTTGTGCGGCGTCATCTGCCGCTCCTGGCCCTCGTACAGGTAGGTGGTGGGCTTGTCCTTCACGAGCGGCAGCCGGTACATCGTCATGCGCTGGCCGGAGGAGAAGGTGTGCGTCCAGGCCACGTTCTCGTTGAAGCCGATGAGCACCGCGGGCACGCCCATCAGGCCCACGCCGTACACGTTCAGCTCACCCGGCACGGTGAGGTGGCTCTCCCACAGCTTGAGCTCGCCCTCCCAGGGGAAGTGCGGGTTGGCCACCACCATGCCGCGGCCGTTGGCGGACTTGTCCTTGCCCAGGGCCCAGCCGTTGCTGCCCACCTGCTGCGCGTCCGGCCGGGTGAACTTGAAGCTGCCCGGGGGGGGAACGCCCAGCCCGCCAGCGCCCGCCGTGGGGGGCTGCGCCGCGGCCATGGCGAGGATGAGCTGGTAGCTGCTGGCCGCCAGGCCCACGCTGATGTGGTACGCCAGCAGGTCGGTCTCGTTGATGGGCTGCACCCAGTCCGCGCCCTTGCACGGCTGGGGCAGGTTGGCCGCCGGCGTCTCCGACAGGTAGCGGTTGAAGCCCGCGGCGTAGCCCTTCAGCAGCGCCTGCAGCTCCGCCGGCTGGTCGGGGAAGCTCTTGCGGGCGCGCGAGGGCAGGTCCAGCAGGCGGTACGTGAAGTCGCTGCCGGCGATGGACTGGCCGTCGCCGGGGCCGAAGTACCGGGCGCGCTCACCCTTCACCTTGAGGATCTGCTCCGCCAGGATGCAGACGTGGTCCTTGGCGAAGGCATAGCCCTGGCCGTAGCCCAGGCTGCCCATGTCCTTGGCCTGGATGTGGGGGATGCCGTGCGCCGTGCGGCGGATGGTCGCCTCGTAGGTGGGCGTCGTCGGCGTGGGGGTCGGCGGGGGCGGCTCTTCATCATCGTCGCCACACGCGGTGGCCACCGTCAGGGTCAGTCCGGCGAGAAGGGAGAGCTGCCAGCGGGTGCGCCGGGTGACCGGGAGCACTCCGCGCGGAGAAGACGCAGGAGGAGTTGAGTGCATAAGTTCGCGAGCGTACGGACGGCGTGATTTCAACGTCAAAAGTTTTCCGGGAATGAACATTTTCCCACCCCAGCGTACCAGACGCGAATGACAGGAAGGAGGCTACCGGCAGTGAAGACACGGTGTGCTAGGAGAGCGCGGATATGACGACCGAGCAGCATCCCGCCCGCCGCCCGCGCCGCCACTTCTCGATGATCCGCACCTTCGTGCTGGCCGACTTCGTCACGCTCGGCAACGGCTTCGCGGGGGCGGGGGCCATCCTCTCCGCGATGCAGTTCCTGGCCTCGGGGGAGCGAGGCTGGCTGTGGCTGGCCTTCGGGCTGATGCCGCTGGCGCTGCTCCTGGACTTCCTCGACGGGCGCATTGCCCGGTGGCGCTTCAAGAAGTCCCCCCTGGGGGCGGACCTGGACTCGCTGGCGGACGTCATCTCCTTCGGCATGGCGCCGGCGGCGCTGGCCTTCGCGGTGGGGATGCGGGGGGCGCTGGACGTGGCGGTGCTCCTGTACTTCGTCGCGTGCGGCATCAGCCGGCTGGCGCGCTTCAACGTCACGTCCGCGGAGCTGGCGGATGAGTCGGGGAAGGTGAAGTACTTCGAGGGTACACCCATACCCACCAGCCTGGCGCTCGTCATGGTGCTGGCGGTGGCCACCTGGAATGATCGTATCGGCGACACGCTGCTGGGTGGGGTGTGGGAGTTGGGACCTGTGACGCTGCACCCGCTGGTGCTGCTGTACCTGGCGAGCGGCAGCGCGATGATCAGCAAGACACTGCGCATCCCCAAAATCTGAAAGCGGACAGGGCCTCGCCCCGGGGCCCCGGTTTTCCCTCCGTGGGTGGTTGCCCGCCCTGGGGTGGGTGCCTAGCTTCGCCACCGATTCGTCCAAGCTCCCCCATGTGGGGAGAAGGGCGATCCTGGGTGATGGGTGTGGGGAAGGGGTGGGAGCCATGACGGGGCGCTTGGGCTATCTGGCCCTCGCGGTGGTGGTGCTGCTGGGCGGGTGCGCGGACCGGGAGCGTTCGTCGCTCGCGGACGGGCGGCTGACGGCGACACCTGGCGGGGTGGACTTCCAGAAGGTCGCCATCTTCGACGCGCGCGAGGCGGAAGTGACGCTGCGCAACGTGGGGCGCGCGCGCATCAACGTGAATGAGGTCTGGGTGGAGGGGCCCGAGGGCGCGTACCTCGCGGATTTCACCCAGTCGGGCGCCCAGGATTTGCAGCCGGGGAGCGCGTCCACGCTGAAGGTACGCTTCGCGCCGCCGAAGCCGGGGGCGCTGCCGGCCATGCTGGTGGTGCGCTCGGACACGCGCATCGAGCCGCTCCTGAGGATTCCGCTCAGCGGCATGGGCGTGGCCGCGTGGGCGGAGGTGTCGCCCAGGCGGCTGGACTTCGGCCGCATCGAGGCGGACGCGTCCAAGACGCTGTCGGTGACGCTGGAGAACGGCTCGGAGATGGCGGTGGAGGTGACGCCGCGCATGGTGGGCGCCGACCGCGACGAGTTCGTCGTGGCGCCGGTGACGCTGGCGGCGGGGGAGCGCAAGGACATCTTGGTGACGTTCAACCCGGTGCGCGTGGGCCGCAAGCAGGTGGCGCTGGCGGTGGCGCCCTGCCGCGGCTGCGCGGACGTGCCGGTGCAGGTGGCCGCCGAGGCGCTGGAGCGGGCGGTGGTGGCCGAGCCCGAGGTGGTGGACTTCGGCGCGGTGCCGGTGGACCGCGAGGCCCACCGGGAGTCGCGCATCCGCAACATCAGCACCGAGCCGGTGACGGTGACGCGGCTGACGCTGGAGGGCAAGGACGTGTCCTTCAGCCAGAACAACCCGGGCTTCCCGCTGGTGCTCCAGCCGGGCGAGGTGCGCGGCTTCCAGCTGCGCTACAGCCCGGACCACCAGGGCCCCGCGCAGGACACCGCAGTGTACCACGTGGAGAGCCGGCGCCACCCGACGCTGCCCGTGGGCCTGCGCGGCTACGGCGGCGCGGCGGAGCTGTGCGTGTCGCCCCTGTCGTATGACTTCGGCAATCAGCCGCTGGGCTCGAAGACGCGCGTCATCGTCAACGTGAAGAACTGCGGCTCGTCCAACGCGGGCGAGCTCACCCTGCAGACGCTGGCGTGGCAGCCGGTGGACGGCGCGCCGCAGTTCAACCACACGCCGCTGGCCATGCCGCACGTGCTGCGGCCGGGCCAGGAGGTCAACATCGAGGTGTTCTACGAGCCCACGAGCACGGGCTCGGCGTCCGGCGCGCTGGTGATGACGACCAACGCCTTCTCCGCGGCCACGGTGCAGATGGACTTCCGCGGCCGCGCCGAGGCGCACGCCCCCTGCAACCTCACCGTCACCCCGCTGGCGCTGGACTTCGGCACGGTGCCGCCGCAGCAGGGCGCGGTGCTGGGCGTGAAGCTGGAGAACAAGGGCACGGACCTGTGCCCGGTGAAGAACATCCAGCTGCGTGACAACGGCGGCGGCGTGTTCGGCATGCCGGGCGGCGCGCTGTACGGCGGCATCATGTACCCGGGCGACTGGTTCAGCTTCCAGGTGTCCTTCACGTCGCCCCCGGCGGGCGGCAGCTTCACCGGCATGCTCCAGGTGGAGCAGATGGACCCGGCCAACCCGGTCATCCTGGTGCCGCTGCGCGCCAACTCGCAGGCCGCGTGCCTCGTGGCCTCGCGCCGCTACGTGGACTGGGGCGTGGCGCGCCGCGACTGCCCGCCCGAGCCGCAGGAGGTGAACTTCCTCAACGCGTGCACCGCGCCGGTGACGGTGGACAACATCTGGATTGGCCCCGGCACCACGGACTCGGAGTTCGCCATCGACCATACGCCCAATCCCATGCCCTTCACCGTGCAGCCCAACCAGGGCTTCACGGTGGGCGTGGACTACTTCGCGCAGGTCTACGGCATGAACCTGTCGCCCCTGTACGTGGGCTCCAGTGATTTGCCGGAGCCGCTGATGGTGCCGCTCATCGGCGAGTCCTCCAAGCGCGTGGAGAAGACGGACACCTTCGTGCAGCAGGACGTGAGCAAGGTGGACGTGCTCTTCGTGGTGGACAACACGGACTCGATGACGGCGGAGCACCCGCGGCTGGTGGAGGCGGTGCCCACCTTCGTGGACACGGCGCGGGAGAAGAACGTCAACCTGCACGTGGCCGTCACGACGACGGGCATCCAGCCCTCGCCGCAGTCCGACCCGGCGAACGACTGCCCCGGTGGCGCGCTGGGCGGCGAGGCCGGCCGCTTCTTCCCGGCGGACAACACGTTCAACCGCATCCTCACCAGCGCGATGCCGGACCTGGCGGAGCAGCTCCAGCGCAACGTGCAGGTGGGCAAGTGCGCCGAGGTGGAGGAGGGCTTCGAGGCCATGCGCCGCGCGCTGTCGCGGCCGCTGGTGAACAACGCGGACGACCCGCGCACCCGCCTGCCGCGCGACGGCAACGCCGGCTTCCTGCGTGACGAGGCCGCGCTGGTGGTGCTCTTCGTCAGCGACGAGGACGACCACTCGCCCGACGCGGTGGAGACGTACGTGCAGTGGGCGCAGGAGCTCAAGGGCGTCAACCAGCCGCAGCGCGCCACGTTCTACGCCATCGCCCCTCCGGCCAACGGCTGCGACACGGCGGGCGGCGCGGGCACGCGCTACGCGGAGGCCACCGCCCGCACCGGCGGCGAGGTCGTCACCGTGTGCGCGCCGGACTACCGGCCCCTGCTTCGCGCGGTGGCGGACAAGGCCTTCTCCGCGCAGACGCGCTTCCCGCTCAGCGAGGAGCCCACGCCGGGCACCATCGTCGTGGAGGTCAACGGCTCGCCGGTGACGACGGGCTGGAGCTACGACGGCGCCAGCAACAGCGTCGTGTTCGCCAACGTGCCGGGCCCGGGCGCGCGCATCTCCATCACCTACCGCCGCTCGTGCGCCTCGCTGTAGCGCGAGCAGGCAAGCAGCGGATGTGAGCCAGTCGAAGGGCCGCGCATCCGGCCCTCGACGTTCATGTCAGTCCCCGGTGCTACAGGTCTGCTCCTGGCTGTGCGGATGACCAGAAAATTGGAGGGGACCTCGCGGTGTGTACCCTGAGGTCGTACCCGCTGCTGCCGAGGAGGCACCCGGTGAGCTCCCAAGACATGGATGGAACGACGACGACCGCGGCGCGCGCGCCGGTGCGCGCCCCCGGGCTGCGCGTCATCCGGGGGGAGGGGCAGCGGAGGCAGGAGCCGCTCGCCTCCCGGGACGCTGTCGCGCGGGTGTTGATGGAGGCGGGGGCGGACATGCTGCTCAAGCGCATCAGCACGGCGCGAGCGGCGGAAATCGAGCGGATGGTGGACCGGGTGCTGGACCTGTTCGACCGGGTGGACGCGGCGCCGGTGCTGATGCCGGTGCTGAAGCGGCACCTGGACGAGCTGGAGGCGCTCATGCGGGAAACCCGCGAGGTCCGGGCCGCCCGGCGGTAGCCGGCGCGTGAAGGACACCGCCAGGAGGTTTGACCCCCCTGGCGGGTGGGCTTACGCTCGGGGCCTTCTCCGCGCCCGGAGCCTGGGAGCCAGCCGAGGCGTGGCAGCTCCAGGGGGAGCGGTCGGGTCGCCGTGTCCATCGAAACCTATGGCAGCTACCAGCTCCTGAAGCGTCTCGCCACGGGCGGGATGGCGCAGATCTACCTGGCGCGGCGCCAGGGGCCGGAGGCGTCCGACAGGCTGCTGGTGGTCAAGCGCATCCTCCCGCACCTCACGGAGAACGACGACTTCATCAAGATGTTCCTGGACGAGGCGCGCATCGCCGCCCGGCTCAACCACGCCAACGTGGTGCAGATCTTCGACCTGGGCGCGCAGGACGACTCGTTCTTCATCGCCATGGAGTACATCCATGGCGAGGACGTGCGGAAGCTGGTGAAGCAGGCGGAGGCGCTGGGGCAGTCGCTGCCGGTGCCGCTGGTGTGCCGCATCCTCATCGGCGCGTGCGCGGGGTTGGACTACGCGCACAAGCGGACGGACCCCGCCACGGGCCGGCCGCTGGGCATCGTCCACCGCGACGTGTCCCCGCAGAACATCCTCGTGACGTTCGAGGGTGGGGTGAAGGTGGTGGACTTCGGCATCGCCAAGGCGGCGGACCAGGCCACCGTCACGCGCTCCGGGGTGCTGAAGGGGAAGTACGCGTACATGTCCCCGGAGCAGGCGGCGGGGCAGCGCGTGGACTGCCGCGCGGACATCTTCGCGCTGGGCGTGGTGCTGTACGAGCTGCTCACCGGCGCGCGGCTGTTCAAGCGTCCCACGGACATCCAGACGCTGTCGGCGGTGTCGGAGTGCAAGGTGGTGCCGCCGTCGCAGGTGTCGTCGCGCGTGCCGCCGGACCTGGACGCCATCGTCATGCGGGCGCTCGCGAGGGACGCGGCGGAGCGCTACCAGGAGGCGGCGCAGCTGCAGCAGGCGCTGGAGGCGTGGCTGGCCACGCACCGGCTGCCGGGCTCCACCGCGCACCTAGCCGCGTTCATGAAGGAGCTGTTCGCCGAGCGGCTGGCGGAGGAGGCCCGCCTGGGCGAGGTGCAGGTGGAGGACTCGGAGTCCTCGCCGCTGCCTCCCCGTCCCGAGCCTCCCCCGAAGCGCACGGGCACGAGGCCGGCGCTGCCCCGGACGACGTCCTCGCCGGCCGTGGAGGCGACGGCCGCGCAGCGTCCCCGCGCCGCGTCGCGGCCGGGACGGCCCGAGGCGGAGTCCGAGCCCGAGCGTCCGGCACCGCGGTCCATGACGGGCACGCGGCGCGCGCTGGAGGCGTCGAACGAGCGCCCCTCGCGCGTGGTGCCGGCGCCGCCCCCGGTGGTGGAGGAGGACGAGGAAGGGCCCACGCAGGACGTGGGCGCCACCCTGCGGGGGACGTTGTCGGACGTGACGGAGCCGCCGCCGCTGCTGGCCGTGCGCTCGGTGTCGCGGGTGATGCCCCAGGGCGGCCGGCCCGACGCGCCTCCGTACCCGGTGCGGGGCGATGACGACGCGCCCACGCTGGCCATGCCGGAGCTGCCGCGGAACTCGCGCGTGGTGCCGGTGCGGCCGGCCGAGGAAGAGGACGACGAGGACGCGCCCACGCTGTCGCTGGCCTTGTCGCCGCGCGCGCTCCGGCCCCCGGCGCCCCGGCCGCGTCCGGTGGCGGCGCCGCCACCGGGGCTCCCGTGGTGGCAGTGGGCGGCGGGTGGCGCGCTGGCGGTGGCCGTGGTGCTGGCCCTGCTGGTGTGGGCCTGGCCGGCGCCTCCGCGCGTCTCGGTGTGGTTGGAGACGGAGCCGAAGGGGGCCTCGGTGGTCTTCGAGGGCCAGCCGCTCGTGGGGCGCACGCCGCTGAAGCTTCCCGAGGTGGAGGCCGGCCGCTACTCCGTCGTGCTGAACCTGGACGGCCACCAGGAGCTGCGGACCACGGTGGACATCCATGACACCGGCACGGTGTCACCCTCGCGCCTGCGGCTGGTGAAGGTGGAGGCCCGCGAGACGGCCTCGGTGGTGACGTTCCCCCGGAATGGGGCCGCCCTGGTGCCGGTGCGGGTGGAGACGGTACCCGTGGCCACGGTCTCCGTGAACGGGCAGAAGCTGGGGCTGTCTCCGGTGCGGGTGATGGCCTGTC
>NZ_JABBJJ010000090.1 GCF_012933655.1 Pyxidicoccus fallax | reverse complement strand
GCCGCACCCCGTCGCGCCCAGCCCTCCCTGGCCATAGCATTCGCCGTGCCGAGCCCCAGGCAGAGGCAAAACTTTCGTACTTTCAATGGGTTGCAGCCAGTCAGGGCGAGCATGCGGGTCAGGCCACGGGCCGAAACCGGAAAAAACTCCGGCCCTCGGGGGTGACCGTCCTAACGTGCCGGCCGTTCGTTGACGCGGAGGAGGAACCGCCTTGCGCTCGCCGGTCGTCGCAGCCCTGCTTGCCCTCGTCGCATGCTCCCGCTCGACCGAGGGGCCCACGCCCCGGGTGCAGGGAGTCGTCAACCCGCTCATCCGCAACGCCACGCCGGCGCGCATCTGCAACGCCCAGGGCGGCGAGCGAGGTTGGCGCCTCGAAGTGGCGGGCGAGCGCTTCGCTCCCATGCCGGGGGATGTGCTGTCCGAGCCGGAGCAGGCGGCCATGCCGGAGGTGACGCTCCGCGGCCCCACCACCCTCACCCTTCCTCGCGATCGCGTCTTCTACGTGCGGCCGGAGCTGCTGCTGGTCGACGTGCCCACGCGCGACACCACGCCCCCGGTGGAGCTGCCCGAGGGCAGCTACTCGGTGGAGGTGAGCAATCCCCTGGGCGGGAGCGACTCGCTCGCGGACGCGCTCGTCGTGCTGGGGCCGCCCTCCATCAGCCGGGTGGTGCCGCCGCCGAACGGGTACACGTACAACGCCGCCAGCCCCATCGTCATCGAGGGCACGGGCTTCGCCCCCAACACCTTCCCCGTCGTCACCCTGCGCCGCGAGGACGGGGCGACGCAGTCGCTGTTCGTCCTCGAGGTGACGTCCCCCACGCGCATCTCGACGGAGATTCCACCGGGCACGCCCGAGGGCCGCTACGACATGCTGCTCACCAGCCCCGAGGGCTGCACCGCCTCGCTGGCCCGGGCGCTGGACATCACCTACACGCGGCTGGGCACCCTCACCGTGGAGCCGCGCTCCGGCGGCGAGCTGAGCAACCAGGTCATCACCCTGCGCAACGCGCCCACGGGCAATCAGGTGGGGTTCTCCGGCGCGCCGGACGTGTACCTGCTGGCCCCCGTGAAAACGGACCCGTCCCAGGTGCAGCGCGTTCCGCTGCGCGACGTGACGTTCGTCTCGGCGAACGAGGTGACGGCGGTGGTGCCCACCTGCTCGGGCTTCACGGAGCCGGATGGCGCCGACCCCCGGTGCCCCAATGGCATCGTCCCCGGTGGCCCCTATGCCCTGGAGGTCGCCGACCCCAATGGCGCGGTGGGCGAGGTGCCGGCGTCGGCGGGCTTCACCGTCATCGCGGGCGCGACGTCGGGCCTCGAGCCCTCGCTGCCCCACGGAGCGTCTGAACCATGAACGCGCTTGCCCTGCTCGTCACGCTCACCGCGCTCGCCTCCACCGGCGCCGAGGAGGACTGCGGTGGCAGCTTCCTGCTCGCGCCGAAGGTGGGCGTCTTCAAGTCCACCACGGCGTTGAGCAGCGACCTCTACTTCGGCGCGGAGGTGGGCTACCTCACCCCGCTGCTGGAGCGGCGCCTCGCGGTGACGCTGGAGGTGAACTACCACCGGCCCCGTATCACCGGCTCGCTGAGTGACCCGCAGTTCGGTGGCTTCGGCGCGCCGCCGCCCGATGGGGCGTACTCGCTGGCCGTGCGCGAGGTGGCCTTCCTGCTGTCGGCCGTGTTCCGCTTCGAGCAGGGGCTCGGCCCGCTCACGCCGTACGTGGGCGGAGGGCCCGGGCTGTACCTGCACCGCGCCACCGCGGACATCTTCGGCACCGTGGCGTCCGAGAGCGACGGCGGCTTCGGCCTGCAGGCGCTGGCCGGACTGGAGCTGCCGCTCGGCCCCGGGGGCGCCTTCTTCGAGGCGCACTACCACTTCGCCCCGGTGGACCTCGTCACCACGGGCGACGTGAATGTCGGAGGCTTCCTCGCGAGCGTGGGCTACCGCCTGCGGCTGTAGCCGCCCGCGGCTCAGGCCCGCCCGACGGGAGTGCGCAGGACGCGGAGGAGGTCCTGCGCGAGCAGGTCGTTCATGGCCTGCTTCAGCGCGCCGAGCATCTGATGGAGCGCCTCGGCGGTGTCGCCGTAGGCCTCGCGCACGCGCTCGTGACGGCCGTCGAAGATGCGCAGCCGCCCGGGCACGAGCGCGATGACGGGCAGCGCGGGATGGCGCTTGCGCAGCAGGCCGAGGAAGAGCGGATGGTCCTCGTCCGGCCTGCGCAGGTCCACCACCACCAGCGCCGGCGGCGTGGAGGTGATGGCGGAGAACGCGTCATCCGTGTCCCCCGTCGCGGAGACGGAGAGCCCCGGCTCCGCGAGGATGCGCCGCAGCAGCTCGCGCGAGGCGTTGTGGGGGCTGACGATGAGGACGCGGCGCATTTGCCGTTGAATCTAGCCCTTCCACACCGCGATGGCGGCGCCCACGAAGGCGACCGCCGAGCCCAGCACCCGAGCGAGCGTGGCCGGGCGCCCTTCCACCATCGCATCCCACACGAGGCTGGTGACGAGCTGCGCGGCCATCAGCAGCAGCACGGACTGCACCGCGCCCAGCCGGCCCACCGCCGCGGGCATCCCGAGGACGATGACGACACCGCACAGGCCGGGCAGCAGGTGCCACACGGTGAGGCCTTCGAAGAAGCGGCCCTGGGCGCTCGCGGCGTCGGGCATCAGTGCCGGCACCGCGCGGGCGAGGCCATACACGACGAAGGTGGCCACCGTCGCGACAACCATGTTCATGAGGACCGCGCCGAACAGCCCCGATTGACCGGCGAAACGGCGGTTGAGACCAGCCTGGGCCACCACGGCCAGGCCGCACAGCAGGGGAACGAGCGAGATGAGACGCATGCCGCGCGCTGGCTACCTTGAACGGCCGCGCCTCGCAAGCCACGCCGGAAGCCGGAGGGGCCAGGGGGGACCAGGGGGTCAGGCGACGGCCCTACTCTCCAGGTTTTCTTGATGGTGGCGAAACGCGGGGTGTCGGGCTAGTTCCCTTCCGCGCGAAATGTCCCCCTCCACCGAACTCCACTTCGACTGCGGCACCCTGGTAGCGCCCGTCCTGCCGGACGACGCACGCCTGCTTGCCCTGTTCCAGAAGGACGGACGCACGGGGGTGTACCGCGCGCCGGCCTGGCACTACCGCGACGTGGTGCTGCGACTGCGCGAGCTCGGCCATTCGTACGAGGACAAAGCAAAGCGCTTCGAGCCGCTGGAGCTGGCCCTCACCTCCCCCATCCAGCCCTTCCCGCACCAGAAGGCGGCGCTGGAGGCCTGGACGCGCGCGGGAGGCCGGGGGCTCGTGGAGCTGCCCACGGGAGCGGGCAAGACGCTGCTGGCGGTGCTGGCCATCGCCCACGTGAAGCGGCCGACGCTGGTGGTCGTCCCCACGTTGGACTTGATGGCGCAGTGGCAGGGCGTGCTGTCCCGCCACTTCGCGGTGCCGGTGGGGCTGTTGGGTGGCGGCGTGAGCGACCGCCAGCCGCTGACGGTGACGACGTACGACTCGGCGGCGATGCAGACGGAGTTCCACGGCAACCGCTTCGGGCTGCTCATCTGCGACGAGTGCCACCACCTGCCGGCGCCGAGCTACCGCTTCGTGGCGGAGGGCTCGCTGGCGCCGTACCGGCTGGGGCTCACCGCGACGCTGGAGCGCACGGACGGCGGCGAGCGCGTGTGCGAGGAGCTGCTGGGTCCGTGCGTGCACCGCTCGGACATCCGCGAGCTGCAGGGCGAGTACCTGGCGCCCTACGAGGTGAAGCGCGTGGAGGTGCCGCTGACGCCGGACGAGAAGGCGCGCTACGACGCGGCACGCGCGCTGTACGTGGGCTTCGTGCGAAGGCTGGGAGTGCAGCTGTCCACCCCGGACGGGTGGGCGCGCTTCCTGGCGCAGAGCCAGCGCAGCGACGAGGGCCGCGCCGCGTACCGTGCCTACCGCGAGCAGCGCCGGATTGCGCTCACCTCCAGTGCGAAGCAGGAGGTGCTGTGGCGCATCCTGCTGGAGCACCGAGAGGACCGGGTGCTCGTCTTCACCGACGACAATGAGACCGTCTATACGCTGGCGCGGCGCCTCCTGCTGCCCGCGCTGACGCACCACACGCCGGTGCCGGAGCGCAAGGCGCTGCTGGAGGCGTTCGCGAGCGGCGAGCTGCCGGTGCTCCTCACCTCGCGCGTGCTCAACGAGGGCGTGGACGTGCCGGACGCGCGCGTGGGCGTGGTGCTCAGCGGCAGCGGCAGCGTGCGCGAGCACGTGCAGCGGCTGGGGCGCATCCTGCGCAAGCGCCCGGGGAAGCGGGCCCTGCTGTACGAGGTGTGCTCGGCACAGACGGCGGAGAGCGGCATCAGCGAGCGGCGGAGGCAGCACGGCGCCTATCAGGAGGAAGCCTGAGGTGCTGACGCGCGATCTGCTCGCCTGGCGGGTGCGTGAGGGAGTCCTGCGCCCCGTCTTCGTGAAGCGCAACGACGAGGCGCTGCTGACGCTGGCGCAGGAACTGCTCGCCGAGGTGGAGGCGTCACGCGGCGCGCGGCTCGACGACCTCGAGGAATCCCTCGGACTGAGGGCCGGCGCCTTCAGCCGGCCGAAGGTGGCGCGCGGGCTGGTGAAGCTGCTCGTGGACCGCCTCCTCTTCGACGAGCCCTCCCCGGGCGTGGGCGAGGCGCGCTGGGAGCGGCTGAAGCTGGCCGCACGGGAGCTGCGCTCGCTGCCGCCGGACGCGACGGTGGAGGCCTACGAAGCGCGGCTGGCCCAGGCGCTGCCGGTGCCCCTGCCCGAGGCGCGCGAGGCGCTCTACGCGGACCTCCCGGGCAACCGCCGGCTGGTGGGCTGGGACGGCGAGCCCGTCACCGCGCAGTGGCTGGTGGACCGCTACAACCTCGCGCTGGCGCAGGGCCCGCTCCTGACGGCGCGGCGCCTCACGCTGCGAGCGCTCGCGCCGGAGCTGCTGCGCGTGCGCAAGGTGCTGCGCTGGCTGAAGTTCTGCCGGCTGGTGGCGGAGGTGCGGCACGTCGGCGAGGACTGGACGCTGGAGGTCGAGGGCCCGGGCGCCATGCTCGCCCTGCAGAAGAAGTACGGCCTGCAGCTCGCCTCGTTCCTGTCGGTGGTGCCGGTGCTGGGGCGCTGGGAGCTGACGGCCACGGTGGAGGCGGCGCGCGGCAGGCACGTCACGCTGGCGCTCAGCGACAAGGACCCGCTGGTGTCGCCGCTGCCCGCCGCGCTGGGCCACGTGCCGGAGGAAGTCGCCTCGCTGGCGGAGGGCTTCGTGGATGACGCGTGGGAGTTGGATCTGACGCCGCTGCCACGCCACATGGGCGCCGCCGGGCTGTGCGTGCCGGACCTGACCTTCCGCCACCGCGAGTCGCGGCGCGAGGTGGCGCTGGAGCTGTTCCACGCATGGCACGCGGCGCCCCTGGCGCGCAGGCTGGAGGAGCTGCGCTCGCGGCCGGACGGCGGGCTGCTGTTGGGAGTGGACCGGGCGCTGGCGAAGGAAGCCGGAGAGCGCGAGGCGCTGGAGGCCCACCCGCAGGTGGTGCTCTTCAACGGCTTTCCCTCGGTGCGCAGGCTGCGCGAGCGGCTCGCGCGGATGGTGGAGGGGCCCCGGAGATGAACGGCGTGACGCGGAGGACTTCAGCTTCCCTTCGGTTTGAACTGCGCGGCGAGCACGCTGAGGATGCGGATGGAGCTGCGGTCCAGTTGGCGGGCGCGGCGCATGAGGCGGCGCAGCTCGGCGGACTCGCCGTAGTCGCTCGGCGGTTCCGCGGCCCACTTCACTTCCTGGGACGGCTTCAGGCCCAGCGCTTCATCGGCGGAGATGGAGAGCACCACGCACAGCCTGCGGAACGTCTGGATGCTCGGCAGCATGTGGCCGCGCTCCAGCCGCCCGTAGACTTCGCTCGCGATGCCGATGCGCTCCGCGACGTCTGCCTGCGTCAGGTTCAGGCGGGTCCGTGCGAGGCGCGCCGCTCCTCCGAGCCGGGATGCGAGGGTCTTTTCCATGGTCGTTAACCTACCGGGTCCGCCTATGTCGATATGACTTGAGAGGTTGGCATCCAAGAACTTCCTGGGTAGTCTTGAAGGCAAGTGACCTCGTGCATCACGCCAACCGCACGGGTTCTCATCGCAGTGATGGGCGCGAAGAAAATGCTGACCTTCCTGTTCGTGGACGAAGACCCTCGCTCTCTCGCGGCGCTGCGGCGACTGGTGAAGGACCTGCCGGGCTGCAAGCGCTTCGCGCGAGGCGCGGCGGAGGCGCTCGCCCTCGTGCGGGAGGAGGCACCCGCGGTGGTGGTGAGTGGAGACCTGCTGCCAGATGGTGACGGGTTGGGTCTGCTGGAGCAGGTGCGCGAGCGCTACCCGCGCACCGCCTGCGCGCTCCATGCGGCGAACCCGCCCGTCACGTCACGCGCGCGTGGCATCACCTGGATGGACCGCGCCGCGCCCCCCGCGGAGGTGCATGCGCTCCTGCGCGCGCTGGTGGCCGGACTGACGTTCAGTCCGGCCTGACACGTCGGTCCGGCCGCGGAGGATTCTCCAGGTCCGGCGGCGCGACTCGACTCACGCGACACCTTCAGCACGGCCAGCGAACCCCGGAGGTGCTCGCGGTGGAGCCGGGCCTCTCTGGCGAAGCCGGGGACGACGTCGGCCCTCTTGCGCGCTAAGGTGCCGGGCCTCGCGCCATGAAGCTCTACGCCATCAGTGATTTGCACCTGCGCCATACCGACAACCGCCAGGCGCTCCAAGCGCTCCCGGCCCACCCGGACGACTGGCTCATCGTCGCCGGCGACGTGGGGGAGACGCTGGCGGAGATGGAGCTGATGCTGCGCACCCTGACCGAGCGCTTCCGGCAGGTCATCTGGGTGCCGGGCAACCACGAGCTGTGGACGATGCCCTCGGAGCAGCCGCCCCTGCGCGGCGAGGCGCGCTACCAGCGGCTGGTGTCCCTGTGCCGGAGCTACGGCGCGCTCACGCCGGAGGACCCCTACCCGCGCTGGCCCGGCGAGGGGCCGCCGCGCATCCTCGTCCCCATGTTCCTGGGCTACGACTACTCGTTCCGCCCGGACCACGTTCCGGAGAACAAGGCGCTGGAGTGGGCGTGGGAGGAGGACCTCCTGTGCACGGACGAGGTGCTCCTGCACCCCGAGCCGTACCTGAGCCGCTCCGCGTGGTGCGCCGCGCGCGTGGAGTCCACGCTGGCGCGTCTGCAGGCGCTGCCGCCCGACTGCTCCACCATCCTCATCAACCACTACCCGCTGCGTTACGAGCACGTGCGCCTGCCGCGCATCCCCCGCTTCTCCATCTGGTGCGGGACGAAGCGCACCGAGGACTGGCACCTGCGCTTCCGCGCGGAGGTGGTCGTCTCCGGGCACCTCCACATGCCGGCCACCCTCTGGCGCGACGGCGTGCGCTTCGAGGAGGTGTCGCTCGGCTACCCCATGCAGTGGAAGCACCGGGGCATGAGCCTGGAGCGCGGCCTGCGCGAAATCCTCCCCGGGCCCGCCGTGCGGCCCCTCTGACGCGCCCCGCATGACGCGGAGCAGCGTGGCCGTGCGGGCCCGCTCCGGTTGACGGTGGAGGAGGGCCTTGCTTCTGCTGGGCGCATGGCCGACACGCCGCCTCCCGCGCCGGATGCCGGTGCGCCCCGCCCGGTGGATGCCGCCGAGCGCATCGTCCTGCTGGACGTGCTGCGTGGCTTCGCGCTCTGCGGGGTCTTCGTCTCCAACACCGTCACCCAGTTCAGCGGGCAGCTCTTCCTTCCCTCCCAGGGCAACGCCGCGAACGCGCCGCTGGAGTCCGCGCTCGACACGCTCTTCGGCGTGCTGGTGAACGGGAAGTTCCTCACCCTGCTCACCTTCCTCTTCGGCCTCGGCTTCTCCATCCAGCTGTCGCGCACGGAGGAGCGCGGCGCGCCCATCGTCCCGCTGTACTCACGCCGCCTGGCGGTGCTGCTGCTGTTCGGCCTCGCGCACCTGCTGTGCTTCTGGCACGGCGACATCCTGCACCTGTACGCGGTGCTCGGCTTCTGCCTGCTTGCCTTCCGCCGCCACTCGGACCGCGCGGTGCTGGCGTGGTGCGCGGGGCTGCTCATCGCCGTGCCGCTGCTCATCCCCGCCTTCACGCGCCTGGGCCCCCTGCTGGCGCTGGGCCCCGAGGCCGCGGCCGCCCTGTCCCGCGCCACGCGGGCCAGCGACGCGGAGCTGCGCGAGCAGACCTTCGCCGCCCTCACCAGCGGCACCTTCCTCCACGCCCAGCTCGCGAGCGCGCGCTACGCCGTGCTCACCGCCTGGAAGCCCATCGCCGCGGTGAATGCGGCCGTCATCCTGGGCAAGTTCCTCCTGGGCATGCTTGCCGGCCGGCACCGGCTGCTGCACGACGTGCCGCGCCGCCGCTCCTGGCTCCTGAAGCTGCTCGGCGGCGGAGGGGTGCTGGGTGCGCTCGGCACTGGCGCCGTCACCCTCATCCTCGACCTCCGCGCGCGCGGGCTCGTGGACCCGGTGACGGCTCCGTGGATGTTCACCATGGCGTGGCTGCACGAGGTGGGCTTCGTCGGGCTCGCCGCGACGTACGTGACCGGGCTCGCGCTGCTCTTCCAGCGCCCGGCATGGCGGCGGCGGCTGGCCGTGCTCGCGCCCGTGGGCCGCATGGCCCTGACGACCTACCTCACGCAGACCGTCGTCAGCCTGTTGCTCTTCAATGGCTATGGGCTCGGGCTCATGGGCCGGCTGCCGACCTCGCGCCTCATCGGGCTCGCGCTGGCCGTCTTCGCGGCGCAGGTGGCGCTCAGCCACCTGTGGCTGGCGCGCTTCCACTTCGGCCCCGTGGAGTGGCTGTGGCGCTCGCTCACGTACGGGCCCCTGCCCCTGCGCCGCCGGCCCGCTCCCGCGCCTGGGGCCGCGGTCTCCTGACGCCGCGACCTCCGGAAGCTCGAAGCTCCGGGCACCCCTGCCACCCGCCGGAAAGACGAAGCCCCGGGCGCCAGCTGCGGGCGGCCCGGGGCTCCATCGGCGCGACCTTCAAGGCCGCGCCGTCACATCAAGGGACTACTTGTACGAGGCGATGATGGCGAGCTCGGTGTAGCCGCCCTTCGCGCCGTAGACCTCGATGTAGTACTTGCCGGCCGGCACGTTGTTCAGGTTGCACACCTCGGACATGTGCTCCTTCACGCTGCGGCAGTCGTAGTCGAACTTCGTCGGGGCGCTGCCGCGCTTCACGTACAGGTCGGGGTTGCCGTAGCCCTGGCCCGTCTGGATGGCCAGGCTGTTGGTGCCGCTGCCAGGACGACGCTCCGGAACCTCGATGGTGAACACGGTGGAGGAGCCCGCCGCGCCGTCGAAGAACTTGTAGGGCACGCCGGTCGCCAGCGGGATGTAGCCGCCCTTCCAGGTCACGGTCAGCGACACGCCCTCGTAGGCGGTGTAGCCGTTCAGCATCACGTACCAGGTGCCGTGGCTCGGGGCCGCGAAGGTGCAGGCCTCGTTGTTGCCCGAGCGGTACGGACGGCAGTCGTAGGTGGTCGTGGTGGGCGCGTTGTTGAAGCGAACGTACATGTCCGCGTCACCCGTGCCACCGGACAGAGTGAAGGCCAGGTCGTACGCACCCTCGGGGACGGTCACCGAGAAGTACTGCTTCGCGCCGCGAGCACCGGACAGGTTGGTGGCCGGCACGTCCTTCTCGATGGGGGTGGAGACCGGAGGAGGCACCGGCACGCCCACGCCCACGGCCTTCCAGGCGTTGCTCACCGAGGCGATGGTCGCCGCGTCGTAGCCCAGCTGCGCCGCCGCCTGCTCGGTGGCGACCTTCGACTGATCGAAGGTGGAGGACGGCAGGAGGAGGTCGGCGTTGGCCTTGTACCAGATGCGCGCGGCCTTCTCGATGCCGATGCCCGCGACGACCTGCGTCGTCTTGCCGCGCGGGTGCGTGCCACCCTGCGACAGCAGGTAGAACGCCAGGTTGGGGATGCCGGAGCTGTAGTGCACGTCCACGCCGGAGTAGTAGTCCGGGAAGTAGTCGAGCGAGTCACCGTCCAGCACCGGGTCGTTCATGTAGCGGAGCGCGTCGTTCGGGATGCTCGGCGTCCACACGTCGTCGCCGATCAGCCAGTGACGGGCCGTCACATCACCCGCGCCGTCGCCGTACCACTCGCAGACCGCGCCGAAGATGTCCGACATGGACTCGTTCATGCCGCCGGACTCACCCGAGTAGATGAGCTCCGACTCGTAGTCCGTCACGGCGTGGGTCAGCTCGTGCGCCGTCACGTCCAGCGAGTTGGCCAGGTTGGTGGCGGTGACGTTGTCGCCGTCGCCGTACACCATCTGGGTGCCGTCCCAGAACGCGTTCACGTAGTTGACGCGGTGGTGCACGGTGCTGATGAGCATCGCGCCCGCGTTGTCGATGGAGTCGCGGCCGAACAGGTTGCTGTAGCAGTTGTAGACGGTGCCCAGGTGGTCGTAGTTGGTGTTGACCACGGGGTCGGCCACGGGGTCCTGGCCCTCGGTGCGGACGATGGGGCCCGGCAGGGTGCTCAGGTTCTTACCGTCATGCATGCGGCGGTTGATCGCCTCATGGATGGTCGGGATGCGCAGCTGCACGTCGCCGTTGCGCGCGTCGACCAGGACGATGTCGCGCACGGGGGTACCGTCCGCCTTCTCGCCGGTCTGGATGACCTTGTACATCAGGCGCAGCTCGTCGCCGTCACGCCAGTAGACCAGCTCGGTCTCCGGGCTGGTGACGAAGCCGGGCAGCGCGCCACGGTCCGAGGCCACCGAGGCCACCGCCGTGTCGCCGGCGATGGAGGCCTTCTCGTCGGCCTTCAGGTCGCTGCGGACGTTGGTGTTCGCCGCGATGATCTGCCCGGCGCGAACGTGCAGGCGGAACTCACCGCCGAACACGGGGATGTTGTTGTGACGCACGGCGTAGCGGAAGTGGCTGTCGCCCTGCTTGTCGGTGTAGCCCTTCTTGAAGACGAGGTTGGCCGGGGCCAGGTGGAACGTCGGGGCCAGGGCCTCCACGACGGGGGCCAGGGCCGACGCCGCCAGGGAGTTGGCGCCCGCCGCCGGGAACTCCGGCGCCGCGCCCAGGTTGCCCGTCACGAACGTGGCCACACCGGCCGAGTCCTTCGAGACGATGTTCTGGCCATCCAGCGCCGCCGCGGTCTTCGCGGCCTCACCGGTCTTGTTGGCCTCGGGGGTAGGGGTGGACTCATTGCAGCCGACAACGACAGACAGCGCCGCGATTCCGAATGCTCCGCGCACTCGCTTGCTCTGCACCATGTAATCCTCCTAAGCGGAAAGATTAGGAAGCATGGTGGCACAGTCGTTACGGGCTTTTCAAGGTTGCGCGATTATTTCAGTTTATCGCTAATTCTTAGATTCCAAGTTGCACTGTGAAACCCCAAAAGTTCCGTGGGTTTACACGCATTTTCATGGGTCTCCTGAAGGGGCCATCAAACGTGATGGGTTACATCAGCCACTGCGGGTTTTCCCGCATGCGCGTGGCCAAATGTTACTTGGCGGGGTCCGCGCGCGCGAAGCCGGGGAAAACGCCCCATTGTGCTCGACTGGACAGTCGCGGGGTCCGCGCGCACGAGGCCCCGGAGAAGAGGTCCGCGCCAGGCGCATTGTGACCGGAGGCTGTCCGACGGGGTCCGCGCGCGCGACCGTGGGTCGGAAGAAACACGGCCGGGCCGCGGCGAGGGGTGTGTCGCCGGGTGGCGGCAACCCCATCGCGCGGCCCCGGACCGGGTGCGGCGAGGAATGATTGGCGTCCGAGTGGAGAAGCCATCCGAAGACAAGGCTCGCGCTCTACCGGACTGAGCTATCTCCCGACGGCATTCGGGAGAGCCGGATTCGAACCGGCGACCTCGGGCACCCAGGGCGTGTAGGGCCTCTGCGGACGGACGCCAAAATTACGACCCGCGCTCTTCCACTGAGCCATCCCCCGACGTTCATCGGGGGAGCCGGAATCGAACCGGCGCCTCGGGACACCTGTGAAGACCGCCGCTCGAAGACACCCGAGCGGGTTGAGAGGAATTGAAGCGCCCGAGAGGCGAAGCCATCGAGTGATGCTCGAGAATGAGTCGAGTGCCTTTACCGTTTGGCTATTCCGCCGTGAGTGGCGGAAGTTGGATTCGAACCAACAAATCGGCGTGTGGGGCCTCGCCGGCCGGGCGCTTCAAAAGGGGTGGCGCGGTGTCGGGCGGGTGAGCCGCCGTCGACGTTGCCTGCGAGGAGAAGGACGCGCCCGGGCGGGGAAGCCTGACGGGGGATTTCGTGAATCCTGCCGCGCGGTGGCGGCGGGGCCGTTAGGCTAGGCCCACCCTGGAGGTAGACATACATGCGCGCACTGCAAGTACAGCGACTGGACGGGCCGGATGGACTGCAGCTGGTGGACATCCCCGAGCCCGAGGCGGGTGACCTGGTGCTCATCGACGTGGTCACTGCGGGGGTGAGCTTTCCCGACCTACTGCTCTCGAAGGGGCTGTACCAGATGAAGCCCGCGCTGCCCTTCGTGCCGGGAGTGGAAGTAGCGGGCACGGTGCGCAGCGCGCCGGCCGGAGCGGCGGTGAAGCCGGGTGACCGGGTGATGGGGTTCAGCTTCGGGCTGGGCGGCTTCGCCGAGGTGGCGGCCATCCAACCGGAGATGGTGTTCCGCATCCCGGAGCGCTGGAGCTACGAGGCGGCCGCGGGCGTGGTGATGAACTACCACACGGCGCACTTCTCGCTGCACCGGCGCGGGCGCGTGAAGGCGGGCGAGACGGTGGTGGTGCACGGCGCGGCGGGAGGCGTGGGCACGGCGGCGGTGCAGGTGGCGCGCGGCGCGGACGCGCGCGTCATCGCCGTGGTGAGCGACGAGCGCAAGGCGGAGGTGGCTCGCAAGGCCGGCGCGCACGAGGTGGTGCTGTCCACGGGCGACTGGGTGTCGCAGGTGCGCGAGAAGACCGGCGGCCTGGGCGCCAACGTGGTGCTGGACCCGGTGGGCGGCGACATCTTCGACAAGAGCCTCAAGTGCATGGCGCCGGAAGGGCGGCTGCTGGTGGTGGGCTTCGCGGGAGGCCGCATCCCCGAGGTGCAGGTGAACCGGCTGCTCCTGCGCAACATCGACGTGGTGGGCGTGGCGTGGGGCGCCTTCCTCCTGCATGACCCGGCGGTGACGCCGACCATCGCCAAGGACCTGGAGGCCATGGCGGACAAGGGCATCCTCGACCCGGTGGTGGGCAGCGTCTTCCCGCTGGAGCAGGGCGCCCAGGCGTTGCGTGAGCTGGAAGCACGGCGCGCCACGGGCAAGGTCGTGCTGCGCGTGCGGCCGGGCTGAGGGACGCGCCGCCGTCCGCTCGACTGGCGACAGCGCGCATCGGAGGGTGCGACACTTCGCATCCCCTCACCTCGAATTGGAGTACCCCGTCCCCATGCTCGGTCGTGTCGACGCCCTCAAGGAGGAGCATGGCCGGCTGCGCGCGCTGCTGGGCCAGTGCGAGTCGGCTCCGGCGCTGGAGCTGTCACCGCTGCTGGCCCAGCTTCGTGAGCAGCTGCGGCCTCACCTGCAGGCCAAGCAGTCCCTCTATGTGCAGGCGGTGGAGGCCATCCAGACCTCCGGCACGCCCACGGAGCTGTCGCTCCTGGGCATCTTCCGCACCAACCTGAGCGTGGTGTCCGGGGCGGTGATGGGCTTCCTGGACGCGCCGGACCCGCACCCGGAGCGCCTGCGGGAGCGGCTGCGCACGGTGGTGGGCGCGCTGCGCTCGCTGCTCGACACCGAGGAGAAGGTGGTCTTCCCGCTCTGCACGCGTTACTCCAAGGCCGCCGGAACCGGAGCGGCCCCGCACCGCTCCCGCTTCGAGGAGGGCCGGCGATGAGCACGCGCATCCCATCCGACCTGACGGCGCTGGATACACCCGTGCGGCTCCAGGCCTTCGACGCGTCGCTGCTCGACACCACGCCGGACGCCGAGCTGCAGCGGCTGGTGGGCGAGGCGAGCGCGGTGACGGGCTTCCCCATCGCCCTGGTGAGCCTGGTGGTGAGCCGCATCCAGTTCTTCCGCGCGCAGGTGGGCCTGCCCCCGGAGCTGGACGCCTCGCGCGCCACGGACCGGTGCACGTCCCTCTGCCAGTTCGTGGTGGCCGGAGAGCGCCCGCTGCAGGTGGAGGACGCCGCGAGCGACCCGGCGCTGCCCTCGGACCTGGTGGCGCGCTACGGCATCCGCGCCTACGTGGGCTTCCCGCTGCGCGTGGCCGGCCAGACGGTGGGCTCCTTCTGCGTCATCGACGTCAAGCCCGGCCGCCTGGAGCCGGCGGCGCTGGGGCGGCTGGAGGAGCTGGCGCGCCTCGCGAGCGCCCGGCTGGAGGAGTTGGCGCGACAGACCCCGGCGCCCCGCACCGAGGACGAGGCGCGCGCGCAGCAGGCATGGCTGGCCGTGGCCGAGGCCCAGCCGCTGTTGAACCTGGGCTCCCGGTTCGCGGAGGGGAAGCTGTCCCTGGAGGAGTTCCAGCGCGCGCTGGGCGCCCTGGCCGGCCTGGCTGACGAGGACTCGCGCCGCTCGGCGAAGTAGCCCGGCGGCGCTCGCGTCAGAGCGACTCCACGGCGAGGGCCCTGACCACCAGGGCCTTCTGCCGGAAGCGGCGCTCCAACTCCCGGCGGTAGTGCCCCCACCACGCGCGGTCCAGCGCGTCCGTCATCAGCTCGAAGAGCACCACCTCGTCGCGCACCGTGGACCCACCGCCATCCTCCTTCCACGCGCCCGCGGCCGGGGACTGGAGGAAGGCGGTGACGCCACCGAAGCGCTCCGTCAGCTCGGTGCGCACGCGCTCGAAGTCCGCCCGGGGAAAGGGCTGGCCCGCGTTGTCCCGCAGCGGCAGGAGGAACTGGATGAGGACCATGGGCGCACTCTAAGCACCGGGTGCCGCCCCGCGTGCCCGGGTGCCCGCGGGGCGTGCGTCCGAGCACGAGCGCTCGCTCCCCCGCTGCCGCGCTTCCGGGGCGGACCGCACCTTGGGGCAGGAGGTGACGGCACATGGCGGACAACCCCGTCGAGAGGCAGCACCAGCGCGAGCGTGAGCAGGAGCGGGAGCGGCTGCGCGAGCAGGAGCAGAAGGACCTGGAGGTGGAGGCACGCCGCGGGCCCCGTCCGCTGGAGGGCTACGCCGGAGGGCACACCACGTGGACGGGCTCGCAGGACGACGAAGCCGCCGCCCGCGTGCACGCCCGCGACGCCGACGAGTCGTGGGAGGCCAGCGAGCGCCAGGCCCGGCTGGAGCCGGAGCCCGAGTCCCGCGAGGAGGATGAAGAAGCGGCCCGGCGCGGCGAGGAGCCCGTCTCCCTGCGCGAGTAGGCGCGCACCGGAGCAGGAAGGAGGGGGCTCGTGGCGGACGTCCTGTTAACGTCCCGCCGCGTGCCTCCGTCCTCTCCTCCTCCCGCCGTGACGCTGCCCGCGGACGAAGCGCGGCGCTACCTCGTGGGCCACCACGCGCTGGCCCGGCCCGTGTTCCCTCCGGGCTGCCGGGGCGTGCGCGCGCTGCTGAAGGGGCTGCGGTGCATCCAGCTGGACCCGCTGGACGTCATCGGCACCAACGCGGACCTGGTGGCCCTGGCGCGCGTGGACGGCCTCGCGCGGGGCGACGTGTACCGCCACCTGATGCCGGGCCATGCCTTCGAGCACTTCGCGAAGGAGCGCTGCCTGCTGCCCGCCAGCGCCTTCCCCCACTACCGCGAGCGCGCGCTCCAGGCGCCCATGTGGCGGCTGCAGTCGCGGCTGGAGCGCCTGCCCGAGGCGGTGCTGCACAAGGTGCTGGAGGAGGTCGAGGCGCTGGGCCCGGCGACGTCGAAGACGCTGACCGACCACGGGGCGGTGGTGCCGCTGGACTGGAGCGGCTGGAAGGGCACCGGACGCGCCACCGCCATGGCCCTGGAGGTGCTGTGGATGCGCAGCCAGGTGGTGGTGTGCGGGCGCGCTCCGGGCGGCAAGGTGTACGACGTGCCACGCCGCGCCCTGCCCCGGCACGCGGACGCGCCGGTGACGCAGTCCTTCGAGCGCTGGGCCCTGGTGGAGCGCGTGGAGGCCGCGGGCCTGCTGAGCCGGGCCAGCGGGCCGCACTGGTCCACGCTGACCGACGTGCGCACCTCGCGCCTGCCGGACACGCTCGTGGAGGAAGGCGTGCTGGAGGAGGTGGCCATTCCGGGCTCGCCCCGGCGCTACCTGGCCCCGCGAGGCTTCCGCGAGCGCGAGTTCCCGGAGCCGGATGAGCGGATGCGCATCCTCGGGCCGCTGGACCCGGTGCTGTGGGACCGCGAGCTGGTGCGGCGGGCGTTCGGCTTCGACTACGTGTGGGAGGTGTACAAGCCCCCCGCGCAGCGGCGGTGGGGCTGGTACGTGTGCCCGCTGCTGCACCGGGGGATGCTGGTGGGCCGCCTGGAGGGGCGCGTGCGCGAGGACACGCTGCACGTGGACAACCTGTGGCGCGAGAAGGGCGTGAAGCTGGACGATGACGCGCTGGACGCGGCGCTCGCGCGCCATGCGGTGGCGTGCGGCGTGGAGCGTGTCCGCCGCCCCCGGGCCCGCGTCACCTCGTGAGTCAGCGCAGCCCGGGCAGCTCGGGCAGCTCGCGCTCCAGCGCATCCGCGGCCCGCGCGTCCTTCGGCACACCGAAGCGCTGGCGCGAGCAGGCCACGAGCTGCCCCGCGTAGACGGTGTCCTCCAGCGCCGCATGGAAGTCGCCGCGCTCCGCAAGGGCCCGCGCCCGCTCGTCCACCAGCCGGGCGAGGATCCGCGCCTGCTCCGCGTGGGCGAACAGGCGCACCACGGAGCGTGCGTCGAAGCGCACCAGCGTGTCGAACTCCATGCCGAGCGACAGCGTGCAGGCCTCACGGATGCCCTGGAGGCACTCGTCCAGCGAGGCCTCCGCCCGCGCACGGGCAAGCTCCGGGGCCATGCGGCCGAGCTCGCGCACGGCATTCAGCGTGAAGACGTAGCGCAAGACGGGCATGTGGAAGGGAACTACACCCCAGCCCGGGCGAATCATCCAGCCCCACATGGCGCGACCTCACGTGACATCAGCGCGTGCTCTTCCTGCAATCTTCCCGGCTCACTTCAGGGAGATGGGAAGGACCTGGAGGGCATGTGGACGGGCCGCGCGCGGGGGCGCCAGACTCGGAGCCATGTCCCTGCCCCGCATCGCACTCCTGCTGCTGCTCCCCTCGCTTGCCGCCCAGGCCGCCGAGTACCGGGTGGGCCCTGGCCAGACCTACGCCACCATCGGCGCGGTGCCGTGGGAGTCGCTCAACCCCGGCGACACCGTGCTCATCCACGCGCGCCCCACGCCGTACGCGGAGAAGTGGGTGCTGGGCCGCAGGGGCACCGCCACCGCGCCCATCACCGTGCGGGGCGTGAAGGACGCCGCGGGCAACCTGCCCGTCATCGTCGGGGAGAACGCCACCACGCGCTCTCAGCTCAACTACTGGGGCGAGGAGCGCGGCATCCTCAAGATTGGCGGCTCCAACACGCCCGCGGACACGACGCCCGCGTACCTCGTGGTGGAGAACCTGCACCTGCGCCGGGCGCGTGGCGCCTTCACCGGCCGCAACGGCGCGTCCACGTACGCGAAGAATGCCGCCGCCATCTTCATCGAGAAGGGTGAGCACATCACCCTGCGCAACTGCGTCCTGGAGGACAGCGGCAACGGCCTGTTCATCGCCAACGCGACGTCGGACGTCACCGTGGAGGGCAATTCCATCCACGGCAACGGCAACCCCGACAGCATCCTGGAACACAACGCGTACACCGAGGCGCTCGGCATCACCTACCAGTACAACCGCTTCGGGCCGCTGTGCGCGGGCTGTCTGGGCAACAACCTGAAGGACCGCTCCGCCGGCACCGTCATCCGGTACAACTGGATTGAAGGCGGCAACCGGCAGCTGGACCTGGTGGAGACCTCGAGCGACACGCTGCGCGGGGACGCGTCCTACGCGCGCACCTTCGTCCATGGCAACGTGCTGCTGGAGCCGGCGGGCGCGGGCAACCGGCAGGTGGTTCACTTCGGCGGCGACAACGGCACCACCGCCACCTACCGCGGCACGCTCTACTTCTTCCACAACACCGTGGTGTCCACGCGCACGGACCGCACCACGCTGCTGCGCCTGTCGACGAACGCGCAGACGGCGCACGTGCAGGGCAACGTGGTGCTGGTGACGGCGGCCGGCAACACGCTGTCGCTCACGGACGAGGCGGGCACGCTGCGCCACGGGCTCAACTGGTACAAGCCGGGGTACGTGTCCAGCTTCGGTACCGTCACCGGCTCCGTGGTGGACACGGGAGGCAACGTCACCGGCGGCGACCCGGGCTTCGTCAACCTCGCCGGACAGGACTTCCGCCTGACGGCGGGCTCCGCGCTCCGGGGCAAGGTGACGGCGCCGCTCTCCGGCACCGAAGCGCATCCGGTGACGTGGCAGTACGTGAAGCACACGACCAGCGAGCGACGGGCGCAGGCCGCCCCGGCCCACATCGGCGCGTATGGTGACCCGCTGGCTCCCGGCGCGGAGGTTCCGGACGCGGAGACTCCGGACGCGGCACCTTCGGGCTCGGGGGAGGAAGGTGGGTGCGATGCGACGGGTGGCGGCTTCGCGGGTCCGCTCGCGCTCCTGCTGCTCGCGGCCCTGGCCGCGCGGCGTGGCCGGCGGGCGCACTGACTCGCTCGGGGGTGGGCACCTCCCTGGGGACGCCCACTTCCGCCATCAGTCTTCCGTGAACACGGACCACCAGGTGGGCGGGTGGATTCGCCGCAGTTGCTTGTCGTCTCCCAGGTCGAAGCGGTTGGTGGGCGTATCGAGCACGCGCACGGAGTCGACCGTCGCGGGGTTCCAGGAAACGGCGTCCTCACGGCTGAAGACGGCCTCGTATACGAACTCGTCTTCGACGGCGCCGCTACCCCGCTGGCGCCGCTGGGTGAACCCGGCCACGGCGACCTGGCGCAGGGTGGGTCCGGCCGTGAAGGCGGTCCGCGCCACCAGCAGCGCCAGCCCGGCCACCAGCCGGAAGTAGTCCTGGTTCCGCTCCACCTTCGTGAGCGGGGTCTCCTCCACGACGCCGTTCCACAGCACGCACCGCCGCAGCTCGGGGACGACGTCGTCGAGTTCCGGCAGGTCCACCGCGATGTACGCGTGCTTCGCGTCGGAGATGTGCAACGCGACGTGGGACTCGAAGGGGACTTCCACCGCCTGCAGCTCGAGGCGCACGGACTCGCACACGGCGTCGACGTCACCCGCCAGGACCTTTCGGGTCCACTCGACGCGCTGGCGCTCCTCCTCCGGCCACGACACGTACGCCTCGTGGGCCGCGCAGGCCGCGCGCCAGTAGGCCGGCCACTGCTCCTTCATCCGCTGCTCGGCGAGGCGCCGGGTCTCCCGGCTCCAGAACAGCGTGCACAGCCTGAAGAAGCTCACGTACGCGACCAGCGCCGCCAGCACCGAGAAGGGCCCAAGGACCGCGGTGGTCAAGGCGCCGACCCCGCCGAAGACGCAGGGGAACAACGCCACGGCGATGAGGACGCGCTTCCAGAAGCCCCAGCGGCGCTCCTTCCGGACCTCCTTCACGACGGCGGCGCGGAAGGCCTTCTCGTCGTCGCCCTCGTGCGGCTCATGGGGAATGGGCCCATCGAAGGGCCGCTCGATGGTCAGCTCCGAGTAGTCCGGCGGGATGGTCGGCATCTGCCGCCAGAATGAAAGGACGTTCCCGCGCGCCTGTCCCGACTCGCGCACCCGGGCCTCGGCCTCGGCGCGGCGGCGCTGCACCTCATGCAACGCCTCGGCGTGCTGAGCGCTCCACTCGGCCGGGGCCGGAACGTGTGCCCGTGGCACGAGCTGATTGGAGCGCACGGCGACCTGCTCGCGGATTCGCGACGGATGACGCGCCCCCTCTTCGAGCTGCTTCGCGCCGGGCTTCTGGTGGATGCACCGGAGGGATTGAAATCCCATCGACCCTTCCTCCCGCTCCCCACAGCGGACAATGGCGCGCGAAGCATCTCCTCGGGTCGTCTCGGAGCAAAGGAGATTGCGGGACACTTCGCGGGCCAGCAGGACTCCCTGTCGCAGGCTGATGGGTGAAGCACCGGCCGGGGTGCGGTGGTGCAGGTGCTGGCGTGCAAGCCCGTCAGGTGGACAACGACTCGCCGCGTGAGTGGGCAGACGCGGGCGCTTCGCGGATACTGTGTCCGCCTCGATGTACCGCCCCCCTCTTCTTCAGCACGGGAACGAGACATGAAGGACCTCGACGCCATCCTCCGAGCCCGGCAGCACGCCCGGGGCCCCCTGGTGCTGGCCACCGTCGTGGCCGTGTCCGGCTCGTCGTACCGGAAGCCCGGCGCCCACATGTTGATGGGCGAGGAGGGCTGGCTGGCAGGCGGCGTGAGCGGCGGGTGCCTGGAGGCGGACATCGTCCGCAAGGCCTTCTTCTGGACGAGCACCGGCCCCCGCCTGCTGCGCTACGACTCCACCGGCGACAACGCCGAGGACGAGGGCGGCCTGTCCTTCGCGCTCGGGTGCAACGGCGTGGTGGACGTGCTGCTGGAGCGCTTCGAGCCCGGCCCCGCGGAGGCGCTCGCCTTCGCCGCCGAGGCCCGTCGCGCGGGACGCCGCTCGGTGGTGGCCACCGTGTACCGCGGCCCCACCAACGTCGTGGGCTCGCGGCTGCTGGTGGGCGAGGACGGCACGGAGGCGGGAGACCTGTCCGGAGCGCTCCGAGACGCCGTGCGCGAGGCAGCCCGCGAGGCGCTGGAGGCCGGCCGCACCTGGAGCGGCCCGTGCGGCGGCACGGACGTGCTGGTGGAAGTGGTGGAGCCCCCCCACCCGCTCGTCATCTTCGGCAGCGGCTTCGACGTGGCGCCCGTGGTGACGCAGGCCGCTGGCCTGGGCTGGCATGTCACCGTGGTGGCGGACCGTCCCGCGGAGACGCTGCGGCGGCGCTTCCCCCAAGCGCACGCGGTGGTGTCGGCGAAGGCTCGCGACGCGGTGGACGCGGTGCCCCTGTCTCCGCGCACGCTCGCGGTGCTGATGACGCACAGCCTGCCACAGGACCGCGAGCTGCTGCCCCGGCTGCTTCCCAGGGCGCTGCGCTACCTCGGAGTCCTGGGCCCGCGCGCGCGCACGGAACGACTGCTCGCGGAGATGGCGTCCCCGCCCACGCCCGCGCAGCTCGAGAAGCTGCACGCCCCCATGGGCCTCGATGTTGGCGCGGAGGGCGCGGAGGAGATTGCCCTGTCCGTCATCGCCGAACTGCAGGCCGTGGTCGCGAACCGGAACGGAGGCAAGCTGCGCGAGCGGCGGGCGCCCATTCACTCCGAGGCTCCACCTCCGACACGCAAGCTGGCCTGAGACTGTGCGGAAGCAGCCTGTCGCGCCGGGTACCTCACCCGGGGGACGCCCGATGTATCGAGCATTGCGTCCCCAGTACGGGAGCGCGTGGTGCAGGCGCCCCGGTGGCGTGCGGCTCCCGTATGAAGCCGGGCGCCACCTCCACCATGCACCGCGTGGCGCCTGCGGCATTTCGCCGCGAAAGCATCTGACGGGGCCGTGGGTAGCCCGTCCCGCAGGGAGGTCGGAATGGCAATAGGTGTGGTGCTGCTCGCCGCTGGAGGTTCCTCCCGGCTGGGCCGCCCGAAGCAGCTCCTGCTCCACGAGGGGCGCTCGCTCGTGCGCAGGGCCGCGGAGTCCGCGCTCGCCGCGGAGTGTGGCCCCGTCGTGGTCGTGCTGGGCGCGCACCGCGAGGCCGTGACCTCGGAACTGACGGGGCTGCCCGTGCGCACTGTGGAGCACGCGGACTGGGCGGCAGGGCCTGGAGGCTCGCTCGTCGCGGGAGTACGGGCCCTCACCCAGGACGCCACGGTGGACGCCGTGCTCGTCATGCTGTGTGACCAGCTCCGCGTGGACTCGGCCCACCTGCGCGCGCTCGTGGAGACGTGGCAACGCACCGGCGCCGCCGTGGTGGCCTCCACCTACGAGGGGACCCAAGGCGTTCCCGCGCTGTTCTCCCGCGCCGTGTTCCCCGAGCTGGAAGCGCTCGGCCCCGAGCAGGGCGCGAGGCGCGTCATCGCCCGTGACGCCTCGCGCGTGGCCGAGGTGCCACTCCCAGGCGGCGGTGAGGACGTGGACACCGCGGCGGACCTCGCTCGGCTGCGGTGAGCGGACCCGCGGGCCCGCCAGTGGACAGGCCCCTCGAATCGCCTTCCCTTCCGCGCTCGGACACGGCACACGGAGCCCGAGCAACCGGGAGCCACCGAGACATGACCTTCACCGAGCATCCCCTCGCCTCCACCTCCTCCGGGCCCTATGGCATCACCGCCGGCCCGGACGGAGCCCTGTGGTTCACCGAGATTCACGCGGGCCGCATCGGCCGCGTCTCGGTCGACGGACAGGTCTCCTCCTTCGCCCTGCCCACGCCCGACTCGGGGCCCGCCATCATCGTCTCCGGTCCCGACGGCGCGCTCTGGTTCACCGAGAGCAAGGCCCACCGCATCGGCCGCATGACGACGGATGGCAAGGTCACGGAGTTCCCAGTCCCCACACCCAACGCGTCACCGTTCGGCCTCACCGTGGGCCCCGATGGCGCGCTCTGGTTCGCCGAGCTGATGGCGAACCGGCTCGGACGCATCACCCTGGACGGACGCATCACCGAGTTCCCCCTCCCCTCCCCCGACTCAATGCCCTCCGCCATCGCCGTGGGCTCCGACGGCGCCCTCTGGTTCACGCAGAACAAGGGCAACCGCATCGGCCGGATGACGACGGCCGGTCAGGTGTCCGAGTACGCCCTGCCCACGCCCAACGCGGGCCCCGTGGGCATCACCGCCGGGCCGGACGACGCGCTCTGGTTCGTCGAAATCCTCGCCAACCGCATCGGCCGCATCACGACGGAGGGCCACATCACCGAGCACCCGCTCCCGCGCGAGGGCGCGAAACCGCACGCCATCATCACCGGCGGTGACGGCGCCCTCTGGTTCACCCAGTGGGGCAGTAACCACATCGGCCGGATGACGCCGGACGGACGCGTCACCGAATACGCCATCCCCACCGACAAGGCGGAGCCGCACGGCCTCGCGCTCGGGCCGGACGGCGCGGTGTGGTTCGCGGAGGAAGTCGGGAAGATTGGCCGCCTCGCCGTGCGATAGGGTGGCGCCCATGGACAGTCGCGCCACCCTGGTGTTCACCGACGGTGCATGCTCCGGCAACCCCGGCCCGGGAGGCTGGGGCGTCATCATCGTCACGCCCGACGGTCAGGTGACGGAGCTGGGCGGCCACGAGCCGGAGACCACCAACAACCGGATGGAGCTGACCGCCGCGGGCAAGGCGCTGCGCCACCTGGAGCGCACGCCGGGGCCGTTGCACATCCTCACCGACTCCACCTACGTGATTCAGGGCATCACCCGCTGGGCCTTCGGGTGGAGCAAGCGCGGCTGGAAGACGGCCGAGGGCGGCGAGGTCGCCAACGCCGCCTACTGGAAGCGGCTGATGGCCCTCCTCGCCGAGCGCCGGCAGGCCTTCTCCGGCGAGGCCGCCGCCATCGAGTGGAAGTACGTGCGCGGCCACGTCGGCGTGCCCGGCAACGAGCGCGTGGACGCCATCGCCGTGGCCTACTCCAAGGGCAAGCGCCCCGCGCTCTACACCGGCCCGCTCCAGGGCTACGGCATCGCCGTGCACGACATCCCCGACGACACCTCCGTCCCCGAGCGGGAGCCCGGAAAGAGCGCGGGCAAGACCAAGGCGTACTCCTACCTCAGCGAGGTAGGCCGCACCGTGAAGCGCCACTCCACCTGGGCCTCCTGCGAGCGCCGCGTGAAGGGCGTCCCCGGCGCCCGCTTCAAGAAGACGCGCAGCGCCCAGGAAGAGGCCGAGGTGCTCCAGGAGTGGGGCGTCAGCGCCCAGGACGTCCAGGCCGAGGACTGAGCGGCTACTGCTGCTTCGGCTTCACCGGGAAGTAGCCCACCTGGCTGACGATGCCCTGCCCCTCGGCGGAGAGCGCGAAGTCCATGAACGCCTTCGCGGCGCCCGAGGGCGCGCCGCGCGTGTAGAAGAAGAGGTCGCGACTGAGCGGGTACCGGCCGCTCTGGATGTTTTCCTGGCTCGGCGCCACCTCGTCGGCGCCCACCTTCACCGCCAGCTCGCGGATGCCCTTGCCATAGGCCGCGCCGCCGAAGCCGATGCCGTTCTTCTCCTTGGACACCGCGTTGACCACGGCGGCCGTGCCCGGCAGCGTCAGCGCCTCCGGCGCGAAGTCCTCGCCCTTCAGCACCGCCTCCTTCACGAAGACGTACGTCCCGGACGAGTTCTCACGCGAGTACACGACGATGGGCGCGTCCGCGCCGCCCACCTGCTTCCAGTTCTTCACGTCGCCCAGGTAGATGGCCCGCAGATCCTCCAGCGACAGCGCGCGCACCGGGTTGGACTCGTGCACGTAGAAGGTGACGCCGTCGCGAGCCACCGCCGTCTCCTGGGCCTCGGCCTTGTGGCGCGACTGCACCTGCTGGGCCTCGGCCGGCTTGATGGCGCGGCTGGACATGGCGATGTCCGTGGTGCCGTTGACCAGCGCCGCGATGCCCGTGCCCGAGCCGCCGCCCGTCACCTGGATGCGCATGGAGGGGTCCTTCTTCATGAAGGTCTCGGCCCACCGCTGGCCCAGGAGGACCATGGTGTCGCTGCCCTTCACGGTGAGCGTCCTGCCCGCCGCCGCGGCCGTCTCCGCGCCCGCATCCGACGCGCCGGCCTTGCCGGACGAGTCGCCTCCCTTGCACGCGGTGACCCACGAGAAGAGCGCGAGGGTGAGCAGGGAACAGAGGGTGTTCTTCATGCGGAAGTTCCAGGAAAGGGTGTGGGTGTGCAGACACGTCCAGCGCCGCGGACCATCGCACGGCCGTGCCGGCTCGCGACTTCTCCCTGGGTCTTCCGTTGTGTCCGCGACTTCGTCACGACTCTGTCACGGAAGGCTCTCGCTCAGCGGCGGGGCGGCAGCAGGTCCAGCAGGCGCTCCAGGTCCGGCTGGAGCTCGTCCGGCGAGGCGCTGGCCAGCTCCGCCTGGGAGTGGGTGCCCCACGTCACCGCGTAGGTGCGCAGGCCCGCGGCCTGGCCGGCCCTCACGTCGAGCGTGGTGTCACCCACCATCCACAGCCCGCTGGTGCCCAGCGCGTCGAGCGCGCGGTACAGCACGTCCGGCGCCGGCTTGTGGGGGAAGCCGTCCGTGCCCTGCACGTGGTGGAGCACGTCCGACAGGCCCATCGCTTCCACGAAGCGCCGCGCCATGTCGCCGCGCTTGGTGGTGGCCACGGCCAGGAGGTAGCCGCGCTCGCGCAGGGCACTCAGCGTCCGCCGCACCCCGCGGAAGGGCCGCGAGCGCCGATGGAAGTTGGCCGGGTAGTGCTCGCGGTAGACCTTGCACAGGGTGGGCACGTGCTCGGGCGCGAAGACGGTGTACATCGCCTCCAGCGGCTGGCCGATGAGGGCGCGCACCTCGTCGTGCGAAGGGGCCGTGAGCCCCAGGTGCGCGAAGCCATGGAGGAAGCTGTCGATGATGTCCGGCAGCGAATCCACCAGCGTGCCGTCGAGGTCGAAGAGGATGCCACGGGGTTCGGCGGTGCTCACGCTTCGCTGCATACGCCGTCCGAACCCCGCGTGCACGGGTTGTGTGCGGCTCCCGAGGAGCCAGGCCCCTACTTCCTCGCGCGCACCCGCGGCTTCTCGAGGTCGTCGAACTTCGACGGGAAGTGGCTCAGGTCCGTGTCCGTGTTCTGGGCCACCGGGTTGTGGCAGCCGAAGCAGCCCGCCTTGTTCGCGTTCGACAGGTTCGCGCCGTTGGGGTCATACGCCGTGGAGCCCATCTGGAGATACGTCTCCATGGTGGTGTTCGCGAGGTTGGGGAAGCCCACCGCCGTCTTCTCCGTCCCGCCGTCCTTCGGCTGCTGGAAGATGTCGATCCAGAAGTCCTCGTCGGGCGGCTGCGTGCCCTTGGTCCACAGCGTCCCGATGAGCTGGTAGTTCTTCCAGACGCCGGAGAGCTGGGGCCGCAGCGTGGCGTTCAGGCACGCGACGTTGCCGCCGCTGTTCGCCTCGGGCCCCGCGTCGGTGGCGCTGACGGTGATGCAGTTGGCGTCGTTGGCGCCTCCGGTGGGCAGCGAGTCGGTCCGGCAGATGTTGACCTGCTGGAAGCCGGTGCCGCCATCGACATGCGGGTCCAGGTTGCACTGTCCGGCGTCCGCGGTGACGTCACACGTCTTCGACGTCATCACGCCCGGGGGCGCCGTCTGGGGATTGAAGAACGACCAGGGCGTGCCGAGCGGCGACACGTCGGCGATGGGCGAGCTGGAGCCCGGCGCGCAGTCCGGCGTGTTGGCGACGTGCTCGAAGGACGCCCAGACCCACTCGCCGTGGGTCGGCGTCTTCTGCGCGATGTGCAGGCCCACGAGGCCCAGGTTGGTGCCGGCGCAGTACATCACCGTGGAAGGACAGTCATTGGCGGGGAACTGCCGCCAGGCGCTCTTGATTTCGATGGAGCCCAGGCTCAGGTCGGCGGTGCCGCCGTCTCCCCATGGCAGCCAGAACTGCTGCGGGTTCTGGCAGTCGGTGAAGGGCGGGCTGTCCTTCGGGGGGTTGCAGAAGGCGTCGTACTTCTCCTGCGTGTAGTAGCCGGCGTCGACGACGCCGTCGTACATGGGCTGGTTGAAGCGGATGTCGTAGAGCACCATCTGCCCGGCGACGTCGATGAGCGCATCCTGCCCCGCGCCGGCCTGCTTCTGGTCCAGCATGGAGACCTCGAGCGTCGTGTGGCCGCCCGGGAAGGCGGTCGGCGGGTTCGAGCCGTCCTTCTTCAGCAGGTTGTACCAGGGCGAGAAGGACAGGAAGCGCGGCTTGGTGGGAAGGACGGGGTCGTTGCCGTCCTCCACCGTCTGGGTCAGGTAGAGGAACTGGTTCCACGCGAAGGTGTGGAAGTCACAGAAGGTCTGGTCCGGCAGCGGCACGTCTCCCAGCGGCGTCGGACTGGCGACGCTGATGCGCGTCCCGTCACTGAACTGGCCGTCGCAGCGGACCTGTGTGCGAGTGCCCGCGTCCGGCGTGGGAGCGGGCGCGGGGTCGGACTTGCTGCAATGGGCAACGGCCACGCCCAGCGCCGCCGCCAGGGTGGACTTCAGGAGCAGCCGAAGGGGGGACTGCGAACGGGGTCGCATCGCGAGGGTCTCTCCAGAAAGGGGGCTGGGAGCACGCGATTGCACCGTGGATGCCAGGGCGCCTCACCGCACGTGCGCCCCGCAACCACCGAGGATTCCATCCCCACGCCCGGAAACCGCGTCACGGTGGCACGCGGGTGCGTCCGGAGCGAACACGCGGTGGGAACAGGTGTAAGGCCCGCCGCCCTTTTGCGTCTTCCCTCGTGAAGGACACACGAGGCACCGAATGAGCACCTCCGAGACCGCATCCCTCCCGCCTTCGTACCCGCACCTGCTCACCCGTGAGCGCCTGCCCGACGGCGTCACCCTCTTCACCCTGGAAGCCCGGCCCGCCACGCTGAGCGTGGGCGACCAGGAGACCCGCGTCCTCACCTACAACGGCACCCTGCCCGGCCCCCTCCTCCTGCTGGAGGAGGGCGAGCGCGTCCGCATCGTCCTCCGCAACGCCCTGCCCGATGCCACCAACCTCCACCTCCATGGCCTGCCCATTCCGCCCGCCGTGGATGACCCGCACCGCGTCGTCGCCCCCGGCGCGGAGACCTCCTACGAGTTCACCGTCCCCGAGGGCTCCGCCGGAACCTACTGGTATCACCCGCACCTGCACGGCTCGGTGACGCGCCAGCTCTTCGAGGGGCTCTCGGGTCCCCTGCTCGTGCGCGGCCCGCTGGAGCGCTCGGGCCCGCTCGCCGCCGCCTGGGAGCACGTGCTCGTGCTGTCCGACCTGTCCATCGACAATGGCCGGGTGGCGGACCACACGGAGATGGACTGGGGCCGCGGCAAGGAGGGCTCGCTCCTGCTCGTCAACGGACAGGTGCGGCCCACCCTCACCGTGCGCACCGGCCTCGTGCGGCTGCGGCTCATCAACGCCAGCACGGCGCGCTACCACCAGCTCGCCCTCCCCGGCCGGGCGCTGCATGTCATCGGACAGGACGGCGCGTTCCTGGAGGCGCCCGTGGCCATGGAGTCCCTGCTGCTCGTCCCCGGCGAGCGCGCGGACGTGCTCGTCACGGCGGAGGAGGCCGGGACGCTCCAGCTCCTGAGCCTGCCGTATGCGCGCACCCCCGCCGGCCCCTCGCCCCGGGAGCCCGTCGCGCTGCTCACGCTCCAGGTGGAGGGCGCGCCCACCCGCGCCGACCTCCCCACCACCCTGCGTCCCGTGGAGCGGCTCGACGAGCGGAGCGCCGTCGCCACCCGCACGCTCACCTTCACCGGCGCGATGAACCCCATCCGCTTCATGGTGAATGGACGGACCTACGAGCACCACCGCACGGACCTCACCGTGAAGGCGGACACGCTGGAGGTGTGGGAGCTGCGCAACCCGTCCCCCATGGACCACCCCTTCCACCTGCACGTGTTCCCCTTCCAGGTGCTCACGCGCGACGGAGTTCCCGCGCCCTTCCCCGCCTGGCGCGACGTCATCAACCTGCGCGCCGGGGAGACGGTCCGCATCGCCGTGCCCTTCCGCGAGCACACCGGCGACGTCATGCTCCACTGCCACATCGTGGAGCATGAGGACCGCGGCATGATGGCCAACGTCCGCGTCACCCGCGACTGAGCGCACGCTCGCTCGGGAATGCAGGGCGGGCTCCCGCTGTCGGTGTGCCTGGATGCCCGCCCACCCGAGGAGTTGGACCCGATGAGACACGCCGCCTCGTCAGGTGTTCTCGTGCTGCTGCTGACCACCCTGAGCGCCGGCCCCACCCTGGCGCGGGCGCCCCTGAGCCCGGAGCAGGAGGCGGCCATCCTCCGGACCGTCCAGGACGAGCTGCGCGAGTCCGGCGCTCCGGGCGCGGCGGTGGCGGTGGTGCGGAACGGAGAGACAGTCTTCCTCCGCGCCTTCGGACAGCGCAGCAGCGAGGAGCGCATCCCCGTCACGCCGGACACGCTGTTCCGCCTGGGCTCCACCACCAAGATGCTCACCGCGCTGGCGGCGCTCGACGCGGCCTCGAAGGGGCGACTCGGCCTGGACGTTCCGGTGCGCACGTACGTGAAGGACCTGCACCCGGCGCTGGGCAAGGTGACGCTGCGCCAGCTCCTGTCCCACACGGCGGGCATGCGCGAGGCGTCGCCGTCCGTGCAGTCGAAGGACGACTCCGCGCTGGCCGACATGGTGCGCGGCTGGAAGGGCGATTACCTCTTCGCTCCGCCCGGCGACGTCTTCTCGTATAGCGGCCCCGGGTACTGGCTCGCGGGGCTCGTGCTGGAGCGCGTCCACGGCAGGCCCTACGCGGACACGATGCGCGAGCAGCTGTTCCAGCCACTCGGCCTGGAGCGCGGCACGCTGCGCCCGCTGGAGGCGCTGACCTTCGACGTGTCCCAGGGCCATGAGGACAGCGGCGGGGTGCTGAAGGTGGTGCGGCCCATGGCGGAGAACACCGCGATGTACCCGGCGGGCTCGGCGTTCTCCTCCGCCCGCGAGCTGGCGCGCCTGACCACCATCCTCGTGCGCGGCGGGCTGGACGGCGAGCGCCGCGTCCTGCCCGAGGCCGTCGTGCGCGAGTTCTTCACCGCCCACGTGCCCCTGCCCGGCGCCGGTCCGGAGGAGGCGCGCTATGGCTTCGGGCTGGTGCGGATGCGCATCGGCGGCACGGAGGTGTTCGAGCACGGCGGCGTGCGCCGGGGCTATGGCTCGCACATCCGATTCCTGCCGGAGCAGCAGGGCGCCATCATCCTGCTCACCAACAAGAACGGCGTCACCCTGCGCGACTCCCTGGCCCACATCTCGCGGACCGTCTTCGGCCTGCCGGAGCAGCCCGAGCCGCCCCCGGACGCCCCGCCGCTCACCGCCGCCGAGGCCGAGCGTTACACCGGCACGTACACCCACGCGGACCTCGCGCGCTTCGCGGTGTCGTGGGATGGGACGCGGCTGGTGCTGACCACGGACGCGGCCCGCCCGCTCCAGCGCGTGCGACAGGACGGCTTCCGCACGGAGGATGGGCAGGAGCTGGTGTTCGTCTTCAAGCCGGGACAGCCGAAGGCGCGCTACCTCCACATGGACCTGCTGACCGCGGTCCGCTCCAGGCGGTAGCGGGCGCTACCGGGCCTTCACGCAGGTCTGGGCCCCACCGAAGAACCTCTCCCACGCGTCGCGGTCATGCGCGGGCAGGAAGTGCAGCGCGGGCTCCATGTCGTGGAGCTGGGCGAGCCGGGCCACCGCGAGGCCCGCCGCCTCCGCGTCGGTGTCGGTGAAGAACTGGAGCAGGGTGCTCTTGGGCACGCGCCGCTGGATGGACTCGGCGAGGTTCACCGTATCGCCCACGTGCACCAGCCGGCGCGTGGGGGACAGGTTCACGAACGTGGCGATGCTGCCCGGCGTGTGGCCGGGAATCCGCGTCACCACCAGCACCCCGTCCCCAAAGACGTCGAAGTGCTCGTCGAAGTTCTCATAGGGCCTCGGCTGGAACGCCATCGCCGTCATCCGCCCCTCCACCGCGAGGGCATGCTCCGGGAAGACCTCCCCGCGCTCGCGCCAGGCCTGGATGAGCGCCTGCTCCTCCGAAGGCAGCAGCACCGGCACCTCCCGCAGCTCCACCATGCCGCCCAGGTGGTCCAGGTGCGCGTGCGAGGGGATGAACCACTTCAGCCCGCCGGGCGAGGCGCCCACCTTCTGGAGCGCCTCGGACACGGAGGCCCGGTCGCGCAGTCCTCGAAGGGCCACCGTGTTGAAGAACCGCGCGAGCCACGGCCGCTGAGCCACCTCCTCGTGCACGTGAGGGCTGTAGCCCGCGTCGATGAGCACATCCCCCTTCGGGTGCCGCACCAGCAGGGCGGACGCCGTGTTCCTCCACGTGTCCGTGCGCGTGAGGCCCGCCGTGCCGAGCTGCCCCCACACGTCGCTCCGGGACAGCTCCAGCCAGCACACCTCCACCAGGGGCAGCGCCGTCAAATCGGGCGCGGCCCGGGAATGCGCGGGCGCGGGTGGCAGCCCCGCCGTCAGCAGCTTCACCCCACCCGCCACGAGGCCCACCGCCACGAGCAACCCCGCGATGCGTCCCCACCGAACCCGGAATCTCGCCATGCCGCGTGCTTACCACGCCTCGCGTGCCGTCACTGGAGCGTGGGCATGGAGGACGCCCAGCCCCCCACGGCGGCCGAGCCCAGGGTGCTCTCCAGGAAGCGCAGCGCGCCGCGCAGGTCGGACGAGGCCGCCTCCACCGGAGCCATGCGTGCCCGCTCCAGCCGCCGGCGCGCCGACTCCCGGGCCTGACGGGCTCGCGGGTCATCCGCGGGCAGCCCCCGGGCGTCCGCCACGTCCACCGCCGCGCGCAGCAGCGACGCCAGCTCGCGCAGCACCAGGTCGTCCCGCAGCTCGGGCGCGCCCTCCAGCACCACGAAGCTCGCCTCCGCCGCGGACGGGTCGCCCAGGAAGGCCTCCACCGCCGCCCGGTGCACGGCGAAGCGCAGCGCCTGGATGCGAGACACCCGCCCCAGCCCGGACACCGCCTCCGACAGCCGCGCCCATGCCTGCTCCATGGCCCCCAGCGCCAGCTCCGCGCGGCCCAGCTCGCCCAGCGCGGTGCCCTCCAGCAGCCGCTGCCCCAGCTGCCGCCCCATGCGCCCCGCCGCCAGCAGGTGCTCGCGCGCCTCCCGCGCCCGCCCCTCCTCCAGCAGGAAGCAGCCCAGGTTGAGACGCGCCAGCGCGTGCCCCGCCCGGTCTCCCACGCTGGCCGCGCGGGTCATCGCCTCTTCCAGCAAGGCCAGCGCCTCGCGCGTGCGCCCCGCCTCGCCGATGGCCACCGCGCAGTTGGTGAGGAAGCCCACCTCGAAGGTGACGTCCCCCACCTCGCGGAACAGGGCCTGCGCGTCGCGCAGGTGCGGAATGGCCGCCTCCGCGCCGCACCGGGCCTGCTCCACCAGCCCCAGGTTGCCCACCGCGTAGGCCTCCAGCCAGCGCTCCTCTCCCGAGGACAGCCGCCCCGCCTCGCGAATCAGCGCCGAGGCCCGCGCCATATCGCCCTCGTGGCGAGCCACGATGGACAGGTCCACCAGCACGCGCTTCTCCCCCGTCACCGCCTCCAGCACGCGCAGCGCGGAGCGCGCCTCCTCCAAATCCCGGCGCGCCGCCTCCACGTTCCCCGACTCCAGCAGCACCCGGCCCCGCGCGGCCAGCGCCTCGGCCAGGAGCCGTGGGAGCACCTTCACCGTGCGAGCCGCCACCATCGCCGTGTCCAGCCGCGCCAGCAGCAGGCTCACCGGCCCGCGCGTGACGACCTCCGGCTCCAGCGCCACCAGCGCCTCCAGCGCGCGCTCCACCGAGACCCCCGTCGGCGGCAGCACCGCGAGCGCGTTGTCGCACGCCGCCAGCAGGTTCTCCCGCTCCAGCGCCAGCCGCCGCAGCGCCTCCGCCGCGCCCGCGCCGCGCACCCGCCCTCGCAGGCCGCGCGCCAGCGCCAGGTACCAGTCCGCGTGACGTGCCTCCACCGCGCTGGCGCCGCCCACCTCCGGCAGCTTCCCGGCCGCGTACTGGCGGATGCTCTCGTATTGCCCGAAGCGCGGCTCCCCGCCGGGCCCCTCCGCCTCCTGCACGTGCAGCAGCGACTTCGAGCGCAGCGACTGGAGCACGTCCAGCACGTCCACCGGGTCCGCCGCGTCCTCCGGGAGGGCCAGCACCGCCTCCGCCGCCTCCAGCGTGAAGCCGCCGCGGAACACCGAGCACTGCGCCAGCGCGGCCTGCTCCGCTGGCGTCAGCAGGTTCCAGGACCAGTCGATGGCGCCGCGCAGCGTGGCCTGCCGCGCGCTGGCGTCCCGCCGCCCGCCCTTGAGCAGCTCGAACCGGCGCGGCAGCCGCTCCCGGAGCTGGCTGACGCTCAACACGTTCATCCGCGCCGCCGCCAGCTCCAGCGCCAGCGCGATGCCGTCGAGCTGGCGCACGATGTCCGCCACCCGGGGCGCCTCCTCCGCCGTCAGCTCGAAGTCGGGCCGCGCCTCGCGCGCCCGCTGCACGAACAGGCGCACCGCGTCCGCGCGGGCAATCTCCTCCAGCCGCGCCGCGCCCGCCTCCGGCACCTCCAGCGGCGTCAAATCCAGCAGCCGCTCGCCGGGCAGGCGCAGCGCCTCGCGCGAGGTGGTGATGAAGCGGGCGCGCGGGGCCAGCGCCAGCCAGCGGCCCAGCGTGGCCGGCACGTGCCGCACCGCCTGCTCCAGGTTGTCGAGGATGACCAGCACGTCGCCGCAGTCGCTCAGCGCGCGGCCCAGCCGCTCCACCGGCTCGGTGGGGTCTCCGTCGCGCCGCAGGGCCACGCCCAGCGCCTGTCCCACCGCGTGGCAGAGCGCGTCCGCCGTCTGCGCCTCCGCCAGCTCGCACAGCCAGACGCCGCCCTCCCACGCGCCGGACTCCAGCTCCAGCGCGCCGAAGTGCGTGGCCAGCCGCGTCTTGCCCATGCCCCCGGGGCCCAGCACGGTGATGAGCCGGGTGCCCTCCCCCAGCCAGTGCCGCAGCGCGGTCAGCTCCACGCTCCGCCCCACCAGCCCCTCGCGCGCCACCGGCACGTTGCCCTGCCTGTCCCGGGGCGCGCGCGGCGCGCCGAAGCGCCGCTCCGCCAGCGACGCCGGCAGCACCTCCACCAGCGCCACCGCGTCGTCGATGCCCCTCAGGCGGAACGCCCCCAGGGGGCGCACCGCGGGCCGGCCCAGCGACTCCACCGCCGGGGCGGCCTGCGCCCAGGCGCCACCGCTCACCAGCACCTGCCCGCCATGGCCCGCCGACGTCACCCGCGCCGCCACGTTCACCATGCGGCCCAGGTAGTCCACCCGTCCCGTGCGCGCGTCCACCCGGCAGCCGGACTCGCCCACGTGGATGCCCATGCGCACCCGCAGCCCGCGGTGCAGCAGGCCGCGCGGGCCGTGCTCCTCGGCCGCTTCCGGCTGCGCCAGCACCTCCGCCGGCCAGGGCGCGCGCAGGAGCGCCTCCTGCGCGTCCAGGCACCAGCGCAGCGCCTCCAGCACGGTGGGAAACGCAATCATGAAGGAGTCGCCCTGCGTCTTCACCTCGTAGCCGGCGCCGCCCGCCAGCAGCGAGCGCAGCACGCGGTCATGCACCTCCAGCGCGGTCCGCATGCTGGCGCCACACCGCTCCCACAGCCGGGTGGAGCCCTGCACGTCCGTGAAGACCAGCGCCACCTCGCCGCTCATCGGCGCGGACGGTGGCGTCTCCCCCGAGGAGGCCGTCGGGTGTTCCGGTACGGCCCTGAGGGTTCCCCCCGGGGGAGGAAGCCGTTTTCTGGAGACATCTCCCATCGCCCGCTCCGCCAGGCCAGTCGGGGCCCCCAAGCCGGCCACCCGGCGCTTCGCCTCCCGCGGCTCCGCGCCAGCGTGTCCGTGACTGATGGAGATCTCACCACGCCGCTCCCACGCCGCCCATCCGTGTCGGGCCCGAGCGTGCCGCGTTGACGAAGCCAGCATCCGGCAAACGACGGATGCGCGCGGCAGCGTCCACCACGCCACGCCACATCTGCCCCACGAGGGCAGGCGCACTCCCCCCACGTTCCATCACGTGAGTCACGCGCCACCACGCCACCTGGACACCCACCGCGGGACGCCCACGCACACCCGAGCCATCACTCCCACGACCCCGGTGTCCGGGGGCAATGAGACCCACACCCGCGTCCACTTCCGCAGACGCAACGAGGATGCAACTTCCCCTCGAAGGCCCACCGACATCGTGCCCGTGCTCCGCGCGTGGCCTTCATGGTGGGCGTGCCACGCGCGCCGCCCGCCGACGTCCCGATGTCGAGGAGCCGATGAAAACGAAAGTGTTCCAGAAGAAGTGCCGGGCCATCGCCGCCGCGCTCATGGCCCTTGCCGTGCCCCACCTCACCGCCGCCTGCGGTCCGGTGGAGGAAGCACCGCTTCCCCCACCGACCGCGCGACACGAGGAGGCGCTGGAGGACGAGACGCTGAGGTCCGGCAATGGGCTGTCCTTCAATGGCCTGTCCTTCAATGGGTTGTCCTTCAATGGGCTGTCCTTCAACGGCCTGTCCTTCAACGGCCTGTCCACGAGCGCGTTCAACACCTGGTTCCAGTCGCACCCCGCGCAGGCGGACCTGGTGATGCGCTACGTGGTCCGCTGCGCCGTGCCCGAGGGCGAGACGCGCGCGTACACGGCCCCGTCCACGGGTCAGCAGTACACGTGGACGGGCGGACTGGGGCTGGCCCCATCGTGGGCCTCGGGCACCCCCGCCACGGAACTGGAGCAGCAGGTGGTGTCCGCGTGCCTCGCGGCGCACACCAACCGGCTCGGGCAGAGCGTGTCCGTCTCCATCCTGGGGCGGGACGCACCGGGCGCGGCCATCCCCTTCACCGCGGAGGAGCTGTCCTCGCACTCGCGCCGGGAGGCCTGCTTCTTCGGCAACCTCTTCAGCGGCCAGGGCGTCTTCGTGGGCGCGGAGCGCGAGCCGCTCGGGCCCAACGAGAGCACCTCCCGGGCCTGTGGCGCCCTGCTCCACGAGGGCAGTGAAGCCAAGGTGCCCTGCGCCCCCATGGTCCACGCGGGCTCCTGCGCCTCGCTGTGCCAGCTCGACCCCACCGGGCAGTTCTTCACCTCGTGCACGCACAACGGCGTCACCTGGCCGCGCCCCCTCACCACGCGGCTGAGCCTCGCGGACATCCACAAGTGCGGAGACACCCGCTGCCAGGCCACCGAGCGGTGCGGCACCTCCTTCCGCTACGACAGCTGCGGACTGGACTGCGGCGCCTGCCGCTGACGCGCGAGCAGCGCCCCGGGCCAGCTCGACGTGGAGCTGGCCTGGAGCCGCCGCGCATGAGGCGCACTCAGCCGCAGGTGCCGCAGTCGTCCTTGCAGGAGAGGTAGTCGTTCTTCTCGCCACAGGCCTCGGTGGGCTGGCAGATGCCGTCCCCGCACTTGTAGAGATTCCGCTTGTCCAGGCGGGTGGTGAGGGGCTGGTACGTCACGCCCTGATACGTGCACGACGCGTAGAACGTCTTCGACGCATCCGGCTCGCAGTGGTGCGCGCACCGGCCCACGTAGACGAGCGGCGTGCAGCGGCGGCGGTTCAGCTCCACGTCCTCGGCCGGGTCCTGCGCGATGGAGTCCTCGTCCTCGGACTCGCTGGCCTCCTCGTCCTGCTTGTCACCCCGGCTGGCCACCACCGAGCACGCCCGCGACGAGCTCTCGCGGGGCTTGAGCCGGCCCTTGTCACGACCCACGAAGGCGCCCTCGCCGTTGAAGAGGTTCCCGAAGAAGCACGACTCCCGCCATTTGTACGTCTTCAGCTCATCCTCGGTGACGGGGATGACGTGCGCATCCGCCCCGCGGCCCAGCACGGAGATGGGCACGTGCTGGCCGTACTTGTTGGCGTGCGCCGCCAGGCACGCGGACACCACCTGCTGCTCGCGCAGGGTGGCCGAGGCACCACCGGCCCAGCCCGGCGCCAGCCCCAGCCCGCCCGTCCAGGTGTATTGCGTCCCCGTCCGCGCATCCGTGTACGTCCGCGCCTCTCCGGCCGGAACGGCGCAGTGGACCACGTACCGCATCACCGAGTTGGCCAGCGCCGGGTCCAGGGCGAACCAGGACGCGAAGGCGCTGCTCGACAAGCCATTGAACGACAGCCCATTGAAGGACAGGCCGTTGAAGGACAGGCCATTGAACGACAGCCCGTTCACCGTCAGCCCGTTGCCCGTCTCCAGCGCCTGGGCCGTGTCCTCGGTCCGCGCGGACATTCCGGGCGGCGCCGAGGCAGGGGACTCCTCTCTCGGGGCGCAGCCAGCCCCGAGCACCAGCAACACCGACAAGCACAGTCCCGCGCGCCGGCTGGCGCCGCGACGATGCCCGTGTTCGACACAAGTGGGGGTCATGTTTTCCTCGTGAGGGTCTGGGAGGACACCGAACGAGGCGCTCGCCTCGTCCGGAGGGGGCGGACGAGGTGGGCAGCGTGTGGGAAGCCCCACGGAGTTGATACCGCGACCTCGCGCCTCGCGAACGCCCCCCTGTACTTGTGTCCAGGACCTCCATCCCAGCGGCGACACCCGTCACGTCGCGAGACGAACAACGCCACGCGGAAGCGGGGCCCGCATGGCGTCCGGCCAACACACGGGCCGTGGGGAACGGGAGCCACCCGGAGTGGGCAGGGTCACTCGCCGAACAGATGCGCCCCACCCGAGCGCCGGCCGGCTGGGGAAGGCTCCCGACAATGACTACCTCCCCAGGACTCCCCGGTGTAGTCCTCCCCCGACTCCCATGCGCTCGACTTCCTTCCATCCTTCCCGCTCCCTGTCCGCCCTGCTCCTGGCCTCCGTGCTGCTGGCCCTGCCGGCCCGCGCGCAGCAGGCCGCCACGCCGCTGGAGGACAACCGCCGCATCACCGAGGGCTACATCCAGCTCGCCTATGAAATAGGCGGCGTGCTGGACCCGGCGCTCGAGCCCGGCGGCACCAGCGCCGTGCGTCCCAACTGGTTCGTCTTCGCGCCGCACGCCTCCCGCACCGGGGGCGAGGGCATGCTCGGCACGGCCATCGCCCGGCGCGTGCTCGATGCCGCCCGCGGCCGGCCCTCCCTGTCCATCCTGGGCGCGCTGCAGCGGGTGGGCCTCACCGGGCAGGCGCTCCTGTCGGGCGAGCAGCTCGGCCTGGAGCTGGTCCTGCACGGCCTGCCCGTCGACGCCGCCGCGTCGCTGGCCTCGCTCCTCACGGCCCTCAATGGCGAGGCGCTCGCCGACCCACGCACGCTGCTGGCCACCGCGTCGCGCTTCGCCGCATTGTACTGGAGCGCGCCCGCCTTCCTCCCGCTCGACAAGGCGGAGCGGGTGGTGGTGACGCTGGAGCGCACGCTGCACGAGGGCAACCTGGCCATCTACACGGACGTCGGCGGCGCGGGGCGCCTCTACCTCGACTGGCGCCGCGGCGCGGGCGCGGTGACGCCCGAGCGCGTGCTGACGGAGTTCTCGCTGCCCGGCGCGGCGGCGGCCGACGCGCGGCGGGCCTACGACTTCGCGCTCGCCCACGCCCACGACACGCCGCGCCCGTACGCGCTGCACCTGCTGCTGCCGGGCATGAACTGGAAGAGCCTGCTGGTGGCGGCCTTCGCCGTGTACGAGGAGGCCCGGCTCGCGCCCACGCCCGCCGCGCGCGACGCGCTCATCGCCATGGGCAACAACTACGTCGCCTGGCGCGAGCAGCACGACATGGCGCAGCCCGTCTTCACGCCCGCGTCGCCCGCCCCGGACGAGGTGTCCCGCTCCGCGCTGCTGGAGGCGATGACGCCACTGCTGCGCACGGACTTCGGCACGATGGAGTGGAACTACGCCGACTACGCCTACAGCCAGCCGGACCGGGACGGCAACCCGCTCACCTCGCCGCCCACCGAGTACAACTGGGCCACCTTCTGGGACCGGTGGACGGGCATCCTCCACGCCTTCGACCAGGCCTACCTCCAGCCGACCGCGCTCTGGGTGATGCCGGAGCCCATCGTGGACCCGACCGCGCCGCCCACCGGAAGCTGACTTGATGCTCCCGGAGGCCCGGTAGACCCTGAGGACCGTTCATGAGCCCCGCGCCTTCCGAGCCCGGCAGCCCCCAGCCGAGC
>NZ_JABBJJ010000008.1 GCF_012933655.1 Pyxidicoccus fallax | reverse complement strand
AACCACCCCAGCCGGCCGGGCGGGGGCCGCCCCCTTCCACCCCACTTCCAGGGTGGGACGCGTGTAGATCCGCGACATTGCTGGACTTTTGTTCAGTCCTCCCCCGCCGGGCGGGCAGGGGGCCGGGGCCTGGCGGCAGGGCATGTCAGACCGCCCCAGTATGAGTGGTCCCGTGAGCCACTCGACCTCGCCCAGTTCGCCGTCGCGTGTCCTCGAGCAGCGCAACCTGCTCGGGGGGATGGACCTCATGCCCGTTCTCGGCCGCGGGGGCCGGAAGCGGGGCCGCAGCTTCCACATCGCGTCCACGGGCCGCATCGGCTTCGCCGCGGCGCTGGCGCTGGTGGTGGAGCATGGCCGGCAGAAGGCCAAGGAAATCGGCGTCACGTCCCTGAGCCGTTGCCCGCGCTGCGGCCACGTGGGCCCCACGGAGCAGGACTTCGGCTACCGCATCATGAAGAGCGGGCGCCGGCCCCAGTCCTGGTGCCGCGGTTGCCGGGGCCTGCACCTGGAGCCGTCCGAGGCGAACACCACGGTGTCCGCGCCCGCCGAGGGCTGGCTCTTCCCGCCCGAGAGCACCACCAGCACCCGCCCGCCGCGCAAGGGCAAGCGCTCGTCGACGTAGGGCACGGCCCCGCTCCTGCCGGGCCCCGCGTGAAGGGCCCTCTTCCTCGATGAGGATGGCGCGGCCGGAGAGCACCCAGGCACGCGGCGTGGCCCCCGTCCCGTTCCCTGGAGGGGGATGGAAAAGCCGGGGCGCCGTCCTTACCTCTCCACGGAAGGAGGGCATCATGGCCGTGCGGACGAAAGTGGCAGGTATCAAGAACAAGCGGCGGGTGGATGCGCACGCGGCCCAGCCCAGCGTGCAGGCCAGCAAGGGGCGCAAGACGCTGCCCCGGGACGACGCCGCGGCGCTGCGCCGTCAGAAGACGCTGGAACGCGTGACGCTGGGCCCGGCCGCCGAGCTGCACGAGCCCAAGAGCAACCGTCGCCGGTCGACGACGCTCAAGGGCCGCAAGAAGGCTCCCAGCGAGATGAACGTGAAGCACACGGGCGGCCCCAAGAAGCGCCTGCCCCTCCACGGCGGCTGACGGCCGGGGAGAAGCGAAGCACGCGAAAGCAGGAGGACACCGCTCCCGCCCGGAAGAGAGCCCGGGCGTCGGGGCGGTGTCCGCATGTCACCTTCCCGCTACAGCCGGAAGCGCGGCCACATGAGCTCGGGGGCCGCCGCCTTCGCGGCGCGCTCGACCGCCAGGGCCGGGGCCTCCGGCGAGCTCACGCCCATCCACGCGCGGAGGCGCTCCACGGCAAAGGTCCGCTCGGGCTCCGGGAGCTGGCCGATGTTCGCCCTGTGGTTGCCGCCCGGCACGTAGAAGCGGAACGCGTCATTGCGCTCGCGCACCGAGAAGGCGCTCGCGGACCAGGGGTCGTTCTCTCCGTAAACGAAGAGCATCCGCTCGCCGCGGCTGCGCACCCAGTGCTCCACACGGAGCATCAGCCCGTGGTCGAACCGCTCGCGCACGGGGAAGGACAGGTACGCGCGGGGCTCGTCCTCACCGGGGTAACGCAAGAGGCCGCGCAGGTGCCGGGTGGGGAAGCGCGTCCAGCCCAGCTCCGTGGCGGACTGGTAGTAGTAGGCCGCGTAGAAGTCGAGCTCCACGTCGCCGTAGGTGAAGGCGATGCCGGTGATGCCATCCAGGAAGAAGAAGGTCTCCTCCGCGAGCGCGCCGGGCGCGGGGATGTACGAGCAATAGAGTTCGCCGGCGTACTGCCAGAAGTAGAAGGACGTCTCGACGGCGGCGAACTCCAGGGCGCGGTCCGCGCCGCCAATCGTCTCGAAGCCCGTCTCCCAGGTGGTGGCCAGCGCTTCCACGAAGGGCCGCAGCTCGTCGCGGCGCTGGAGCACGTCTTGCTGGAAGGCCTGGAGCTTCGCGCGGCAGTCCGCGGTCCCCACCACGTGGTCGAGGAAGAAGGCGTAGCGCGCGTCATCCAGCCCGTGGCTGTTGGGCGTGACGTACGGCACGGTGGCGTCCACGTCGTCCGGGTAGAAGTAGCGGTGGTACACGGCGGCCATGCCGCCCTTGCTGCCGCCGGTGGTCAGCCAGCGCGCGCCGTACAGCGGCTTGAAGGCCTGGATGACGCGGTGGTAGTCGCTCGCGGCCTGCCGGATGTCGAGCAGCCTCCAGTCGTTGGAGTCCGGCCGCGAGGTGCCGAAGAAGCGGTGCTCCAGCATGAGCTGGTTGGCGCCGAGCAGCGCGGTGGGCTCGGTCTCGACGGGAGCGTCGATGATGCCGTAGCCGCTGGAGGCGAGCACCACGGGCGCCTCCACGGAGCGGTGCAGGAGGTTCACCCGCAGCTGGAAGCGCTCTCCCAGGGGACGCGTGTGGTTGGCCGGCAGCTCGAACTGCATCCGGAAGAAGCGCGTGCCCGGGAGGGGCGAGGGCTGCTCGTCGAGGATGGTGAGGCCGGGAATGGCCTGCAGCCGCGCGAGGATGTCCTCCGCGTCCGCCACCGCTTCCAGCGTGGCCACCGCTTGCGCTGACGGCTCCGGGGCGGCGGGCTCCACGACGGCGGTGTCACCACAGGCCTGCGACAGCAGCGCGGCGGCAAGCAGCCAGGCCGCACCGAATACACGGGCTCCTTCCGACAACGGCTTCATTCACGCTCCAGGGAGGGGGGACGTCGGTTGGGTACTGAATGCACGAGACGTGACGCGATACCGCCGCGCCGCGCGCGCTCCAGACACCGGGGCGTGAAGGAAGTTCCGTCGCTACGGCCCGCGCAGGGCCTTGTCGCCCTACGCGGCGCGGCGGCAGCGCAGGCGCGTGGCCACCGCCTCGAAGACGGCGTAGGACAGCAGCACCAGCGCGGCGAAGACGACGGTGAGGCGCGTCAGGTGCGGGAAGGCGTCGGGCTCGCGCAGGTGCGCGGCCATGGCGGACAGCAGGCGCCCGGGCTCGGAGAGCACGTCCCAGCTGTTCCACCGCTCCACGCGGCCCAGGTAGATGCCGTAGCCACACAGCACGGACGTGACGGCCACGAAGGCCCAGGCCCGGGCGCGGCCCCAGCGCCGCTCCAACCACTCCTTCCAGACCTCCAGCGACAGCAGCCCCATCAGCCACCCCGTGGCGGCGAACAGCGCCAGCAGCGCCGCGTCGAACCAGAGCGGCACCACCGGCCGCTGGCGCAGGTGGATGAAGTCCGTGAGGAGGTAGGGCGCATTGGGGAACAGCGCGAGCCACCCGAGCGCCAGTGGAGTCAGGAGCCACCCGTGGCCCAGGCCCCGCGCCATCAGCAGGCGCGCGCACAGCGACAGCGCATAGGGCACCCCCGCCAGGAACAGGTTCCAGGTGAGGAAGGCGTAGCTGGCGCGCTCGCTCCAGTCGAGCCGGAGGGCCAGCAGCCCCACCGCGGCGGCGGTGCTCAACAGCACCGGAAAGACGCCATGGCGGCGCAGCACGGACCAGAAGGACACGGTGGCGGGTGGGCTCTTTGTCATGGTGACAGTGCGGTGAGCGGGCCGCGCACCGTGGCCGGGAGACCACGGTGGAGACCCGAAGGGAAGCGTGTCCACGGGCTCAAGCAACGTCCAGGCCAGCGACCAGGGGGCCTCAGGGCTCGGGGGGCCAGAGCGCGCTGACGCTCGGGTCCTCGGCCAGGTAGACGGCCCAGACGCGCTCACCGGGGCGCCGCTGCGCGTCAGTGACGTGAGGTGACGGCACGCTCCCCTGGATCGTCTCGCCGTGGACGGTGAAGACGTACCCGAGTTGCACCACGCGCCCGGCCTGCAGGGACGGCACGGCGTGGCGTTCGACGCTGGTCAGCACCGCCGGGGCGGGCAGGCCCCAGCGCAGCGCCTGGAGACGGCGCTTCTGCTCGCGGCGCAGGGCCGCCGGCCAACCGGAGCGTCGGAGCAGGAAACCCACGCCGAGGAAGATGGCGGTCATCAACAGCAGGGGGCGGAGGAAGCCGAGCGCCACCGGCAGCATCAGCGCGCCCAGCGCGAGGAAGAGCGTGCCCAGGTCATGGTGCGCGCGCAGCTTCGGCCGGAGCACGGCGCGCCGCTGTGCGCGGGTGAGCCGGCGCGGAGGCAGTGGGGGCCGGGGTCCCCGCGAGGCCTCCAGCGCCTCCGCCAACGAGGCGCCACAGGCCTCGCAGCGCGCATCCGCGCCGATGGGGACGGCGTGCGCGCAGGCCGGACACACGAGGCGCGGCTCCACGGGGTCCGGCGCGTCGAGTGTCAGCGGTGGGGGGCGGCTCAAGGTGACAGCATGGGAGCACCGGGGCGCGTACGTGCGCAACCTCGTACCCGGGTACGGCGGGGATGTGGAGTGGCGCGCAGCGGACGCTTGCGCTGGGGCACGCTCGCCCCGCCGCTCCCTGGCATCCAGGGAGGTTCATCCCTACCTGAGTGCCTGGGAGGTTCCATGCCTGAGAAGACTCGAGCAGTGCGCGTGAAGAACGCGAAGAAGAAGGGCACGACGCTGGCGCTGAAGCCCACCGACGTGGGCGAGGCCTACGGGGAGAGCACCCACAAGGCGAAGAAGAGCGGCCGTCGGGCGACGGGCACGGCGGAGTTCGAGGACCGCACGGTCAGCCCGCGTCGGCCGCCGGGGCGTGGCCTGACGGCGCGGAGCAAGAAGCTGCCGGTGCCGGAGCTGGGCAGCAGCACGTCGCGCCGCAAGACGCTGCCGGCCGAGGCCGCCGCGGCCTACCGCAAGGAGGGCACCGCCAAGCGCACCACGGGGCGCGGGGACACGACGCCGCTCAAGGCCGGCAAGGCCTACAAGAGGAAGGGCGCGCGCAAGACGAGCATCCGCGCCTGAGCCCTGGCGCGGCAGGCACTCGCACGCGGTGCCCGAACCCGAGGCCGGCGGGCTCGATCGGAACGGAGCGTCCATTCCGCGAGGGAGCCCGGAGCCAGCGGGCCCACGTGGAATGGTGGTTCCGTTCCAGGCAGGCGCCGGGAGCAGGCCTGGGCCCCGCGATGGGCGGGCACGGCGCGGTGCCGTGCGTGGCACTCAACCGCGAAGGCGGGAGTCCTCCACGCCCCGGATGGGAGAACGCCTACCGCCGCGCGGACACGCGGGCGCGCCTGACGAGCCCCAGCACGAGCGCGAGCAGGCCGGGGCCCCCGGGGCCGGGCACGCTCGCACAGCCGCCCGAGCCTGCCTCGGGTCCGGCGGGTGCCTCCGGCTCCGGGTCGGGTGGCGGCGCGGCGCATGGAGTGAAGCAGCGACACGCCTCCGCTCCGTCCGGCTCCAGCCGCGCGCACACGCCCGTGCCGCACGCGGCATCGTCCGCGCACGACGCGCCGTAGTCCCCGGCCTGGAGCGCGGGAAGCATGCAGCGGCCCGGTCCCCCCTCCACGGAGACACAGGCGAGTCCGGACGGGCACTCCTCGTCACGGGCGCACGTGGCGCCGCAGAGATTCCCGGATGGAAGCGTGGGCACACCGGGTGCCGGCGCCTCCGCGAGGAACGGGCGGATGAAGCCGTCGAGCAGCGCGTCCACGCGCACGTTGAGGGCCTCGCTCCGGCAGGCGACGTCGCCGCTCACGGTGAGCCCCGCCAGCACCTCGCGCGCACCGTCGCGCAGGAGCACCGGGCCCCCGCTGTCCCCCACGCAGCTCATGCTCGGCGCGGGGCTGGCGCGAAACGCCGCGGGCTCCACCTGGGCCACCGTCAGGGTTCCCTGCCGGCGGCGGCCCGCGAGAGCCTCGGCGTCCCTCGTGTCCCCGTAGCCGACCACGCGCGCGGAGGCACCGGGGACGAGGGCCGTGTCCGCGGACTCCGAAAGCGGCAGGGGCGTCACGTCCAGCGGCGCCGCGAGCCGCAGCAGCGCGGCGTCATACGCATGCGTCCGGGCGTCGTAGTCCGGGTGGGGAATGGCGCGGGTGACACGCGCGAAGCGACCCCGGGTCTCCGGCTGGGGTAGCAGGACCTGTCCGACGTAGACCTCGTATGGCCCCTCGGGTCCGAAGATGGCGAGGCAGTGCGCCGCCGTCAGCACCACGTCCGGCGCGATGAGCGCTCCGGTGCAGAGCAGCACCGGGGACTCACCCGTGCACCGGGTGCGGCGGGCGATGAGCGCCACCACGGCATCGTCCCCGGGCGCGTCCGTCCCCTGCACGATGGGCCGCGTCGTCTCGCGCGAGGAGGACGGGAGCAACTCCTCCACCGTGGGCTGGCAGGCGGAGGCAAGCAGCACGGCAACCCACGTCAGGACGAGGCACCACGGTCTGCCCCGAGCAGCCACACGTCGCGGGTACGAACGACGGGCCAGGAGCAGGAGCGCCATCGGCACGAGGCTCCACGAACCTCCCTCGGCAGCCACACGAGAAAGTCGCGGGGAACGGTCCCTGCCGAGGCTCGTTGAATCAGGCATCACGAGAGCGCTCCTCATCATCGCGGCGCTTGCGAGCAATGAGTTCGGGCTCTCCCGCCACCGGCATCGCGAACCGACGCAACGAAGCGCGGCGACGCGAGTTCGAACCCGGGTGGCTCACTCCCGGCCTCCGCGTGCCAGCGCGGCGCGAGCGAAGCCCGCCGCGACGCGACGCGAGCCTCATTGCGCGGTCGACTCTTCCTTCGCCGCCTCGCTCAGCTCCTGGATCTGCTCCCGCAGCTCGTGGAGCCGGGCCCGGTTGCGCTGGATGAGCGCCTGGAGTTGCTGGCTCCGCCGCTCGTCACCGCGCGCCTCGGCCTCCTCGCGCTCGCGCTCCAGGCGCTCCACGTCACGCCCGAGCAGCGTGGTGATGTGCGTCGTCTTCTCCAGCCGCCACTGCGCCGTCTGCGGCAGCTCCTCGGGAATCGCGTCGTTCTCCTGCGCGGGCGCGCCCTCCACCTCCGGCTCGGGCGCCACGTCCCCGGGCTGCGATGGCACCACCGTGGCCGCCGGCACCGGCGACTCCGCGCTCGCGAGCACCGGCTCCGCCCGCTCACGCGCGGCGGACGGCTCGGGCACCGGCTCCGGCGCGGGCGGCGCGGCCTCGGCCACCGCGGGCGGAGCCGCCACGGGTGATTCCCGCTGAACACCCGAAGTCGGCCACAGCGCCACCGCCACCAGGGCCGCGGTGAGCGCCGCGCCGGCGGCCAGCATCAGACGATAACGATTCTTCATGTCTTGCCCGCCGGAGCGTACTCCAGTTCTCAGAACCGCACGCGCCAGGCGCCTGCCTGCCGCTCCACGCGCAGGAGCCACGGCTCCTTGCGCTCCTCGCCCCCATTGGCGATGCGCGCCCGGACGATGACCGCCTCCGGGTCCCTCCCATCCACGGTCGACCCGAGGATGCCCACCAGCGAGACGCCGTGCTCACGCAGCTCGCGCACCGTCTCCTCGCAGGGCCGCGCGCTGCCCCCGGTGGCCAGCAGCGGCTGCAGCGCCGCGCAGTCCTCCGAGGGCAGCGCCGCGAAGAAGCGCCGGACGGATTCCTCCGCCGCGCGCGTCTTCGAGGACGCGGACGAGCACGCGAGCGCGGCCATCAGCGCCACACCCATGCCCGCCCGTCTCCACTTCGAGCAGCCGACCGTCATCGCTCAGTAGCAGTTCGGCGCGAACAGCTCGTCGTCGCTCGCGGACGCGAACTGGTCATCGCAGTACGCGCTCGCCAGGGCGTGGCCGTTGCGCACGCAGCCGTCGTGGTTGGTGGCGTCCAGCGTGTACTGGGTGTCACCGCCGCAGCCGCCGCCGCAGCGGCCGAAGCAGTTGCCGATGACCTTCGGGCGGTACCAGTGGTCCGGCTCGCCGCACACCCACGAGCCGCCGCTCATGTAGTACTCGTCGCCGCTGCACGAGAAGTGGTCGCCGAGCTGGGCAATCTGCTGGTTGTTGCCGTACTCGAAGCCGCCCTTGTTGCAGTCGTGCTTCGCGTACGAGTACCAGTTGTAGTACCCGCCGCAGCTGCCCGTGTAGGTGCCATTGCAGCGCGCGTAGCTGCACAGCATGGTGTAGCCGCGGCCCTGCTCGCCCATCACCGTGCGCTTCAGCTCCACGGTGGAGGGGTTCTGCGCCCACAGGCCCACCGCGCGCCGAAGGTACATGGCCTCCGGGGCCGCCGCGTCACCAGCGGGCAGCTCCGCGTTCAGCGCGCCGTACAGCGCGGAGAGCAGCTCGCGGTCCGCGTCACCCAGCTGCGTGTCCGTGGCGCCCTCGTCCGCGAAGCCATCCATCGTGGACACGCCGCTGGCCGGGTCCATCAGGCCGGTGAGCGTCATCCCGCGCAGCCGCACCTCCAGCCGGTACACACCCGGCTCCACCTCGCGCGAGGCGAACGAGACCTCGCTGCCGCCCTGGGCGAAGGTGCCGCTCGCCTCCGACGACAGCGTCAGCCCGTCCTGCTTCGCCTGGGGCGCCTCGCCCCCATTCGCACCACCACAGCCCCACAGCATCCACGTCGCGACCGCGGTACACAGCGCCTTGCGCATATCGTTGCCTTCCCTCCGGCCAGGGGATTGGCCCCAAGAGAGACATCGGTGGTACCGGGCACCCGAGACACGCTCAAGGCGGGGCGCGTCACACGCGGTTGATACATGGTTCATGTTTCACGGGTGCGCGCGGACCCGGTTCCAAAGGGCCTCAGCGCGCGGCGCGTCGAAACACAGGCAGTGGATCCGCGGCGCGCTCCAGGTCTGAGTCATGTTCGGGAAGTGACTCATGCCCGCCGATGACGAGCAGTCCTCCCGGACCCAACCGCGCCACCAGCTTGTTCAGCACCTCGCGCTGCAGCGGCGGCGCGAAGTAGGTGAAGGCCACGTTGCGGCACAGCACCAGATGGAAGGGCCCGTCCGGCATCTCCGCGCGCAGGTCCTGGCGGAGGAAGGTGACGCCTTCGCGGAAGCGAGGGGCGAGACAGGGCTCGGAGCCGGGCTCCGGAAAGGCGGCGTGGGCCCACTCCGCGGGCAGCTCGCGCAGGGAGCCTCGCGGGTAGCAGCCCCTTCGCGCGCGGGCGAGCAGCGCTTCGTCCGCATCGGTGGCGACCAGGTCCAGCCGCGCCTCGGGAAAGCGTGGCTGGAGCCCGAGCTGGAAGAGGACGCTCACCGTGTAGGGCTCCTCGCCGGAGGCACAGCCGGCGCTCCAGACGCGGAAGGCGGGCTCGCCTCGGGCGAGTGACTGCTCCAGCAGCGCGGGGAGCAGGTCGTCCCGCAGCACGTCGAAGACGCGCTGGTCTCGATAGAAGCGGGAGATGGTGACGCGGCAGAGCGAGTCGAGCACGTCCCACTCGCTGGAGTCCGCCTCCAGCCGCGCGCGGTACTCCGCGGCGCCCGACAGTCCCAGATCCTTGAGCCTGCGGCCGATGCGCTTGCACACCTGCCCCCGGACGCGGCGGAAGCCGTCCCAGCGCAGGCGCAGCCGGGGCGCGGCCCACTGCAACAGCTCCACGCATTCGCGGTCCGTCATCGCGTGCACCTCCCCTCTTGCTTGTCTGGCCGTGGCTTCGGTCCCTGAGGAGAACATGCGCCCCGCCCATGCGGAATGGAGGCTCCATTCCGCACGGCCCCGCACCAGCCCGTGCTTCCGGGGCCCCTCGCACCGGAGGACGCGCCCCGATGCGGAATGGAGGCTCGATTCCGCGGCTCCGCACCGGCCCGAGCGACTGGGACTCCACGCTCCGGGGGCGGCCCGCCGATGGGGAATGGAACTTCCATTCCGCGCGGCCTTGCACCGGCCCGAGCGACTGGGACTCCACCCTCCAGGGGAGACCCGCCGATGCGGAATGGAAGTTCCATTCCGCGGCTCCGCACCAGCCCGAGCGTCTGGGACTCCACCCTCCAGGGGAGACCCGCCGATGCGGAATGGAAGTTCCATTCCGCGAGGCTCCGCACCGGCCCGAGCGACTGGGACTCCACGCTCCGGGGGCGGCCCGCCGATGGGGAATGGAACTTCCATTCCGCGCGGCCTCGCACCAGCCCGAACGTCCGGGCTTCACGCCCCCGAGAGCGCGATCCGCCGATGGGGAATGGAACTTCCATTCCGCGCGGCCTCGCACCAGCCCGAACGTCCGGGCTTCACGCCCCCGAGAGCGCGATCCGCCGATGGGGAATGGAACTTCCATTCCGCGCGGCCTCGCACCAGCCCGAACGTCCGGGCTTCACGCCCCCGAGAGCGCGATCCGCCGATGGGGAATGGAACTTCCATTCCGCGCGGCCTCGCACCGGCCCGAGCGTCCGGGCTTCACGCCCCCGAGAGCGCGACCCGCCTCGGAGGGCGGCGTCTCCACCGGGCGCATCCGGCGCGGGCGTACTCCTTCAAGCTCGGGAAGCAGCCGCCCATCCCATCCTCGGGTGCCCCCCCGCCATGGCCCGCCTGCCCCACCGGCGAGCGGAAGGCGCCGGGATGTGGCATGACGCTCTGGCGTTTCCGTTGGATTCGGAGGACCCACGCCCTTGAAGAGACTCACTGCCCTCACCCTCTCCGCCGCGCTGACCGCCGCCGGCTGCACGCACGGCACCGCGGCCACCGAGCCTGCCCCCCAGCAGACCCAGCAGGCCCAGGCTCCCGCCACGCCCCCCGCGGCGGCCGAGCCCCGCCAGACGCCTCCGCCTCCTCGCGGCTCCGACCTCCTCGCTGGCACCGCGGAGGCCTTCACCGCCGCCTGCGACGCGGACCTCGAGACGGCCCGCACCCAGGTGGCCGCGCTGAAGAAGCTCGACGCGCGCAAGGACGGCCCGGCCGTGCTCGCCGCGTACGACGCGGCCCTCGGCGCGCTCATCGCCGCCGCCAACCGCTCCAGCCTCGCCCGCGAGGTGCACCCGGACGCCGGCTTCCGCGACGCCGCCCGTGCCTGTGAGCAGCGCGTGGACGCCGCCAACGTGGAGCTGTCCCAGGACCGCGGCGTCTACGACACCCTCGTGGCCGTGGACCTGTCCGGCACCGACGGCGCCACCCGCTACTGGATGGAGCGCGCGCTGCTCGACTTCCGCCGCGCCGGCGTGGACCGTGACGACGCCACGCGCGCGAAGGTGAAGGCGCTCAACGAGGAGCTCATCAAGCTCGGCCAGCAGTTCGGGAAGAACATCGCCGGGGACGTGCGCACCGTGTCCCTCACCCCGAAGGAGCTGGACGGCCTGCCGGAGGACTTCCGCAAGGCGCACGCGCCGGGCAAGGACGGCAAGGTGGCCATCACCACCAACTACCCGGACTACATCCCCTTCATGACGTACGCGAAGGACGGCAAGGCGCGCGAGAAGCTGTGGCGCACCTACCGCCAGCGCGCCTTCCCCGGCAACCAGCAGGTGCTCGAACAGCTCATCGCGAAGCGGCACGAGCTGGCCACGCTGCTGGGCTACGAGAACTGGGCCGCGTACACCACCGAGACGAAGATGACGCGCACGCGCAAGGCGGCCACGGACTTCATCGACCGGATGGCCACCGCCACGGAAGCCCGCGCGAAGCAGGAGTTCGCGGAGCTGCTCGCGCGCAAGCGCAAGGACGTGCCCGGCGCGAAGGCGCTGGAGCCGTGGGACCAGGACTACTACGAGGACCGGCTGCGCGCCGAGCGCTTCGGCTTCGACTCGCAGGCCGTGCGTCCCTACTTCGAGTACGGCCGCGTGAAGGCCGGCGTCATGGACATCACCGCGCGCATGTGGGGCCTCACCTGGCGCAAGGTGGACGACACGAAGGTGTGGCACTCCGAGGTGGAGGCGTACGACGTGTTCGACGGGAGCACGCTCCTGGGCCGCATCTACCTGGACATGCACCCGCGTGACGACAAGTACAAGCACGCCGCCCAGTTCGACCTCGTCGCGGGTCAGGCCGGCAAGCGCTACCCGGAGGGCGTCCTCGTCTGCAACTTCGCCCGCCCCGGCGAGCTGATGACGCACGACGAGGTGGAGACCTTCTTCCACGAGTTCGGCCACCTGCTGCACACCGTCTTCGCGGGCCACTTGAAGTGGGCCGGCATCGCCGGTACCCGCCTGGAGTGGGACTTCGTGGAGACGCCGTCCATGCTGCTCCAGCAGTGGGCGGGCAACCCGCAGGTGCTGACGGAGTTCGCGAAGCACCACCAGACGAACGAGCCGATTCCCGCCGAGCTGGTGGAGAAGCTCCGCGCGTCGAAGGAGTTCGGCAAGGGGCTGTGGTCGCGCCGGCAGCTCTTCCTGTCCGCGGTGAGCCTGGACTACTACTCGCGCGAGCCGGGCTTCGACACGACGAAGGCGCTGGTGGCGCTCCAGCAGAAGCTCAGCCCCTTCAAGCACGAGCACCGCGACGGCACCCACTTCGAGGTCGCCTTCGGGCACCTGGATGGGTACTCGGCGGCGTACTACACGTATCTCTGGTCGCTGGTCATCGCGAAGGACCTGGAGACGGCCTTCCAGCAGCACGGGTACCTGGACCGTGAGACGGCGATGAAGTACCGCCGCACCGTGCTGGAGCCCGGCGGCTCCAAGCCCGCCTCCGAGCTGGTGAAGGACTTCCTCGGCCGCGAGCACGGCTTCGACGCCTACAAGGCGTACCTCGACCGGAACTGACCTTCCGGCCACGGCCGGGGGGCGCCTATGCCGTCCCCTCGGCCTCCTCCTGCGCGAGCGCGGCGTCCACCTCCGCGCCCAGCGGGTAGATGGTGAGGTGGCGCACCGGCTCGCTGCCGTGGCTCACCGCCTCCAGGTGGTAGCGGCTCACCAGCCGGTGCTGCAGCTTGCGCAGCCTCGGCGGGCGCGGCGCCAGCGGTACCGAGACGCCCTCGCTGAGCACGCGCTCAATCGCGTGCTCCACCTCGGCCACCGCCTCGCGCACCTGGTCCTCGTCCACGCCCTCCACCACGTGGAAGGCCGTCTTCAGCACGCGGCGCAGCTCCGCGGAGCTGTTGCGCTTCACCACCTCCACGCGCGCCCCCGTCTTCTCCGCTGTGCGCCGCAGCCGCGGGTCATTGGCCCGCGAGCGCAGCGTCACCACCATGTCCGCCGCGTCCAGCCGGCTCACCAGCCGCACGTCCACCGCCAGCTCCCGCAGCACCTTCGTCAGCAAATCCCTGCTGACGGCGTGCGCGTAGACCTTCGTCGTGCCGCCCATGCCGGGCGTCCGCGCGTGGACGTTCTCCGCGCCCCTGACTCCCAAGGTCCCCGGCGGCCCCGCCGTCCGCCCCGGCCGCAGCGCGGGCAGCGGTGACGGCGCCGCCTTCGTCTCCACCACCTCCACCTGCCCGGAGACGGCGTCCTGCTTGCGGCGCTCGCCCCCCACGTCCATGCCCGCCAGCAGCCGGTCCACCGAGTCCGCCGTGTCCGCGTGCACCAGCACCTCGTCGCGGCTGACCATCTCCACCACGATGTCGAAGGTGGGCGGCGCCTTGCGCTCGCTGATGGTCTTCTGCGTGTTGCGCCGCCGCGCCTCCTCGTCGCTCAGCGTCACCGTGTGCACCCCGCCCACGAGGTCCGACAGGGTGGGGTTGAGCACCAGGTTCTCCAGCGTGTTGCCGTGCGCCGTGGCCACCAACTGCACGCCGCGCTCGGCGATGGTCCGCGCCGCCGAGGCCTCCGCCGAGGTGCCAATCTCGTCGACGATGATGGCCTCCGGCATGTGGTTCTCGACGGCTTCAATCATCACGTCGTGCTGCCGGTCCGGGCGGGACACCTGCATCCGCCGCGCGGCGCCAATGCCCGGGTGCGGCACGTCGCCGTCGCCGCCAATCTCGTTGGAGGTGTCCACCACCATGACGCGCTTGCGCAAATCATCCGCCAGCACGCGCGCCACCTCGCGCAGCTTCGTCGTCTTCCCCACGCCCGGCCGCCCCAACAGGAGCAGGTTGCGCCCGGAGCCGATGAGGTCCTTCAGCATGTCGATGGTGCCGAAGATGGCGCGCCCCACCCGCAGCGTCAGGCCCACCACCTTGCCCTTGCGGTTGCGGATGGCGGAGACGCGGTGCAGCGTCCGCTCGATGCCGGCGCGGTTGTCGTCCCCCGGCGGCCCCACCTGGGCCAGCACGTGCTCCAGGTCCTCCCGGAGCACCGGCTCCTCGCGCAGCCGCTCCACCCGGTCCACCAGCCGGGCCTCCGGCGGCCGGCCCAGGTCCATCACCACCTCCAGCACCTGCTGGGGCGGCAGCGCCCGGACCGCCGCCTGCAACGGCCCCGGCAGCACACTCACCAACAGCAGGAAGTCGTCGGCGACGGCATCGGCACGCGGTGATGTCATATCCAGGTCCTCGAGGCCCCCTCGGGTAACGGTGTGCCTTCCCCGCTCGCCCCGCAGACCCAACCCGGCCGGGAGGGCACCAGCCGTGCGGCGCCTCTCCCGTCCACGGAGGCTTCCCAGGAAAGGAAATCCACTTCCCTCCCTGTCCCTCGCGGGCGCACCGGAGGCGATGGAGAGCGCACGCCAGCCTGCTTCAGCGACTCCCTTCCGTCCACCACTCCGCACATGGCGTTGGTGAGCGTCTTGCTTACTCCCAGGCGGCCCCGAAGCCGTTGGGGGCATGGGGCGAGTGTGGAGGGGGACGGAGACGTGACACCCAGGTTTCGAAGAAGGCCCGGCTGGCGGCTGCTGGCCGGCGCGAGCTGCCTGCTGCTGCTCGCGGGCTGTGATGGCGACAAGCTACCCCAGGCCCGGGTGCTCCCCGGCGAGGTGCCCGGCCTGGACATCCCGCCACCGACGGATGGACAGAACAACGCCTGCAAGGACGCGGCGAAGGACCCGGGCCGCGTCACCCTGCACCGCCTCAACCGCGCCGAGTACGACGCCACCGTGAGGGACCTGCTGGGTGACACCACCCGGCCCGCTCGCGACTTCCCGACGGACGACCACGGCTACGGCTTCGACAACAACGCGGACGTGCTCAGCATGTCGCCGCTCCTGATGGAGAAGTACTCCGCGGCGGCGGAGAAGCTCGTGGAGGAGGCCTGGAAGAAGGGCACCCTGCGCACGTGCACGCTGGACGCCGCCAACCCGGAGCCGTGCGCCCGGGACATCCTCTCGCGCTTCGCCCGCCGCGCCTGGCGCCGCACCGTCTCCAAGGAGGAGGTGGACCGGCTCCTGGAGTTCCTCGCGCTGGCGAAGCGCCACGGGGACACGCCCGAGGCGGGCGTGAAGCTGGCGCTGCGCTCGGTGCTGGTGTCGCCCCACTTCCTCTTCCGCGTGGAGAAGGACCCGGACCCCAACGCCGCCACGCCCCACCGGCTCAGTGACTTCGAGCTGGCCAGCCGGCTCTCCTACTTCCTGTGGAGCAGCATGCCGGACGAGGCGCTCCTGTCCGCCGCCGAGGCGGGCAAGCTGGGCGACCCGAAGGAGCTGGAGGCCCAGGTGCGCCGCATGCTCGCGGACCCCAAGGCCCAGGCCCTGGTGGACAACTTCGCCGGCCAGTGGCTCTACACCCGCGCGCTGGACTCCGCGGAGCCGGACAAGACGCTCTACGGCGCCTTCAACGAGGGCCTGCGCTCGGCCATGCGCCAGGAGACGCAGCTCGTCTTCCGCGAGTTCATCAACGGCAACCACAAGCTGCGCGACTTGGTGGACGCGCCCTTCACCTATGTGAATGACACGCTCGCCCGGCACTACGGCCTGCCCGCGCCGGGCAGCAGCACGCCGGTGCGCGTGGACCTGTCCTCCTACCCGGACCGCCAGGGCATCTTCGGCCACGGCTCGCTGCTCACCGTCACCTCCAACTCGGACCGCACCTCGCCGGTGCAGCGTGGAGTGTGGGTGCTGGAACAACTGCTGTGCATGGCGCCTCCGCCTCCGCCTCCGGACGTGGAGAACCTGCCGCCGCCCATCCAGCCGAACATGACGATGAAGGAGCGCATGGCGCTGCACCGCAGCGACCCGGCGTGCCAGGGCTGCCACATGCTGATGGACCCGCTGGGGCTGGCGCTGGAGAACTACGACCCCATCGGCCGCTGGCGGCTGCAGGAGGTGAGCGGCGCGCCGGTGGATGCCACGGGTGACATGCCGGACGGCACCATCCTCCACGGGGCCGAGGACATGCGGAGCTTCGTGAAGAACGACCCGAAGCTGCCCTCGTGCCTCACCGAGCACCTGCTCACCTACGCGCTCGGCCGCGGCCTGTCCGAGGCGGACCAGTGCGCGGTGAAGGAAATCGCCGCCACGGCCGAGGCCAGCGGCGGCCGCCTCACCGACTACATCCTCAGCATCGTCCTCAGCGACCACTTCACCCACCGGCGCGGCGAGACGGAGGTGCGCCAGCCATGAGCAAGAAGTTCCAACTCTCCCGGAGGACGTTCCTGCGCGGCGCGGGGGCGCTGATGGCGCTCCCCGTCCTGGAGGGAATGCTGCCCGCCACCGCGCGGGCCCAGGCCCAGTCGGCCATCGGCTCCGCGCCCCGGAGGCTGGCCGTCTTCTACACGCCCAACGGCATCCACATGCCGAAGTGGACGCCCAACGGCACCGGCACGAACTGGGAGCTGACGCCCACGCTCCAGCCCCTGGCGCCGGTGAAGAACGACGTGCTCGTCATCAGCGGACTGGCCAACGACCCGGGCCGGCCGGACGGCGACGGCCACCACGCCGCCGCCACCGCCGCCTTCCTGAGCTGCGCCAAGGCCTTCAAGACGGAGGGTACCGACTTCCGCGCCGGCATCTCCATGGACCAGGTCATCGCCAACCACCTGGCGGCGAGGAAGGCCACCCGCTTCCCCTCGCTGGAGCTGGGCAACGACGCGGGCAAGGGCATCGGCAACTGCGACTCCGGCTACGCCTGCCCGTACGCCAACAACATCGCCTGGGCCGGTCCCACCACGCCGGTGGCCAAGGAGACGCGCCCCAAGGCCGTCTTCGACCGGCTCTTCGCCGGCTTCGACCCGAACGCCACCCAGGCCCAGCTGGAGAAGCGCCGCGCGTACGGCAAGAGCATCATCGACTTCGTGCGCGACGACGCCACCTCGCTGCGCTCGCAGCTGGGCACGACGGACCGGCGCAAGCTGGACGAGTACTTCACCGGCGTGCGCGATTTGGAGAAGCAGGTGGAGGCCATCGAGGCGGACGGGCCGTCGTGCAACCCGGGCATCTCGCCGGACGACAACGAGGACCCGCGCGTGAAGACGAAGGTGATGATGGACCTCATCGTCCTGGCCTTCCAGTGCGACCTCACCCGCGTGGCCACCTTCATGCTGGCCAACGCGCGCAGCAACAAGGTGTACGGCTTCCTGGGCCTGAGCGGCGGGCACCACACGTACTCGCACCACCAGAAGGTGGATGCCAACTACGAGGCGCTCGCCACCATCGACCGGTGGGAGGTGGAGCAGTACGCGTACCTGCTGGAGCGCATGAAGGGCATCCAGGAGGCGAACGGGAAGACGCTGCTCGACAACTCGATGGTGTACTTCTCCAGCGAAATCGCGGACGGCAACTCGCACCAGCACAACAACCTGCCCATCCTCGTCGCCGGCAGCGGCGGCGGCGTCATCACCCCGGGCCGCCACATCCGCTACAACGGGGCGCCGCTCGCCAACCTGTACATCTCCATGATGCAGGCCATGGGCGTGCCGGGCATCACCACCTTCGGCGACAACGGCACCGGGCCGCTGCCCGACCTGAAGGCCTGAGTCCCTCCGGCGGCAGGGCGGGCAGGCGGGTGTCCCCCGCATGTCCCGCCCGGCGCGCACGGTTCTCATGCGGGGACGGACGCTCTGGCGCATCATTGCGCCCCATGCGTTCGTCCTCGTCCCTCATCCGCTGGTCCGCACTGCTCCTCCTCACCCCACTGCTCGGCTGTGGTTCGGGAGGCAAGGCGGCACAGCGCCCGTCCACGACGCCCCAGAAACAGCCGGTGACGGCGTCCCGGCAGCGGGCTCCGGCCCCGTCCCGGACTCCGGCTCCGGCTCCGGCTCCGGCGCGCACGGAGCAGCCCCGCTCGGGTCTGCCGTCGGCGAAGGACTTCGAGCGGGACATGGTGGCCGCGCACAACCGCGCGCGCGCCCAGGCGAAGCCCACGCCGAAGCCCGCGCTGCCGCCCCTCACCTGGTCCGACGCGGCGGCGAAGAAGGCCGCGTCCTGGGCGAAGGAGTGCAAGTTCGAGCACAACCCCAACCGGGGCGACTTCGGGGAGAACCTCGCCGCCGCCACGCCCGGCGCGTGGACGACGCCCGACGTGGTGAAGAGCTGGGCGGACGAGGCCGTGGACTACGACTTCATGAAGAGGACCTGCAAGAAGGGCAAGGTGTGCGGCCACTACACGCAGGTGGTGTGGCGCAAGACGACGCAGGTGGGCTGCGCCACGGTGATGTGCAACAAGAACTCGCCCTTCGGCTCGCAGCACCCCACGTGGCAGAACTGGGTGTGCAACTACGCGCCGCCGGGCAACTACATCGGCCAGAGTCCGTACTGACGGCGCCCTGCCCCGCGCGCCCGGCGTCCGGACGGAGGCGTAGAGGCCCCGCGCGATGAGGCGTGGCTCAGCCGCGGAAGATGCGGCGGAGCAACCGGGAGAAGACACTGGAGGGCACGCTCTCCGGCCGTCCCTCGGCCGCCACGCGCTTGCCCTCCAGCTCGACCTTGAGCTTGCGCATGTCCGGCTCGACGGACATGACGCTGAACTCGTCCATGCCCTCGAGCGCCGTGAAGACCTTGCTCGCGCGGCTCTGGGGGTCGTTGCTCATGGAGGCCTCCGGACAGGAAGCCTAACAGGCTCCGGGCCCGGGCGCTCCTCCCCCCCTGGGCCACTGGAACTTTCCATCCGGCATTTCACATGGGGCGGGATTGCTCCCGGCCCCCGGGTCCGGATAATCGCGGGCATGGTCCGCTCCTCCTTCCGACACCTCCTGGCACTGGGACTTCTCGTACCCTGGCTCACCACCGGCTGCGGCTCCGACGAGACGCCCCCGGACAACGAGCCTCGCCCTGGCGAGACGCCCCGTGACGGGGGAACGACCGGCGAGACGCCCCTGGATGGGGGCTCGACGGATGCGGGCACGACGCCCACGGATGCGGGCACATCGGATGCGGGCACGACCCCCACGGATGGGGGCACCCCCCTGCCCGCCTTCGCGCGCGACATGGTCGACACGCACAACGCGGTGCGGGCCTCGGTGACGCCCGCCGCCAACCCGCCGCTGGAGCCGCTCACCTGGGATACGAAGGCGGAGGAGACTGCGAGGGCGTACGCGGCGAAGTGCGAGTTCGTGCACAACCCCAACCGCGGCAACTACGGCGAGAACCTGGCCGCCGCCACGCCGGGCCACTTCACCACGGCGGGCGTGGTGCGGTACTGGGCCGAGGAAGTCGCGGACTACAACTACGCCAGCAACAGCTGCGCGTCGGGCAAGATGTGTGGCCACTACACGCAGGTGGTGTGGCGCACCACGAAGCGCGTCGGCTGCGCCACGCAGGTGTGCGACAAGAACTCGCCCTTCGGCGCGCAGTTCCCCAGGTGGCAGCTCTGGGTGTGCAACTACGCGCCGCCGGGCAACTACGTCGGCCAGCGGCCGTACTGATTGCGCGGGCGGCGCTTCGGTCCGCGCGATCACGCTCGATGCATCGGCAGGACCGCCGCGTCCATGCCCCACCTCGAGGCACCTTCGACGGTGCCTCAGCGCCCCAGTCCGCGCAGCCACGCCTCCAGCGAGGGGAACAGCTCCTCCGCCATCGTCTCCACGCCGGGCTGCTTCGCGTCCGCCGGCAGGACGAGCCGGTGGTCGGCGCCGGCCAGCACCTTCACCGTCACGGTGCCGGCCCGGACGTCGCTGTCCGCCTGCGAGAGTGCCGCGGACAGTGCGCTGGCCGTGGGCCTCGCGGGCGTCACCTCGTCCTTCTCGCCCAGCAGCGCGAGCACCGGGCCGCGCACCCGTCCCAGGTCTTCCGCCGGGTCATAGGACAGCACGTTGCTCCACAGCAGCCGCTGAAGCTCCAGCATCCCGGGCAGCGGCAGCTCCTCGTGGCGGGACTGCGGCGTCACCGCGTACCAGCGCCGGCGCTTCGCGCGCTTGAGGTGGAAGTCGAGCGTGCGCAGCGACTTCTCCTCGCGCTCGGGCGCGTACAGGCGCGCGTCGTGGAGCACGCCGAGGAACTCCGTCAGCTCCACCAGCTCCGGCCCGGTGAGGCCCTTGCGCCGCGCCTCGTTGCGCAGCCGGTGCTGCTCCTGCTTCCACAAGGGACCGCCGCCCCCGGATACCAGCACGAGGAAGCCCGTCAGCTCCGGCGCGCGCGACGCCGCGTGGACCGCCGCCCAGGCCCCCTGGCCGAACCCCATCAACCCCACCGCGCCCTCACGCAGGCCGGCGCGCTCCCTCAACAGCCGCGCCGCCGCGAGCCCGTCCTCCGCCAGCACGTCCATGCCGGACACCCACGGCCGGCCATTGCCCGTCGAGCCCCCCGAGCCCCGCCTGTCGTAGGTGAGCACCGCCAGCCCCTGGTGCACGAGGAAGCTCGGGTAGGGCTCCAGCGCCCGCCGCGTCTCCATGTCCGCGTCCGGCAGCAGCACCACGCCGGCCCGGGGAGGCGTACCGGCCGGCAGCCACAGCGTCCCGGCGAGGGTGACGCCGCCGTTGCGGACGGTGACGTCCTCGGTGCGCGCCGGCAGCCGCTCCAGCACGAGCGGCGCGGGGCCCAGGCCTGTCAGTGAGGGCCGGCTGCCATTCCACGTGATGCGGGCAGCGGGTTGACTCCCCGCGAGCGCCCACGCACCGTCCTCGCGCGGCTCCAGGCGCCAGCGCCGCCGGGAGGCGAAGTCCATGAGAAAGGGCGCGACGCCGTCATGCCCCACGTGCACGAGCCCGCCGTCGGGACGCAGCCAGCCTCCCGTGAAGGGCGGGGCCTCCACCAGGCCTTCCGCCGTCCTGGGCTGCTCCGCCGTCCCCGCCCGCCCCGCGCTCCGCCGTCCCACGTGCGGCGCCGCCACGCCGCCCGCGGCCCCACCCGTCAGCAGCAGGCACAGCCCCACCGCGACGCACGCTCCTGTCCTCGACACCTCAGCCTCCCGGAGAAGTGCCGTCCTTCAAGCCGACCCCGGTCCTCCGAGCAACAGGGTGCCGGGCACCCGAGCCGCGAGTGGACCAGTGGACAACACCTCGCCCCCGGGGGCGGGGCCGGCCCGCGCCTCGGGAGCGTTCCGGGCGCACCGGCCGTCCCTTCCTCAGCGCTTCAGGTGCTGCTCCAGGAACGCGGCCGTCTCCTGCCACGCCGTGGACGCGGCGCGCTCGTCATAGCGGCCACCGGACGGGTTGGCGAAGGCGTGCTCCGCCTCGAACTCCAGGATGCGGTGCCGCACCCCCGCCGCGTCCAGCGCCTGCCGCAGCTCCGCCACCGTCTCCGGCGGAATGGACGCGTCCTTCGTCCCGAAGATGCCCAGCACGAACGCCTTGATGGTCGACAACTGGTCAACATCCGTCACCGGGTTGCCGTAGTAGATGACCGCCGCGTCCAGCTCCGGAATCGCCATCGCCGTGCGCAAGGACCAGCTGCCTCCGAAGCACCAGCCGATGCTCCCCGTGCGCTCCGCCCGGATGCGCGAGTCACTCTGGAGGAACGCATGCGCGGCCTTCAGCACCTCCTGCGCGCGCGCCGCGTCCACCGACTTCACCAGCCCCATCGCCTCGTCGCGAGAGGTGGCCACCTTGCCGCCATACAGGTCCACCGCGAGCGCCGCGTACCCGTTGGCCGCCAGCCGGTCCGCCCAGGCCTGGATGTGCTCGTTGAGGCCCCACCACTCGTGGATGACGAGCAGCGCCGGCAGCGGCCCCTGCGCGTTCTCCGGCAGGCTCAGGTACATCTTCGTGCCCGCCACCTCCACCTCCTGCCCCCGGCGCGGCGGCGCCGCGTCCGGGCGCAGCGTGTGCATCGCCTTGAACTCCGCCTCGGAAACCGCCCCCGTGGGCGACGGCTCGCGAGCCACCTCCCGGGGCCCTCCCCGGACGCAGCCTCCCAGTAGCAGCGCTCCCATCGACAACAGCAGCAGGCTCCGGCGCATGGTGCTCTCCTCGCGTGTGTCGTCCCGCCCGGCCTCCCTCGCGCGGAGGGACGCCGACGGCCCCACGCAACTACCCCGGCCCGGCACCGCGCGCCACCGGCTGGCGTCCCCGCCGGAAAAACGAAGAGGGCTGGGAGGGGAATGCCCCTCGCCAGCCCTCCTGAGTCCCGCTCACGAAACCCGAGCGGAAGACGGTGTGACTACTTCTTCGGCGCCGGGGGCGTGGCCGGCTTGCCCTGCGGCGCGCCGCCCGGGGGCGTGCCGCCCATGGCCGGCATCTCCGGCGCCTTCACGATCTCGAGCAGCTCCACCTCGAACACCAGGGCCGCGCCGCCCGGGATGTTCGGCGGGGCGCCGCGGTCACCGTAGGCGATGTCCGACGGGCAGGTCAGCTTCGCCTTGCCGCCCACCTTCATCTTCTGCACGCCCTCGGTCCAGCACTTGATGACGCCCTGGAGCGGGAACTGCGTGGGCTCGCCGCGCTTGTACGAGCTGTCGAACTCGGTGCCGTTGGTCAGCGTGCCCTTGTAGTGCACCTTCACGATGTCCGTGGCCTGGGGCGACGCGCCCGTGCCGGCGGTCAGCTCCTTGTAGACCAGGCCGGACTCCGTCTTCTGCGCGCCGGACTCCTTCGCGGCCTGCTCCAGGAACTCCTTCGACTTCGCCTTCTCCGCCTCGGCCTTGCGGTTGCTGCGCGAGCGCGCCAGCTCCTGCAGCTTCGGACCGTACGTCTCCAGGTCCACCGGCGACTTCTCACCCTTCACCTGCGAGGTGATGCCCGCCTTGACGTACTCCAGCTCCTCCGGAGTCATGTCGAACACGCTGATGCTCCGGCCGATGGACAGGCCGAGCGCGAACAGCGTCTTCTGCTCCTCCGTCTGCGGGTTGGTGGCGCTGCCCGCGCCACCGGCGGCCTGCTGCGTGCCCTCACCCTGCTTCCCCTGCTGGGGCTGGCATCCCGCAACTGCCAGCATTCCCGCGACCAGCCACATCTTCCGCATGTCTTTTGCCCTTCCTTGGCTTGCGGCGGCAGCGAAGTCCCCGCCGTCAGTCAGAGAGTTCTGGGGGCGACTTACTACAGAAATGGTCTGTCATCCGCTGGACGGCGCCATGACGCTCCAGGGCCCCCGTTCAATCCACGCCTGGAACCCCCGACCCGCCCCCCGTCTTCCACAGGAATTCCAGGAATGCAGTATTTTTCGGCATCCACGTGAGACTGCCCGTCCGGCCGGGGTGCCTCCGGGCGGGAAGTCCTTGGCAGGGGCCGGCCTTCAGCCTCCCGCCTCCAGGAAGGCCAGGAGCGGCTCGCGCACGGGGGTGATGCGCTTGTACGCCGCCGAGTCCGCCGGCACGGAGCGCAGCACCCGGGCGAACCGCTGGCGACGCGCGGAGTCCTTCACCTCGTCGGCCACCGGGGCGCGGTAGGTGTGGATGGTGAAGAGGATGGCGCCCGTGCGCGGCATGCGGGTGAGTGTCTGCCGCTCCAGCCGCAGGAAGCACCGCTCCCCGGCATTCTCCGGGGTGATGCCTTCATAGAGATGCGTCCACTCGGGGAACGTCCACGGCTCCAAATCCAGACGCTCCGTCACGGTGATGGCCCAGTTGCAGCGCGTCACGGAGCGCCCGGCCTTCAGGCCTTCCATCAGCTTGAGCGTGGACGGGCCCAGCTTCGCGTTGAACCCTGGCACCGGCACGTGCACGTCGAGCAGTGACTTCCCCAGCTTCTCGCCCAGGTGCCAGCCGGAGGGAAAGCACAACAGCCCCGCCACCAGCGGGAAGCCCTCGCGCGTGCCGTCCAACAGCAGCAGGTCCTCCTGCACCTGCCGGCCCAGCCACTCCAGCGGGGCCTGGGGCAGGCTCGCCGCATCCTCCGGCGTGAAGCGCGTCTCGGTGCCCAAGAGGAGGTTGCGCCACCGCCAGCGCCCGTCCTCCACCTCCAGCGCGAAGTGCTCCGGCGCCTGCCGCGCCATGACGGGCAGCAGCACCGTCACGGTCTCCCACTGCAGCGGCTCCGTGCCCGGCATCGCCTGGGAGCGCGCCCCGTGCCCGGCCGCCAGGAGCCGCGCCTTCAGCGCCACCTCCTCCGCGTAATGCGGCGCGTCGACCTCGATGAGGTGCTCGTCTTGGCGCAGCGCGTGAACGCCCAGTGACAGCGCGAAGGTGTCCTGCTCGAAGGGAAAGTAGGGCAACACGGGAACCTTTTCTCAACGCGGTTGCAGAACGCACCGCGTCACAGCAGTGCGGTGCCATGAATTCGTCACCTGACCCTTGAGGTCGGCTGGCTTTAGCGACCAGGATTCGCGCAACCGCGTTGCGCGCTGGCCTCCATGCTCGGAGGTGAAGCGGCGCGGCGCCTTCCGCTGGAGGAACCTGATGCGCTGTCTTCCGCCCTCGTGTGCGCCTCGCGCCGTGCTGCTGGCCCTGGTGGGCCTGCTCGCCCTTCCCGCGTGCTCGGATGACGATGACAAGGACGGCGCGGAGACGCCGGACGCCGGCCAGCAGCCGACGGACGCCGGCCAGCAGCCGACGGACGCGGGCACGCGGAACGACGCGGGCACCGACGCGGGGACGGGGACGGACGCGGGCACCGACGGCGGCTCCACGGTGGCCTGGCCGCAGGAGTTCTCCTGCGAGGGCAAGACTCCGCGCACGCTCACCTTCAATCCCGGCCAGGAGCAGGAGCTCCAGGACGCGGTGAATGACCTCGCCGAGTGCACCACCCTCCAGCTCGGCGCGGGCACCTTCCAGTTCGACAGCGCCATCACCATCCGCCAGAACGGCATCACCATCGTCGGCGCGGGCAAGGGCGCCCAGGGCGAGGCCACCGGCGCGAGCGCCAGCACGGTGCTCGACTTCTCCGGCGCCGTCAGCAACAGCAACGGCATCGACGTGGTGGGCAAGCTCTTCACGGTGAAGGACCTTGCCATCTGGAACGCCAAGAAGGATGGCCTGCGCATCGAGAACTCCACCAATGTGTTCATCCAGCGAATCCGCACGGAGTGGGCGCGGGAGAACGAGGAGAGCAACGGCAAGTACGGCATCTACCCGGTGAAGTCGTCCTACGTCATCGTCGAGGACTCCGAGGCCTACAACGCCGCGGACGCCGGCATCTACGTGGGGCAGACGCGGTACGCCATCGTCCGGCGCAACGTGGCGCGGAAGAACGTGGCGGGCATCGAAATCGAGAACACGAAGTATGCCTTCGTGCAGGGCAACACCGCCATCGACAATACCACCGGCCTCGTGGTGTTCGACCTGCCGGGCAACCCCATCCGCGGCACGGACGTCCTCATCGTCGGCAACACGATTACGGGCAACAACCGCCCCAACTTCGCCTCCGTGGAGGCCAGCAGCAGCACCGTATCCCAGGTGCCCGCCGGCACCGGCACGTTCATCCTCGCGTCGCGCCGGGTGGAGCTCACCGGCAACACGTGGGGTGACAACAACTCCGTGGACATCGCCGTGCTCAGCGGCCTGGCCATCGAGAAGAACATCCAGCTGTGGCAGGCCGGCTTCTTCAACTTCCCCAGCTCGGATGTGTTCATCCACGGCAACACCTTCATGGGCGGCAGCGGGGACCGCGTGGACAACGGCCAGGTGGACCCGCGGCGCCGCCCCCTGGGCGCGCTGCTGGCCGGCGTGTACGGCTACGGGGCCGCGACGCAGGGCGTGACGCAGGTGGAGCACCTGCTGTGGGACGGCATCGACCCGTTCATGCACGACCGGGCGCAGCTCAACCCCGCCAACATCTGCTTCACCGGCAACGCGCTGCCGCCGACGACGCAGGCCGCCGTCGTGGACCTCCACCTGGAGGAGGTCTCCAGGAAGCTCCTGAGCCCCACGCCCGACCCGGCCGGCGCCTGGAACGCGACGCGCCGCTACCCGCAGGGCGCGAAGGCGTTCAACTGCCCGGGCTTCTCCCCGGCCCTGGCGCTGCCCTGAACGGTCCGAGGACGCGACGCATGCGCAAGCCGCTCATCCCGGGACTCGGACTGGCCGCGGTGCTGCTGACCGCGGCGCTGGCCTCCTGCTCCGGTGGCGAGGACCCGCCGCCGTCCGGAGCCGACGCGGGGAACACCCCGCCGGACGCGGGCACGCCTCCGGTGGACGGTGGCACACCGGATGCGGGTGGGGACGCGGGCGGGGACGCCGGGATGGATGCCGGCGTGGACGCGGGCGGGGACAGCGGCATTCCCGATGCCGGCGAGGATGGTGACGCGGGCACCCCGGACGGCGGCGGCGATGCCGGCCCGGGCGTGCCGGACGGCTCGGTCGTCATCCCCAACAGCCTGTCGGGCTTCGGCCTGTTCACCGGCAGCCCGGCGGACGGCGGGCTGAAGCCGGTGGCGGGCAACGTGCCCTACGAGCTGACCACGCCGCTGTTCTCCGACTACGCCGTGAAGTCCCGCACGCTCCACGTGCCGCCCGGCAAGGCCGCCGGGTACCACGCCCGGGACGTGCTGGACTTGCCCGTGGGCACCCTCATCACCAAGACGTTCGCCTTCCCCGCGGACCTGCGCGAGCCGGACAAGGACGTGCGCGTCATCGAGACGCGCGTGCTGGTGCGGCAGCCCGGCGGCTGGGAGGCGTACCCCTACTTCTGGAACGAAGCCCAGACGGAGGCCACCCTGGCCAACGGCGGCCGCGTCGTCCGGGACGTCCAGCTCATCGACGAGCAGGGCGTGACGCGCAAGTTCGACTACCTGGTGCCCAGCAAGAACCAGTGCCTGAAGTGCCACCATGTCCTGGACGGCGCGCAGAACCAGGTGATGGTGCCCATTGGCGTGAAGGCCCGGTACCTCAACCGGGAGCACACCTACGGCGATGGGCAGACGCGCAACCAGCTCCAGCACCTGGCCGGCCTGGGAATGCTGACGGGCCTGCCGCCCCTTCCCGAGGTGCCCCACGCGCCGGACGCATTTGACTCGGAGGCCGCGGACCTGGACACCCGGGCGCGCACCTACCTGGACATCAACTGCGCGCACTGCCACAACCCGAAGAGCCAGGCGGGCGAGACCAGCCGCCTGTTCCTCGACATCGCCACCATGGACAAGTTCTCGCTGGGCATCTGCAAGCGGCCGGGCTCCGCCGGCAGCGGCGTGGGCGGCGAGTTCGACATCGTCCCTGGCAGCCCCTCGGTGTCCATCCTCTGGTACCGGCTGAACACCGAGGAGTCCGGGAAGATGATGCCGGAGCTGGGCCGCGCCATCCGGCACGACCAGGGCTCCCAGCTCATCTTCGACTGGATTGACGCCATGCCGGACCGCTCCTGCGAGGAGTGAGCCGGTCCGGGCCCCTTCCGTGTCCTCTCGCGCACGGAAGGGGCACCCGCCCCTTCAGACGGGCGGGGCCTCGTCGAACGCGGAGACGTAGGCGAAGAGGCCGGGCAGGCCGCCGGTGTGGAGGAAGACCACCGTCTCCCCACGGCGAATGGTGCCGTCGGCGATGCGCCCGAGGAGCCCGGCGAAGGCCTTCCCCGTGTACACCGGGTCCAGGAAGAGCCCCTCCATGCGCGCCACCAGCGAGACGGCCTCCTTCATCTCCCGCGTGGGCAGGCCATAGCCGGAGCCGAGGAACGCCTCGTCCACCTCCACAGCGTCCGCGCCCAGGGCCATGTCCGGCGCGAGGAGCGCGAGCGCCTCCTCGGCGATGGCGTGGACGCGGAGGCGGATGTCCCGCGCCGGTGCGAGGACGCTCATGCCCGTTACCCGCGCGGCGCAGCCCAGCGCCGCCAGCCCGGCGACGAGCCCCGCCTGCGTGCCGCCGCTGCCGCAGGCCACCACCACCCGGTCAACGCGCTCCCCCGCCGCGAGCGCCTGCTCCAGCACCTCGCGCGCGCACTCCGCGTATCCCATGGCCCCGAGCGCGTCCGACGCACCGAAGGGCAGCACGTAGGGTACCCGCCCCTCGCCACGCGCCCGGGCCGCCAGCTCCTCCAGCAGCGCGCGGCTGTCCACCTCGCCCGCGACGACGTGCACCGTCGCGCCGAGGAGCCGGTCGAGGAGGACGTTGCCGTTGTGCTCGTAGGCCGCATCGGTGCGGGGCACGCGCTTGCGCAGCACCAGCTCGCACCGCAGGCCGAGCCGGGCCGCCGCCGCGGCCAGCAGGCGCGACGCGTTGGACTGGAGCCCTCCGTCGATGAGCACGGTGTCGCAGCCCTGGGCGAGCGCGCGCGCCAGGTGGAACTCCAGCTTGCGCAGCTTGTTGCCACCCCCGCCGAGGCCTCCCAGGTCATCGCGCTTGAGGAGCAGGCGCGGACCTCCGAGGTGACGCGACAGGCGCTCCAGCGGCTGGAGCGGCGTGGCGCCGTCCAGCAGGGAGAGGCGTTGAGGCAGGGGGAGGGTCTTCATGACTCCGCCTCGTACCGCGAGGCGGCGTCGCCTGTCAGCCGCCGAGCGCCTCGCCGCGTGACAGGCCCATGGCCGTCTGCACCAGGGCCACGTGGCTGGATGAGTGCGGGAAGTGGCCCGCCATGCGGCGCTGGCGCGGGTCATACTCCTCCGGCAGCAGGCCCACGTCGTTGCGCACGCGCAACAGCCGCTCGAAGAGCGCCTTCGCCTCCTCGCGCCGGCCGAGCAGGTGCAGGCTGTCCGCCAGCCAGAAGCTGCACACCAGCGACACGCCCGCCCCGCTCGCGTCGTGCTCACGCACGAAGTCCCCCTCCCCCAGTCCGCGCTCCACCGCCTCCACCGTGCCGCGCACGCGCGCGTCGTCCGCCGGCAGGAAGCCCAGCCGCGCCAGCCGCAACAGCCGCGCGTCCAGGCCCCGCCCGCCGTACTCGCGGGTGAAGGTACCCCGGCGCGAGTCGAAGCCCTCGCGGCACACCTCCGCGTGCAGGTCCGCGCGCAGCCGCTTCCAGCGCTCGCCGGGCGCGTCCAGGCCGAAGTGCGCGGCGCTCTCCAGCGCCCGGTCCACCGCCACCCATGCCATCACCTTGGAGTACGTGAGGGTCGGCGCCTCGGCCGCGGGCTTCAGCCAGCGGCCCTCCAGGTGCTCCAGCATGGCGCGCTGGAGCGTCCACGCGTCGCTGCTGGGAGGCAGCCCCCGGCGCGCGGCCTCCAGGAAGCTGCCCATGACCTCGCCCACCTCTTCCGTGCGCAGCCCCCGCCGGGACTCATGGCCGATGCGCACCGGCCGCGTGCCCTCGTAGCCGGGCAGCCACGGCAGCTCCTCCCCGGGGAAGCGGCGCTCGCCGGCCACGCCGTAGGAGGATTGCAGCTCCTCCGGCTCGCCGGCCACCGCGCGCACCAGCCAGTCGCGCCACGCGCGGGCCTCCTCCATGTAGCCCCCGTCCAGCAGCGCCTGGAGCGCGCTCGTCGCGTCGTGCAGCCAGCAGAAGCGCGCGTCGCCGGGAGGCACCCCGGAGGGCGTCGGCAGGGACGTGGTGGGCGCGGCGACGATGCCGCCCGTGGGCGAGTAGGTGAGCGCCTTCAGGGTGATGAGCGAGCGCTGGAGCGGCTCGTGCCATGGCCCGGTGGTGACGAGGCGCGAGGACCACGCCTTCCACCACGCCTCCGTCTCCTCCACGGCGGCCAGCGCGTCCAGGGGCCTGGGTGGCACCTCGTGCGAGGGGTGCCACGCGAGGACGAAGGGCACGCGCGCGCCGGGCTCCACGGGGAAGTCCGCGGTGAGCGTGTTGCCCCGCCGGCGCACGGTGACGGGCGTGCGCAGCGCCACCGCGTCCGGCCCCGCCCGCGCGGAGGCATGGTCCTCGTGGAGGCGCAACCAGGGCGAGCGGTCGCCGTAGCCGAAGTGCGCGAGCAGCTCCATGCGCATGGGAACGGAGCCCTTGAGGCCCTGCACCACGCGCACGAGGTCCGGCGCGCCGCTGCGCGGGGGCATGCAGTCCACCACGCGCACCGCGCCGTCCTCCGTCTCGTAGTCCGTCTCCAGCACCAGCGTGCCGGGCCGGTAGCGGCGCGTCACCTTGAGGATGCCGCCGGCCGGGGCGACGAGCCACCGGCCGTGGGACGCATCTCCCAGCAGCGCCGCGAAGCACGCGTCCGAGTCGAAGCGCGGCCAGCACAGCCAGTCGATGGAGCCATCCCGCCCCACGAGGGCGGCGCTCTGCGTGTCACCGATGAGGGCGTAGTCTTCCAGGGGAAGGGCCATGCGCGGGAGCATGGCACAACCGCGCGCGGGGCTGCCCTGACCCGGCGCCCCGCCCCTCCTAGCGGGGCGCCCGCACCCGCCGGGCCCGTACCGCCTCGGCGCCGCCCAGCGAGGTGAGCACCGCCGCCAGCAGCTTGCGCGCCGCGTCCACCGCCGCCGCCCCGTGCTGCCGCTCGAAGCGCTTCTGCAGCCCGGCCCGGAGGGCGCGCGTGCGCTCCACCGCCGCCTGTCCCCGCGCGGACAGCGCCACCCGCCGCACGCGCGCGTCCTCGGACGCCGTCCGCTCCACGTAGCCCAGCGCCTCCAGCTCGGCCACCGTCTTGGACGCAGCCTGCTGCGTCACCTCCAGCAGCTCCGCCAGCTCGCTGATGGAACGCGGGCCTCCCAACAGGTGCTGGAAGACATAGCCGTGCGCGTGGCGCAGGCCCGTGAAGCCCGCGGCGTGGATGTCCTCCAGCACCTGCTCGTTCACCCGCTGCCCCACGAAGAGGGCGAGGTAGCCCAAATCCAGCGACTCGAGCCGCACGGACGCGTCTTCCTTCCGACGTGACATGGCCTCCCGTCTTGCATCCACAACCCGGGTTGTGCAACATGGGTTGTGCATCTTCCCTGGGAGGACCTCATGTCCACGACGAACCTCGACACGGCGCTGCGCTACCTCCAGGCCCTGGAGTCAGGAGCGACGGGGGAGGCGCTGGCCGCCTTCTTCCACCCCCAGGTGGAGCAGCGCGAGTACCCCAACGCGCTCACCCGCACGGGGCAGACGCGGGGCCTGACGGCGCTGCTCGCAGGCGCCGAGAAGGGACGCAAGCTCCTGTCCTCGCAGCGCTACGCCGTCCGCAATACCCTGGCCCAGGGCGACACCGTGGCGCTGGAGGTGGACTGGAGCGGCACGCTCGCCGTGCCCCTGCGCACGCTGGCCGCCGGAGACACCCTGCGCGCCACGTGCGGCATGTTCCTCACCTTCCAGGACGGTCGCATCATCTCCCAGCGCAACTACGACTGCTTCGAGCCCTTCTGAGGCTCCACCGCCGCGGGGGCCTGTCCGGAAGCGGGATTCGGTTTCCCAGCGCCGGGCACCCCGCCCTCCGTCCGGGCCGGCCCACCGCCCGGAGGGGGCTGGCCGCGGGGGCTGGCATGGTCCATGCTCGCGGCTCCTGGAATGGACACCCTCCTCCAGGACCTCCGGCTCGCGCTGCGCCGGCTGCGCCGGAGCCCCACCTTCACGCTGGTGGCCGTGCTGACCCTGGCGCTCGGCATCGGCGCCAACGCGGCCATCTTCAGCGTGGTGCACGCGGTGCTGCTGCGCCCGCTGCCCATGCACGACGACGCCCGGCTGGTGCGCGTGTACACGGTGGGCCGGCAGGGCCCCGGCCCCACCTCGCCGCTGGACTTGAGGGACATGCGCGAGCAGGCCCGCGCCTTCGACAGCCTCTTCGGCGTGGCGAGCGCGGAGATGACGCTCGCCGCCGACGGCCCGGAGACCTCTCCCGAGCGGGTGCAGGGCGGCCTCGTGACGGCCGGCTTCTTCCAGGGACTCGGCGTGCGCATCCAGCTCGGCCGAGGGCTCCAGGACAGTGACGACGCGCCGGGCGCACCGAAGGTGGCGGTGATTTCCCACGAGCTGTGGCAGCGCCGCTACGGCGGCAGCCCCTCGGTGCTCGGCCGCTCGATGCACTTCGGCGGCTCCGAGCCCTGGACGGTGGTGGGCGTGGCGGCGCCCGGCTTCGACTTCCCGTCGCGCGCGCGAATGTGGACGCCCTTGATGTGGGAAGCCCCCATGGTGAAGCCGGAGGCGCGCGGCTCGCACTGGCTGGAGGTGTACGGCCGGCTCGCCCCGGGCGTGAGCCTGGAGGGAGCCCGCGCCGACGTCGCCGCCATCGCCGGCCGGCTGGCCGAGCAGTATCCGAAGACCAACGCGGAGAAGGGCGCGAGCGTGGAGCTGCTTCGCGATGTGCTGCTGGGCCGCACGCGCCCCTCGCTCCTCTTGCTGATGGGCGCGGTGGGGCTGGTGCTGCTCATCGCCTGCGCGAACCTCACCCACCTGTTGCTGGCCCGCGCCGCCTCGCGCGAGGGGGAGCTGTCCGTCCGGCTCGCCCTGGGTGCCAGCCGGGGCCGGCTCGCGCGCGAGCTGCTGTTGGAGAGCGCCCTGCTCTCCCTCCTCGGCGGCGCGGCGGGCCTGCTCGCCGCAATGTGGGCGCTGGACGCGCTGGCCGTGCTGGGCCCTCGCGACATCCCCCGCATCGAGGAGGTGTCGCTGGACCGTGCCGTGCTGGCCTTCACCGCCGGGCTGTCGGTGCTCACCACATTCCTCTTCGGCCTCGTGCCGGCGCTGCACGCCTCGCGCGTGGACCTGGGGCGGAGCCTGCGCTCCCTTGGCGGGGGCGGTGGTGGGGGCGCGCACCGGCACCGCACCCGCTCCGCCCTCATCATCGGCGAGACGGCGCTCGCGGTGCTGCTGCTGGTGAGCGCGGGCCTGCTCCTGCGCAGCTTCGTGCACCTGCAGCGCGCCCCGCTCGGCTTCCAGCCCGAGGGCGTCCTCACGGTGAAGCTCGAGCTGCCCACGCTGCGCTACCGCTTCGGCACCGCGGCCCCCGCCGCCTTCTATGACCCGCTCCTGGAGCGGCTGCGCGCGCTGCCCGGCGTGGAGGCGGCCGGCGCGGTGAGCGTCCTGCCCATGGACGGTGGCATCAGGTGGACCACCCCGCTGAAGGACTCGCAGCGGCCCGTGCCCCCGGGGACCAGCCCGTGGGAGACCCGGGTCCGCATCGTCACGCCGGGCGCGCTGGAGGCCATGCGCGTGAAGGTGCTGCGCGGCCGGGGGCTCACGGCCGAGGACAGGGGCGCGGGAGGGCGCGCGGTGCTGGTGAACGCCGAGGCGGCCCGCCGCTTCTGGCCCGGCGAGGACCCCATCGGCCACACGGTGGAGACGGGGACGGACTGGGGCAGCGGCGCGTTCGGCGGCCGGGTGGTGGGCATCGTGGAGGACCAGGCCCTCGACGGGCCCGCCACGCCGCCGGTGCCCGAGCTGTACGTGCCCTACGAGCAGGCGCGCGGCACGGGCATGGTGCTGCTGCTGCGCACGTCGGGCGAGCCGCTCGCGCTGGCCTCGGCGGTGCGCGCCGAGATTCGCGCGCTCGACGCGAGCCTCGCTTTGGGCAGCGTGCGCACTCTCTCCTCGGTGGTGGACGGCACGGTGGCCCCGCTGCGCTTCTACCTGCTGCTGGTGGGTGCCTTCGCCGGCGTCGCCATGGTGCTCGCGGCGGTGGGGCTCTACGGGGTGGTGGCGTACGCGGTGCTCCAGCGCACCCGCGAGCTGGGCATCCGCATGGCGCTGGGCGCGCGCGAGGACCAGGTGACGGGCATGGTGCTGGACCGGTACCTGCGGCTCACGGGAGCGGGGCTCCTCCTCGGCCTCGTGCTCGCCGCCGGCGCCAGCCGCGCGCTCACGCACCTGCTCAGCGGCGTGCGGCCCATCGACCCGCTCACCTATGTAGCGGTGGTGGCGATGCTCGGCGCGGTGGCCTTCCTCGCCGCCCTGCTGCCCGCGCGTCGCGCCTCGCGAATCCCGCCCGCCATCGTGCTCCGGGGGGACTGAGGGCCCCGAGCCGTCGGCGGGCGTAGCGTCGGAAGGCGGCTGACCCAGCCCCGAGTCCTCGGTGGACGTCGCGTCGGGAGGAGGCTGGCCCGGCCCCGAGTCCTCGGTGGACGTCGCGTCGGGAGGCGGATGACCCGCCCCCGAAGGCCCGGAGTCCTCCGTCCGCCGCAGGGCACGCCAGAGGACCTGGCCCGCGGCGTGGGCGTCGTTCTCGTCCACCGGCACCTCGGCCCACACCGCCTCGCGCACCAGCTGCGTCAGCGTGCCCCACACGAGCCCCTCGCCCGCCCGGGCAGCTCCCGGCGCCAGCACGCCCTCCCGCTCCCCCTGTCGGAGGACCTCTCGCACCATCTCCCGCGCCGCCTCGCCGGGTGAGCGCTCCTCCAGGGCCCGCGGGTGCCAGTGCAGGAAGGCGAAGCCGAAGAGCCCCGGCTGCGCCGCCGCCCACCAGACCAGCTCTCCCCAGAAGGCGAGGAAGGCCTCGCGGAAGTCCAGCTTCGACCTCCGGTAGCACCCCTCGAAGGTGGAGCGCGCGACGTCGCAGAGGTCCTGCTCGGCGAAGTCCCGCACCGCGAGGGCAAAGCGGTGCTTGTCACCGTAGCGGCGGTACAGCGTCCCCACCGACACGCTCGCGGCCCGGGCCAGGTCTTCCGCCCGCACGTTGTCGTAGCCGCGCTGCGACAGGAGCTCCGCCGCCACGCGCATGACGTGAGCGTGGTGCTGCTCCAGAATCCACATGCCCCTCTCCATCCCCGCCCTCCTGAAAGCCCACCCCGTGGAAGGAGCGTTCCTTCCACAGAGCCCGGTATACCGCCGGGGTCTGACAGGGATGGACGGGGCGCCGCACCTGGGGAGTCGGGCGTCAACGCCGCACGTTCATGCGTGCGGACCTCTCCCCCACACGACCACGCCGCGTGCGACTTCCCGCGCAGCTCCGGCGGACGGCCTCATCCGCAGTGCACCCCGAATCGCGCCTCGTCGATTCGAGGGCTCCGTTGCGTGGCCCCCGATAGTGAAGAAGGTCCCCGAGTGCCGCTCACGACCTGACGGTACGTGCACCACTGGGGCGCCCTGCGCTCCGAAGAGAGTGGCCCTCCACCTCCCGCTGGAGGGCCGTTACCGCGCGCCGCGCTCAGTTCTCGGTGTTGCTCGGGTCGCAGATGGGCCTGTCCATGCCGCAGGCCGTCCAGTGGATGCACCAGCCTCCGTCCGACGTCTGGAACGCGCTGGCCCTGGGGCGACCGGGACCGCAGAAGACACTGCCCGAGGCCGCCTCGCAGTAGCCCTGGCTTCCCGGGCACTCCTCCGACTGCGCGCGTACCGTCGGGGTCTCCGCCGGTGCCTCACCCTCTTCCAGGTCGATACCCGAGCCACAGCCGATGGCGAGCACGGCGCCAGCGGCAACGCACAGGTGAAGCCACGACTTCCTCACAGCGGAGCGCTTCGCTTGCATGGGACTCCTCCCGGTGATGCCGGCTTCCGCCGACAGGGGTCCCCGCTCGCGCGGCGCGGACCACCACCGCCGAGTCTAGGACGCGACCGAAGCCCCTCCAGGCGACGCGGGCTTCCCGCCGTGAATGCTTGCGCCCTGGAGGCTTTCTTGCCGTCGCCGAAACAATTGCAATACAGGTGCGTCAAGCACGGACGGTGACTTTCCGCTCCCGTTCCGCATAATCCGCCAGGAATGGCATTCCCAGCCCTGCTCCGGGGGGCCGGCCTCGCCGCCGCGCTCGTCCTGCTCGTCGCGTGCCGCATCGAGTCCGCCGCGCCCTCGTCCGGGCCCGCGGCCTCCAGCGAGGGCGCGCCCTCCGGGGACGTGTGGGTCTACACGTCCATGTACCGGCACGTGCTGGACGCGTTGGAGCCGCTGCTGAAGGAGAAGCTCCCGGGCGTGCAGGTCCACTGGTATCAGGCCGGCAGCGAGAAGGTGGCCAGCCGGCTGGAGGCCGAGCGCGCCGCGGGGGCGGTCCGCGCGGACCTGCTCGCGACGTCGGACCCGTTCCTCTACGAGCGGCTCGCACGGGAACGGGCCTTCGCGCCCTATGCCTCTCCGTACGTGCTCCGGGTTCCCCGCTCGCTGGTGGACCTGGACGCGCGCTACGCGGCCATCCGTCTGTCCACCATGGTGCTCGTGCATCGCGAGGGCACCACGCCTCCGCCGTCCTCCTTCGCCGAGCTGGTGGATGGCCGGTGGAAGGGGCGCGTGGCCATTGGCGACCCTCTCACCTCGGGCACGGCCTTCACGTGGGCGGTGTTCTGCCAGGCACGGTATGGCGACGCGTACTTCACCGGCCTGCGCGAGCGCGGCGCCATCGTCGCGGGGGGCAACGCGGCGGTGCTGCAGAAGGTGGAGAGCGGCGAGGCGGACGCGGGCGTGCTGCTGCTGGAGAACGCCCTGGCCGCCCGGGCGCGCGGCAGCCCCTTGCGCATCGTGTGGCCCACGGATGGCGCCGTCGTCATCCCAGGCCCGGTGGCGCTGTTCGCGACGACGCCCAACCCGGTGGCCGCGAAGGCCGTGCTGGACGTGCTCCTGTCCCCCGAGGGCCAGCGCCTCATCGTCGAGAAGGGAGACATGCACGCGGTGGACCCACGGCTCGGCGGGCCTCGGGGGGAGCCCGGGGTGGAGAAGTTGCTGGAGCGCTCCCAGCCCTGGACGCCCGCGATGGTGGAATTGGGGCTCACGCGCGGCGGAGCCATCAAGGAAGCCTTCACCCGGGCGTTCGCGCGATGAGGGCGGCGTGGGCGCGGTGGCTCGGCCTGGGCGCGTGGCTGGCGCCGCTGCTCTTCTTCGCCATCGTGCCCGTCGCGGTGCTGCTGCTGCGGGGCACGGGCGCGCACGGCGAAGCGGGGCTGTCCTGGCTGGCTTCGGAGACCGGGGCGCTGGGGAACACGCTGGGCATCTCCGCGGGGGCGGCGGTGCTCGCGCTGGTGCTCGGCACGCCGCTGTCGCTGCTGCTGTTCCGCACGGACCTGCCGCTGCGCGGCGCCTTCACGGTGCTCTTCACCCTGCCCTCCGCGATTCCGGCGTTCATCTGGGGCATGGGATGGCTGTCGCTCGCGAGCCCTCGCGCGGGCTACCTCAACCGGCTGCTGGGCGAGGGCGCCTTCGACATCTACGGCCCCGCGGGCATCGCCTTCGTCGAGGGGCTGTCGGGACTGCCGCTGGTGCTGCTGGCGGGGGCCGCCGCGCTCCGGCGGGTGGACCCGGCGCTGGAGGAGGCGGCGCGCGTGTGTGGTGCCTCGCCCGTGCGCGCGCTGCTGACGACGACGCTGCCGCTCGCGCTGCCGTCGCTGCTGTCCGGCACGGTGATGGTGTTCCTCATGGCCGCCTCGTCCTTCGGCGTGCCGTACCTGCTGGGCATCTCGGCGTCGCCGCCCACGCGGGTGCTCACCACGCGCATCTATGAGTTGGTGCTGCTGGGCGGGGACGTGGGGCTGGCGCGGGCGGCGGCGCTGGCCACCGCGCTCCTGCTGCTCACGCCGTTGGCGCTCGTGGCGACGTGGGCGCTGGGGAGCTCCGGGCGCGTGCGCCTGAGCGCGGGCAAGGGCATGGCCTCGCGGCCCTTCCCGCTGGGCCGCGCTCGAGGGCCCGCCCTGGCGGTGGTGGGCGTCGTCTGCGGGGTGCTGGTGCTGCTGCCGCTGGGGGCCATCCTCCTCACGTCCCTGCAGCGCAGCTTCGGCGCGGAGCTGGCGTGGCGGGAGCTGACGCTGGCGCACTGGTCCGGCGTGCTGCTGGAGCCGCGCACGCTGCGGGCCACGGGGCGCAGCCTGCTGCTGGCCGCGGGCGCGGGAGGGCTGGTGTGCCTGCTGGGGCTCGCGGCGGCGGTGCTCCAGCGAGGCTTCCGGCGGCTCGGCGCGGGAGTGGAGGCGCTGGCGGTATGGCCCTACGCCGTCCCGGGCACGGTGGTGGCGCTGGCGCTGCTGCTGGCCTTCTCGCGAGACCTGCGCTTCATCCTGCTGGAGCGCGTGGCCTTCGTGCTCGCGCTGGCGCACACGCCGTGGCTGCTGCTCATCGCGTACGCGGCGAAGTACCTGGCGCTCGGGGCGCGCAACAGCGCGGAGGCGCTGGCGCAAATCGACCCGTCGCTCGCGGAGGCCGCGCGGGTGAGCGGCGCGGGGCCGGTGCGCGCGTTCGTGGACGCGCCGCTGCCGCTGCTGCGCCCGGCGCTCACGGTGGCCTTCGTGCTGGCGTTCCTCGCGTGCGCGACGGAGATAACGATGTCCGTACTGTTGGTGCCGGCGGGCTCGGAGGTGCTGGGCACGCTGCTGTTCGAGCTGCAGAGCTACGCGGACCCGGCGGCGGCGGCGGTGCTGGCCTGCGCCTTCGTCGCGCTGGTGGTGGTGGGACAGGCGGTGCTCGCGCTGGTGGGCCGGCGCGGCGTGGAGGCACGGTGATGGCGCAGGCACTCACGTGGGGATGCCCGCCCGGGGCGGAGGCGCGGTGATGGCGGCCCTCACGTTGACGGACGTCTTCAAGTCGTATGGTGCCACGCCCGTCGTCCGGGGCCTCAGCCTGGACGTGCGCGAGGGGGAGCTGGTCTCCCTGCTGGGCCCGTCCGGCTGCGGGAAGACGACGACGCTGCGGATGCTCGCGGGGTTGGAGCACCCGGACTCGGGCGTCATCCGCATTGGCGGGGAGACGGTGGCCGGGCCCGGCGTGCGCATGCCGCCCGAGCGGCGCGGGCTGGGCATGGTGTTCCAGAGCTACGCCGTCTGGCCCCACCGCTCCGTGGAGCAGAACGTGGCCTACCCGCTGACGCTGCGGCGCCTGCCGAAGGCGGAGGTGGCGTCGCGCGTGAAGGAGGCGCTGCGGTGGGTGCGGCTGGAGGCGCTCGCGACGCGGAGGCCGCACGAGCTGTCCGGCGGGCAGCTCCAGCGCGTGGCGCTCGCGCGGGCGCTGGTGGCCGGCCCCCGGGTGCTGCTGCTGGACGAGCCGCTGTCCAACCTGGACGCGGCGCTGCGCGAGGAACTGCGCGCGGAAATCGCCACCCTGCGCGCGAGGCTGGGCACCACCATGGTCTTCGTCACCCACGACCAGGGCGAGGCGCTGGCGCTGTCGGACCGCATCGCGGTGATGAACCGCGGCGTCATCGAGCAGGTGGACGCGCCCGAGCGGCTCTACCGCGAGCCCGCCACGCCCTTCGTCGCGGGCTTCGTCGGAGGAGCGAATGTCCTCCCGGGCCGGGTGCGCGACGGCGCGTTCCACACCGCCCAGGGAGACGCGAGCTTCCCGCTGCCACCGGGCACGCTGGGGCCGGACGGTCCCTGCACGCTGGTGGTGCGCCCGGAGGACCTGGAGCTGGGCGGAGAGGGCACCCTGCTGCCCCTCTCCGCGCGGCTGTTCCTCGGACACGCGGCGGAGTACCGCTTCCCTGTGGGCGGCACGCTGCTGCGCGTGGTGGGCCCGCCCCGGGAGGTGCGCGCGGGCGAGGTGCTGCCCGTGCGCATCTGGAAGGCGAAGCTGTTCCCGGCCGGGTGACGCCCCCGGTCAGCCCTTCTTCGCGGGCGCGGGCGCGGGCGTGGCCGCGGCCCCGGAAGCGGGACGCACGGGCACGGAGACCTGCGTGTTCTCCCACGAGAAGTTCAGCGCGGTGCCCTTGTCGTCGAAGGCGATGGTGAGGGCCTCGTAGGTGTCCGCGCTCTTCTTCGCCGGCACGTCCACGCGCAGGACGTCATTGTCCTTGTTGTACTTGTAGGCGCCCCACTGGCCCACGTCCTTGCTGACGATGAGGGTCCACTTGTCCGCCTGGGGAATGGTGAAGAGCGAGTAGGTGCCCGCCGGGAGCCGCTTGCCCGCGAGCTCGATGTCCGCGGTGGCGGTCAGCTCGGTGGCGGCATTGGCGCCCAGGCGCCACACCTCGCCATAGGGCACCAGCTTGCCGAAGATGGCGCGCTTCTCGCCCGTCTTCGGGTCCTGGATGCGGGGCGAGCTGTACGTCACCTTCACGTACGTGGTGTCGTTCAGCTTCTTCGCCGCCATCTGCAGCGGGCTGGCGGGAGTCTTCTCGGGCGGAATGGACTTCTGCGCCAGCGCGGGCGCGGCGGCCAGCAGGACGAGCGCGGCCACGGTCGGGATGCTCAGGCGGGACATGAGTCGACGGTGCGTCATGGGTGGAACCCTCTGTCGTGAAGGAAGAACGGAAAGCGCGCCGGACCCTACCACCCAGTCAGGCGAGGGAGCCCCCGCTTCTTCCGGGCCCGTGGAACGCCGGACAGCGCCGCCCATTCCCCTGAGGCTACCGCAGGCCCAGCGCGATGACGGCCCACTCGTCGGTGGCGTCCCGATATGTCTTCAGCACCTCGAAGCCGGCGCGGGCGTGGGCCCGCATCGAGCGCGTGTTGCGCGTGGCCACCTCCGTCACCGTGCAGTCGAAGCGGTCCCCGTAGCTCGCGCGGTGCTCGCGGTAGAGCGCGTCGAAGACGCCCTGCCCCCGGTACGCCTCGGCCACGCATATCTGTCCCATGACGTAGTAGCGGGACTCGCGCAGCGGGCGCCCGCGCCAGCTCAGCGTCTCCAGGAGCTGGAACATGGGCTCCAGGATGGGGACGAAGGCGCGCGTCTCCACGGGCATCACCAGCGCATACCCCGCGAGCCGCTCGCCCTCCTTCGCGATGACGCTCGGCGCGAGCGCGTGCATGCGCTCCAGCACGTCCAGCGTGTGGGCCACGGTGACGAAGCCCTCGCGCGCGGCCTGCTCGGGGGAGACATGGCCTTTCAGGTTGGCGGCCTGGAGCTGGAGGATGGCTTCCAGTTCCTCGCGGCGCGTGACGAGACAGGTCCGGAGCGTGGATGGAGTCATGGGCCCATTCATCCTAACCTCGTGCCATGTGCCGGAACATCAAGCCCCTGTTCAACTTCTCGCCGCCCGCCACCGATGAGGACATCCGCGCGGCGGCGCTGCAGTTCGTCCGCAAGATTGCCGGCACCCGCAAGCCGTCGAAGCAGAACACCGACGCGTTCGACATCGCCGTCGAGGAAATCTTCCAGAGCTCGAAGCGCATGCTCGACGGGTTGGTGGCCACCACGCCGCCCCGCGACAGGGCGCGCTTCGAGGCCATGAAGCGGCTGCGCTACAAGGACGCGAAGCCGCGCTGAGGCCCGCCGCCACACCGGCGGTGATACATCCCTCGGCGCACCGTATTTGACGCCAGACGCCATGCGGCGCCCGCCACGGTGTATTCAGCGACCCGACCAGGGTTGTCTTTGAACCATTTTGTAATTTTAAAGAATACGCAAACATTCCCTCTCGCTCCGAACGGAGTGCATCCCAATCCAACACCTCGAGGGGGAATCACGATGAAGGGATTCATTCGCAACAGCGTGGCGGCGGCGGCGTGTGTCATGGCGTTGCTGGGCGCCGCGGAGGTGGACGCGAAGCCGACGGGCATCCGGATGGCGGGCGTGGACCAGTGCCTGGACATCCCCAATGGGGACTTCAGCAACGGCGTGCAGCCCATCCTGTGGAAGTGCCACTCGGGAGTGAACCAGAAGCTCGACTACACCGGCGGTCAGTTCAGCGTGATGAACGGGGCGCTGTGCCTGGACATCGAGGGTGGCAAGACGCAGGGCACCGCGCGCGTGCTGCTGTGGCAGTGCCACAACGGGCCGAACCAGCGGTGGGTGGTGCGGGACGGGCAGATTCAGAGCATCCTGCCCACGCCGGACAACGTCCCCATGTGCCTGGACAGCGAGAAGCAGGGCAACCAGACGAAGCTGGTGGCGCGCAAGTGCAACGGCCGCGCGACGCAGCGCTGGCAGACGAAGTAGCGCGCGCCGCGCCCGCCCCGGCGCTGGAGGGTCTGTTCCAGCGCCGGCCCGGAGTCATGCCTCAGCGGGCCGCGCTGGACGGGGCCGGCTCGGCGTCGTGCCGGTGGATGACGCCTTCCTTCATGACGAAGAAGACGGCCTCCGTCTTGCGGATGTCCTCGAGCGGGTTGCCCGGCACGGCCACCACGTCCGCCAGCTTCCCCGGCTCCAGCGTGCCCAGCGTGGAGGACACGCCCAGGAGCTCCGCCGCGTGCACCGTCGCCGTGCGCAGGGCCTCGGCCGGGGCCATGCCCGCCTCCACCATCAGCGCGAACTCGCCCGCGTTGCGCCCGTGCACGAAGACGCCCGCGTCCGTGCCGAAGGCGATGCGCACGCCCCTGGCAATCGCCTTGCGCAGGGCCTGCCGCCGCGCCTCGTCCACCGCGCGCACCTTGCGGATGTTCTCCTCCGGCATCTGCCCCTTGTCCGCCCGCTCCCGCACGCCCTGGAAGGCCATGGCGGTGGGCACGTACCAGGTGCCCTTCTTCTTCATCAAATCCAGCACCTCGTCATTCAAGAGCGAGCCGTGCTCGATGGAGTCCACGCCCGCGAGGACGGCGCGCTTCGCCCCTTCCGCGCCGTGCGCGTGGGCGGCCACCTTGCGCCTGCGGGCGTGCGCCTCGTCGACGATGGCGTCCAGCTCCGCCTGGGTGAGCTGCGGCGAGTCCACGTCCGAGTTGAGGCTCAGCACGCCGCCGGTGGCGCACACCTTGATGAGGTCCGCGCCGTACTTGAGGTTCTCCCGCACCTTGGCGCGCAGCGCGTCCGGCCCGTTCGCCACGCCGCGCGAGGCCTCCTCCACGAAGAGGCCCTTGCGGAAGGAGTTGCCCCCGTCGCAGTGCCCGCCGGTGCTGCCCAGGCCCGCGGTGGCGGTGAGGATGCGCGGCCCCACCACCGTGCCGCGGCGGATGGAGTTGCGCAGCCCCACGTCGATGAAGTCCTCCGCGCCCAGGTTGCGCACGGTGGTGAAGCCCGCCATCAGCGTGGCGCGCACCATGGGCAGCGCCTCCAGCGTGCGCTCGGGGACGGTGCGCTGCAATTCGTCGAGGAGGTCCTGGCGGTAGTCGTGCCCGGGCTCGCCGGTGAGGTGCGTGTGCGCGTCCATGAAGCCCGGCAGGAGCGTGGCGTCCCCCAGCTCCACCACGCGTGCCCCGGCCGGCGTGCTGGCGCCCGGCCCCACCGCGGTGACCTTGCCGTCCCGCACCACCACCACGCCGGGCGTGACGAGCCGGCCCGCCTTCGCGTCGAAGAGGCGCGCGGCCTTGAGGACGTAGGACCTGGGTGCCTCGGCCGCGGAGGCGGAGGCGGACAGCATCAGGGAGGCGAGGAGGAGTGTGCGTCGCATGGGACGCATTGCCCACCGCCCCGCCCGCCCGAGTCAAGCGGCCCGGGCCCTCAGCGCCGCTCGAGCATCAGACTCCAATCGGTCCTCCAGGAGAGCCGATGTGTGAGCACCACCGAGTAGCGCCCCGTCACGGGCGCGACGTAGATGCCTTGCGAGGGGAACCAGCTCGCCGAGCCATACGGATTCAGGATGGACACCTGCGCGTTGTCGCTCGGCGCCACCAGGTACCACGCGCCCGCCTCCAGCGTGACGGCCAGGGCGTCCCGGTCACCCTCCGCCTCGAAGTCCCCCGTGACATGAAGCGGAGGTGCTCTCACCGGGGTGTCGGCGGTGACGCTGTCCGGGTGGCCATCGGAGCGCGTGCGGGTCACCGTCACGGTGAAGGGGTCCAGGGCGCGCGAGGGCATCAGGGAGAGGTAGAGCGTCCCGGAGCCGGAGACGTCCAGCAGGACTTCGCGCAGCTCCTGCCGGGACATGTACCGGCCCTGGTACGGCCCTTCGATTCGCGCCTGGCAGGCGGGCTCGCAGCGCACCGTGTAGACCCCCTGCTCCTCCACGTCGATGGCGAACGTGTCCGAGTCCGAGTTCCCATGGGGCCGCGCCTCCACCGGGACTCCCGGGGACAGGCGGGTGGCCGTGGCCTGCGTGTCCCCATGGTCGTCCGGCCCCAGGTCCTCCACCCAGAGCTCGAAGGGCGGCTCCAGCGCGCCAATGGCGGGAGGCCTCACCTTGAGGAAGTAGTCGCCCGCGATGGCCGACTCGAGGAGGTACCACTGGGGATTGGCCGAGCGCAGCTGCGTGTCCCGGGCGTCGTGGAGCTGGATGGACGCGATGACGTGCGGACTCTGCCGCAGCACGTAGGTGTGGCCGGCCTCGGCGGTGAAGCGGAGCACGTCCACGTCCTTGCGCGTCTGCAGCCGCACAGGGGCGCGCTCTCCGGGCGTCAGCCGCGTGGCGGTGGCCAGGACGTCGCCGTGGTCGTCCGCGCCCAGGTCCTTCAGCCAGCAGGTGACGGAGATGGGCATGGGGCCGAACGTGGGGCTCACCTGCATGAACCAGGTGCCCGCGGCAGGGGCCTGCAGCTCCACCTCGGGCATGCGCCGGGTGCCCAGCGCCTCGCCGGTGTCCACCACCCGGCCCGACGCGTCCAGCAGCCGCAGCGCGACGCCCACCTGCGTCGAGGGCAGCTCACAGCCCATGCGGTACGCGTGCCCCGCCTTCGCCTGGAACCGGATGACGTCGTCATCCCCGAGGAAGTCGCTCGTCACCGTGAAGTTCGCGTCGGACGGCTCCATGACGGCGGCCTGGTCCCGGGAGTCCTCGTGGTCGTCGGCGCCCAGGTCCACGAGCTGGTACGCGTACGTGCCCGAGTCTCCGGCGCCGGACACCTCGATGTACCAGGGCCCTTCACCCCGGGGCTTGAAGGACCAGGCGGTGCGCTCGGGGTCGAGGAAGAGGCCCGTCAGCTGGCGGCCCGAGCCGTCCAGCAGGCGCGGCTGGCAGCGGGGCAGCGACAGGGGCTGGCAGAGGAAGACGTAGGAGTGGCCGGGCTCGGGATGGAAGGAGAAGAGGTCCCGGTCGAACTGGCCGCGCGTGCTGGCGCTGATGCGGCCCTCGGCCGGCTCGCTCATGACCGTCAAGGGGGTGGCGTCATCGGGAGAGCCCGCGTGGTCGTCCGGCACCGTGAAGCTGGAGACCTGGCACAGCAGCCCGGCGGCGGCCTCCCAGGCGCCGCAGCGGCACATGGGCTGCCCCCCGTTGGCGACGCAGGTGCCCGCGGTGCAGCGCACCCCCTCGCACGCGACGGACGCGTCCGGCTCCGCGACGAAGGACGGGCCGCAGCCCGCGAGGACGAGGAGGACAACGGCGGCCAGGGGACCTGCCCCCGCGTGGAGCCATGGACGGAGCACGGGCGGACCTCGGGTTGACGGCGCGCCTGGGAGCTATGAACGCCCTCCCCCATCGCCAACGCACCGCCGCCGGAAGCCCTCGCCGGCTGTTCCCCAGCGCACACGCGGCCCGTCCACGACCCCGCAGAGCCCGCCGGAGTGACCGCCTCCGCTCACCGCGCCTGGAGGCCGAAGCGCCACGGGAGCACCTCGTCCCCCGTGGCGCCGTGGACCTGCACGAGATAGGTGCCCGACGCGGGGACGACGAACCCGCTGTCCCAGCGCGGGAGGGTGCTCCCATCCGGCGCCGTCAGCGTCAGCTGGAGCGGGCCCAGGTCCAGGTCCAGCCAGTACGTGCGCCCCCCGTCCAGCCACACGAGGAAGGCATCCACGTCCACGCGCGTCTGCACCCAACCGGACACGGTGGCGGGCAGCGTGAGCGGGATGGCATCGAAGCGGCTGTCGCCGTAGTCGTCCGTGGCGACGCGCTCCACCCGCAGCGTGTAGGCCGAGACGCCCCCGGGACGGACGAACACGGTGGTGGGCTGCGCCCCCGACACGTCGAGCACCTGCCGGCCGGGGCCCAGCGTCTCGAAGCGCAGCCCCTCCGGGTGATAGTAGGACAGGAGGCAATCGGGCTCGCAGGTGACGAGATAGATGCCATTCGCCTCGGGAAGGAAGGTGAAGGCGTCCACGTCCCCCGGCGTCTCGGCCCGGCCGGTGACGGGCGTGCCGGGCTCGAAGGACGTGGCCGACTCCCGCGCGTCCCCGTGGTCGTCGGTGCCCTGGTCCTCCAGCAGCAGCAGGAAGCGGTAGAGCCAGGGCACCCCCTGGCGGACATGGAGGTAGTACGTCGCGTCGCGCGCCGGCTCGAATAAGAGCTGGGAGGTGACCTGGCTGGCCACCTGGAACCCGAGGACGTCCGTCACCAGGAGATTCAGCGAGCCCCGCTGCTCGGGGGCCAGCGAGTAGATGTGCCCCGCCCGCGCGGTGAAGACGAGGACGTCCGTGTCCCCGTCCGAGTGCAGGGTGACGGGCACGGGGACGCCGGGCGTCACCTCGGTGGCGAGGAGGAACGAGTCCGCGTGGTCGTCGCGGCCCAGGTCCTCGAGCCAGCAGGTGGACTCCAGCCGCAGCTGGTTGGCGCGCTTCAGCCGCACCGTCACGGACGCGCTTCCCTCCCACCCGGCGACTCCGCTGACGCCGAGGGACGGGCCCTCGAACCCGGCGACGGTCCGCACCACGGTGTCGGTGGACCACCGCAGGGTCAGCTCCAGCTCCCGGCTGTCCACGGACCGGGGGTCCGGCACCTCGCAGGTGAAGCGGTAGCCATGCTCCGGCTCGGTGGCGAAGGTGAAGACGTCCTCGTCACCCGGGCCGGTGTGCGTGATGACGAAGGGCTCGCGCCGCCGCGAGGCGGTGAGCGCCGTGGCGCGCACCCGGTCGTCGCCATGGTCGTCCCGGCCCAGGTCCTGGAGCTGGTACGTGTACGTGCCCACGCCCCTCTCGCTGGACACCTCCACGTACCAGGTGCCCGCCTCCAGCGTGGCGAACAACACCCGGCCGGGGCCGTCCAGCGCGTTCTGGGTGACGGTGTCCACCTCGCGGCCGGTGCCGTCCAACAGCCGCAGCTGGCAGTCGCGCAGCGTCCTGCGGTGGCAGGTGAAGGCGTACACGTGGCGCGACTCGGCGGTGAAGGCGAAGAGGTCGCGGTCCACCAGGCCCTCGCGCTCGGCCTGGTCGATGTGGCCCTGCCCCGCGACGGCCATCGGCATGGACAGCACGGTGGCATCCCCGGGCGAGCCGCCATGGTCATCCGCCGCCGTGAAGTAGCCCACCGCGCACGACAGCCCGGCGGCCTGCTCCCAGGCGCCACACCGGCACATGGGCTGGCCGCCGTTGGAGAAGCACTCGCCCGCGGTGCAGCGGACATTCGCGCAGGCCACGGCGTCGTCCGGAATGTCCATGGTGGGGCCGCAGGCGGCCAGCACGAGGACGCACGGCAACAGGCGCCAGGGGAGGCGGAGGACGGCGGACGGGGAGGACATGGGCGGGCGCGAGGCTACACCTTGCGCTGCTTCCAGTGGCCCCGCCGGAAGAGGACGATACCGGCCATGGCCATCACCGAGAAGGCCACGGAGATGGAGATGAAGGCGCCGGACGGCCCCAGCCCCAGCGGCCCGGACAGCACCCAGGCGAGCGGCAGCTCCAGCAGCCAGAAGCAGCAGATGTTGAGGAGGGTGGGGGTGACGGTGTCCCCCGCGCCGTTGAAGGCCTGCGTCTGCACCATGCCGAAGGCGTAGAAGAAGAAGCTGGCGCACATGATGCGCAGGGCCAGGGCGGCGTGGGCCGCCACCTCCGGCTCGCGCGTGAAGAGGCCCACCACCGGATCCGCGCCGGCGATGAGCAGCAGCCCCAGCGTGCCCAGGAAGGCCGCGTTGATGCGGCTGGCCGTCCACACCGCCTGCTCGCCCCGCTCGGGCCTGCCGGCGCCCAGGCTCTGTCCCACCAGGGTGGCCGCCGCGCCGCCCAGCCCCCACGAGGGAAGCAGCACGAAGAGGACGATGCGCAGGGAGATGGTGTAGCCGGCCACCGCCGCGCTGCCGAAGGAGGAGACGATGCGCGCCAGCACCACCCAGCTCGTGGTGCTCACCAGCGCCTGCAGCGTGCCCGCGCCGGACAGCCGCATCATGGCCACCATCGTCGCCGGCTCCAGCCGCAGGTGCTCGCGGCGCACTCGCAGCCGCCCGTCCCCGCGCGCCAGCCGGTAGAGCTGGTACACCACGCCGCAGCCGCGCCCGAGGGTGGTGGCCACCGCGGCGCCCATCACCCCCAGCTCCGGGAAGGGCCCCACGCCGAAGATGAGCAGGGGCGCCAGGACGATGTTGATGGCGTTGGCCAGCCCCAGCACGCGCATGGCGATGGCCGCGTCCCCACAGCCCCGGAAGATGGCGTTGATGAGGAACAGGAGCAGCACGCTGCCCATGCCGCCCAGCATCACCTGCGTGTAGCGGATGCCGTGCTCCAGCACCCACGGCGAGCCGCCCATGAGGGCCATCAGCGGCCGGGCGAAGACGACGCCCGCGACGGACACCGGAATCGCCAGCACCACGCCCAGGCCGATGGCCTGCACCGCGGTGCGCGCGGCCCGCTCCGAATCTCCCTCGCCGATGCGGCGGGACACCAGCGCGCCCGCGCCGATGCTCAGGCCCATGGCCGCGGCGTAGATGATGGTGAGCAGCGACTCGGTGAGGCCCACCGTCGCCACCGCGTCCGCCCCCAGCCGGCCGACGAAGAAGACGTCGACCACGGCGAAGACGGACTCCATCATCATCTCCAGCACCATGGGCACGGAGAGCAGGAAGATGGCCCGGCGCACCGGCAGCCGCGTGAGGTCCTGTCGCGTCCCGTGGACGGCCTCCTTCAGCGACGCCCACAGCCCGGGAGTCCCCTCTTCGGGCGGACCTCCCGCTTCCTCCAGCGAGGGGTTGGCCCCGGCGGGGGGTATCTCCGACGACATGTCTGCCTCCGTGCCGCCCTTCTGTCAGGGAGGGGTGGCTGCGTCCAGCGACGAAAACCCGACGGACGCCGGACCCGCCGTGTGTGACCCGCGGCAGGCGGGCAGGCGGGCGGATGATCCACCACGAGACATCCACCCGCCCGGCTTCGCGCCCATCCGTACACGCCTGGCGGACGACCCGCACCCCTGGCGGGACGGCCCCACCCCAGCGTTGGCGGATGGACAGCCTACACGCGCCGCGGGGCCGTCCTTCGGGCGAGGCCCCGGATGTTAGGGTCATGCGACACATGGGAACGAGCCTGCCACTCGTGAGCCCGCCCGCAGCGTCCACCGGGGGGGCCGCGCATTTCCGCTTGGCCAGCAGCGCCAGGGTTCTGGGCAAGGTCCTCCTGGGCCCGGGAGCCATCATCGCGCAGGGGGCGGTCATCCGCTCCCACGCCGGCGCCGTGCGGCTGGGCGCGGGCTCGGCGGTGCTGGAGAACGCCGTCGTCATCGGCACACCCGAGCTGCCCACCTCGGTGGGAGAGCGGGTGGTGCTCGGGCACCGGAGCATCGTCATCGGCGCGGAGGTGGGCCCCCTGTGCGAGGTGGGCAACGGCGCCATCATCATGCCCGGCGCGCGCCTGGGGGCCCGCTGCATGGTGGGCGAGGGCGCCCTCATCCCCGCCGGCATGGTGGTGCCGGACGAGTCGGTGGTGGTGGACCGCCCCGCCCGCATCCTGCGCCGCGCCAACGCCGAGGACCTGGAGCGCCTGAGGACGCTCCGCGACGGCAGCCTCGCGTTGCCGGGACAACCGCTCACCGCCTTCTCCGCGAGAGACCGGGCCGAGGACGCTCCCATGGGACAGCTCTACACCTTCCGGGACAAGCACCCGCTGGTCCACCCGATGGCCACCCTCTTCTCCACGGCGGAGGTGACGGGGGACGTCATCATCGGGCAGGGCAGCATCATCGGGCCCGGCGTGAAGATTGTCGGCGACTCGCACGGGCCGGTGCGCATCGGCGCGGGGGTGCAGATTCTGGCCAACTCGGTGCTGCACCTGTTGCCGGACAACCAATTGGTGCTGGAGGACGGCGTCATCATCGGCCCGGGCTGCATGGTGCACGGCTGCCACGTGGGCGCGGGCACCGTGGTGGAGCCCGGCGCCATCCTCTGCGACGGCAGCACGCTGGGCCGCGGCTGCGTGGTGGGCGCGGGCAGCCTCGTGAAGCAGCGCTCCAGCTTCCCGGACGGCGCGCGGGTGGAGGGCTTCCCCGCGGTGCAGACGGGCACCCTCTCCGCGCCGCCGTCTCCGCCCCGCTGGGCGCTGCGCCCGGAGGACCTGCCGGGCCTGCGCCGCGTGAGCTGAGGCGTCAGCGGCCCTGGGGCGTCGAGGGGGCCTCGGGCAGGGCGAGCTCGAAGCGCGTGCCGTCGCCCGGCTTCGACGTCACCTCCAGGGTGCCGCCATGGGCCAGGGCAATCTGCCGCGCGAGGAACAGGCCCAGCCCCAGCCCCGTGGAGCCGGGGCCGCGCGCGAAGCGCTCGAAGAGGGTGTCGAGCACGTCGGGGGCGATGCCGGGGCCCTGGTCCGTCACGGCGATGCGCACCCACTTGCCCTCGGCGCGAACCTGCTCCTGGACATCCAGCCCCACGGGCAGCCCGGGCGGCGAGTGCTTCATCGCGTTGGCGGTGAGGTTCTCCAGCACCTGCCGCAGGCGATCCAGGTCGGCGATGACGACCAGCTCCTCCGGCCCCCGGTACTCCACCGCGTGTCCGGGCGCGCGCATGCTGGCGGCCACCTCCCGCGCCAGGGCCACCACGTCCACCGGCTGCGGGCGCAGCGCGAAGAGGCCCTGGTCCAGGCGTCCCACGTCCAGGAGGTCGGAGATGAGGCGGTTGAGCGCCGCGAGCGACGCGAGGGCGCCGTCCGCGTCCCGCAGGTAGTCCGCGGCGTTGTCGCGCCGGGCGCGCCGCTGGATGAGCTCGAGCCGGGCGCGCAGGGGCATGAGGTGGTTGGCCATGTCGTGGGCCAGCACGGTGACGATTTCCTCGGCCGCCGCGCGGCGCGCGTTGCGCGTGGCCAGCTTCGTCAATTCCTGCACCAGCTCCACGCGGTGGGCCACCGCGCCCACCCAGCGGGCCACCGCCTCCAGGAAGCGCAGGTCGTCCTCGGAGAAGAAGTCGGGCTGGGCCGAGGACACGCCCAGCACCCCGCCCGTCTCCCCGCCAATGGGCAGCGGCACCATGAGCGCGGACTTCACGCCGAGCCGGTGCTTGATGCCCGGCAGCTCCTCGGGGTCCTCGTGCAGGCGGCCCGTCATGAAGGGCTGCTCCGTCTCGTACGCCTGGACGGCGCGGCCCCCATTGGCCAGCGGCAGCCGGTCCAGCCCGAGCGCCTTCTGCTTGCGCCCCATGGGGGTGTCACTCGTCCCACCCGCCACGAGCGTCTGGGTGGCGTGCTCCAGGAGGAAGACGTCCACCTTGTCGGCGTGGAGCAGCTCGGAGATGACCAGGGAAGCCTTGTTCAGCGTGGGCCGCAGCTCGGCGGCCGGGAGGGCGAGCAGGCTCTGGAGCGCATGCAGCAGCCTGTCGCGCCGCTCGCCTCCACTCTCTGTCCGTTCATCCGTCACGCCAGGGAAGGTGGGACGCGCGCCCGGCGGGGTCCACCGGAGGAAGGGCTCAGAAGCCCGGGGCCGTCCCGCCCGCCAGGCTCCCGCCGAGGCGGGCCGGCGAGCCGGGCACGGTGCGGAAGCTCAGTGAGTAGCGCAGCTGCTTCACCGGCGACAGCGTGTGCTGCCAGACGGAGCGCGCCGGGCCGGACAGCACGTAGGCGGAGCGCGGCGCCAGCTCCAGCGCGGCCGTCTCCCAGGCGCCGCCCACCTTGCGTCGGAAGCGCATCCTCGCGGCGCCCAGCAGCGACACGCCGATGACGGTGGGGCCGAACATGGGCGCGTCGCGGTGCCAGCCGATGCTCGCGCCCGGCGGGTAGCGCGAGACGAGCACCTCCTCCAGCGCATACGGCTCCAACCCCACCACGCCGGCGCAGCGGTCCCGGATGGGCAGCAGGAAGCGCGGCATGGGCGGCGCGGACGACAGGCGCCAGGACTCATAGCCATAGTCCCAGCCGTAGTGCGCCACGGTGCGCTTCGCCACCACGCCGTGCATGTGGATTTCCTTGAAATCGAGCCGGGCGAGCGCGTCCACGAGTGCGTGCTCCTCGTCCTCGGAGAGGAAGTCGGGCAGGTAGCGCAGCCCTTCGGGTGCCTCCGTCATGCCGGGAAGGTGGGACGCCAGGGCGCTGGCGGCAATCACGCCTCCAAGCGCCCACCGTCCCGCCCGACGGGGCTCTCCCCCACGCGACCCCCATCCAAAGTTTCAGGAGGGGAGAGGCCCGGACCCGGGTGCCTCTCCACCGTGCATGAGGGACGCGCGTGATGCTCCAGGCGCAAGGTGACGAGGGACTTCGGGAAATCCACCGCGGGCGCCGCTACGTGGTGCTACGCGGCTGGAAGCAGGGCGGCGAGCCCCGGGTCGTCAAGCGCGTGCTCCCGGGCCCGCTCGCTTCCGGAAGCGGGGCCATGCTGCGTCACGAGTACACGCTCCTGCGCTCCCTCCAGGGCGAGGTGCCCGGCGTCTCGCGCGCGCTGGCCCTGGAAGAGGACGCCGCGGGCCTGCCGTCCCTCGTGCTGGAGGACGCGGGCCCGCGCAACCTCCAGGAGTGGCTCGGCCGAAGGCCCGTCTCCATGGATGCCTTCCTGGAGCTGGCGCTCCAGCTGACGGGCATCATCGCCAGCCTCCACCAGCAGCACGTCATCCACCGCGACATCAACCCCACCAACCTGGTGATGGGTGACGGCAGCCGGCACGTCACCCTCGTCGACTTCGACCTGGCCACCCGGGTGGCGGGGCTCTCGCCTGGCGCGTCCATGCCCAACGAGCTGCAGTGGACGCTGCCCTACGTCGCCCCGGAGCAGACGGGGAGGATGAGCCGCCCCGTGGACCACCGCGCGGACCTCTACTCGCTGGGGGCGACGTTCTACGAGCTGCTCACCGGCTTGCCGCCCTTCGTCTCCACGGACCCGGCGGAGCTGGTGCACGCGCACCTGGCGAGGCCGCCGGTGCCGCCGGCGTTCGCCAACCCCGCCGTGCCCCGGCCGCTGTCGGACATCGTCCTGAAGCTGCTGGCGAAGATGCCGGAGGAGCGCTACCAGAGCGCGGAGGCGCTGCTGGCGGACCTCCTGGAGGTGCGGCGGCGGCAGACGGCGGGCGTCATCGGCGCGTTCGAGCTGGGGCGCGTGGACCTGGCGCGGCAGCTTCCCTTCCCCAAGCGGCCCCACGGCCGCGAGCGGGAGCTGGCGCGGCTGCGCGAGGCACTGGAGCGGGTGCGCCGGGGCCCGAGCGAGGGCGTGCTGCTGGTGGGTGAGCCGGGCATCGGCAAGTCCGCGCTCGTGCGGGAGCTGGCCCGGCGCGCGGGGCCCGGCGACCACGTGCTGCGCGGGAAGTTCAACCAGCTCCAGGGCAACGTGCCCTACGCCGCCTTCGCCGACGCCTTCCAGGGACTGCTGCGCCAGCTGCGCAACGAGCCCCCGGAGGTCCGAGACTTGTGGCGGGACCGGCTGCGTCAAGCGGTGGGGCCCGACGCGCGCGTCATCGCCGAGCTGCTCCCGCAGCTGGGGGCGCTGCTGGGCCCGCGCCCCATGCCGACCCGGGTGGCGCCGATGGAGGCCGCGGCGCGCCTGCACCTCGCCTTCCAGTCCTTCGTGCGGACCCTGGCGACGCCCGAGAGCGTGCTGGTGCTCTTCCTGGATGACCTGCAGTGGGCGGACCCCGGCTCGCTCCAGCTGCTGAAGGCGCTGGCCACCGACCCGGGCTCGCGGCACGTGCTCGTCGTGGGCGCGTACCAGCCGGCGCGGGTGGGACCGGACCACCCGCTCACGCGGCTGCTGGCCCAGCTGCGCGCGCGGGAGGCGATGTCCTTTCCCACGCTGACGCTGGGGCCGCTCGACCTGCCCTCCGTCACGGCCTTCTGCGCGGAGACGTTCCGCTGCGAGCCCGCGCACGCGCGGCCCCTGGCGGCCGTGGTGCTGCGCAAGACGGCCGGCAATCCCCTCTTCATCACCCGCTTCCTGCGGCTGCTCCACGAGTCCGGGCTGCTGACGTTCGACCTGGAGCACGGCACCTGGGAGTGGGACGTGGCCCGCGTGGAGCAGGTGGATGTGACGGAGAACGTGGTGGCGCTGATGATGACCACCATCCGCCGGCTGCCGGAGCAGGCCCAGCGCGTCCTCGAGGTCGCCGCGTGCCTGGGAGACCACGTGGAGCTGTGGCTCCTGCGCGCGCTGGTGGAGGACGCGGGCCCGGCGCTCTGGAGCCTCTTGCGCGAGGGGCTGCTCGTGCCGGAGCGCGAGGGCGGCCCGCCGCCCCCGGAGGACGGCGACGCGGAGGACGCGCCCCTGGAGCCCGAGGCCGTGTACCGCTTCGCGCACGACCGCGTGCGGCAGGCCGCGTATGACCTCCTCACCGAGGACGAGCGGCGGCGGCTCCACCACGAGATAGGACGCGAGCTGCTGCGCGGGGCCACGGGCGACACGCTCGACGCGCGGCTGTTCGCGGTGGTGGACCACCTGCACCTGGGCCTGGCGCGACCGGGCGGCGAGGTGGAGGGCTGGGACGTGGCCGAGCTGCACTACCAGGCGGGCCTCAAGGCCAAGGCGGCCTCGGCCTTCGGCGCCGCGCTGGTGTACCTGCGGCGCGGCATCGCGCTCATCCCCCGGGCGCAATGGGCCTCGCGCCGGGAGCAGGTCTTCCACCTGCACAAGGAGGCGGCGGAGTGCGCCTACTTCTCCGGCGAGCCCGTCCTCGCGGGGGAGCTGGTGCGCACGGCCCTGGAGTCCGCCGGCTCGCGCCTGGAGCAGGTGGAGCTGCATGACGTCCAGGTGCTGACGCGCCTCATGATGGGCGACTTCAAGGGCGCCATCCAGGACGGGCGCGAGGGGCTCCGGCTGCTGGGCATGGAGCTGCCGGAGCGGGACTTCGACGCGGCGCTCGCGGCCGAGCTCGCCCAGGTGGAGGTCCACATGCGGGGCCGCTCGGTGGAGGAGCTGCTGGACGCGCCGAGGATGGAGGACCCGGAGCTGCTCGTCTGCGTGCGGCTCTTGTCGGACCTCACCGTCCCCGCCTACCTCCTGAACTCGGGGCTCTTCGCCGTCATCAACACGCGCGCCCTCAACCTCACGCTGGAGCACGGCCACTCGGACGAGGCGCCAGCCATCTACAGTTGCCATGGCATGGTGCTGTCGAGCCTCGACGGCCCCACGTCCGGCCTCGCCTTCGGGCGGCTGGGGGTGGCGCTCGCCCAGCGCAACGGAGACCTTCGCCAGGAGTGCCGGGCGCTGCTGTCGCTGGCGGTCTACTTCCATACCTGGAAGGCGCCCCTGCGCACGAGCCTGCCGCTGCTGCGCCGTTCCTACGCCACGGGGATTGCCGCCGGCGACGTGCAGTTCGCCGCCTACGCCATCACCCTCGCCGTGGCGGCCGAGTTCTCCATGGGCGCGGAGCTGGCGCGGGTGCAGTCCTCCGTCGAGGCGTGCCAGACCTACCTGCGGCGCAGCGGCGTGCCGGGGATGGACGACCTGCCCACCGCGCACGCGCAGGCGGTGCTCGCCCTGCAGGGCCGCACCCGCCGCCCGCCCCACTTCGACGACGACAGCTTCGACGAGCAGTCCTTCATGGACATGCCCCTCACGTCGATGAACCGCCACCTGTACGCCACGCTGCGGCAGCTGGTGGCGTACCTCCTGGGAGACCTGGACGAGGCCCTGCGGATGTCCGAGGCGGCGCGGCCCCATGCCGCTTCCGTGAGGAACTTCTACCGCGCGGCGGAGCACGCCTTCCTCACCGCGCTGACGCTGGCGGCCCACGCCACCGCCCACCCCGAGGCGCGCGCCGGAGACCTGGCCCGCATCGAGGAGCACCAGCGGAAGCTGGAGGCCTGGGCGCGGGACTGCCCGGAGAACTTCCGGCACAAGCACCAGCTCGTCACCGCCGAGGTGGCCCGCGTGGAGGGCCGGCCGCTGGAGGCGATGGAGCTGTACGACGAGGCCATCGACGGGGCGCGCGCGGAGGGCTTCCTCCAGGAAGAGGCGATGGCGAACGAGCTGGCGGGCCGCTTCCACCACGCGCTGGGCCACGGGCGCTTCGCCACGCTCCACCTGCGTGCCGCGCTGGAGGCCTACGCGCGGTGGGGCGCGTGGGCCAAGGTGTCCCTGCTGGAGGAGGAGTTCCCGGACCTCAAGCTGGCCGGGGGCCGGGCCTGGAGCGAGCCCGCGCGCACGGTGGCGGCGGAGGGCGCGGCGCCCGGGGCGGCGCTGGACCTGCACGGCCTGCTCAAGGCCTCCGAGACGCTGGTGGGCGAGGTGGTGCTGGACCGGCTGATGGAGAAGCTGATGGCGGTGTGCCTGGAGGTCGCGGGCGCGACGTCCGGCGCGCTGGTGCTGGAGGAAGGCGGCGCCCTCGTGGTGCGCGCGCGGGGCGCCGTCTCCGAGCCGGTGAGCCTGGAGCCCGTTCCCCTGGACGCGGCCAGCACCGTGCCAGCCACGGTGGTACAGCACGCGTGGACGACGGGCGCCACCCTCGTCCTCGGCGACGCGGCCCACCAGGGGCGCTTCATCGGCGACCCGTACATCGCTCGCCGCGCGGTGAAGTCCGCCCTCGCGGTGCCCATCCAGCGGCAGGCGCGCACGGTGGGCGTGCTGTACCTGGAGAATGACCTGGCCACGCGGGCCTTCACGCCCGAGCGGGTGAGCGTGCTGCGGGCGCTCTCCTCGCAGATGGCCATCTCGCTGGAGAACAGCCGCCTGTTCGAGCAGCTCAAGGTGGAGGTGCAGGAGCGCCGGAGGGCGGAGGCCGCGGTGCGCTTCCTCGCCGAGTCGGGACTGGCGCTGGCCGAGTCGTTGGATTTGGAGCAGACGCTGGCGAAGGCCCTGCACATGGTGGTCCCCTTCCTGGCGGACTGGTGCGTGTTCGCCGTCGCCGAGAATGGGGACTCCTTGCGCGTGATGGCCACCGCCCACGTGGACCCGGAGAAGGAAGCGCGTCTGGGCGGGTTGATGCGGAAGCACCCGTTGGAATGGAGCGCACCGCCCGTCGTCCTCGAGGCGCTGACGTCCGGCCAGCCCGTGCTGCGCGCCCACCTCGACGCGGACCGGCTGGCGGAAGCGGGCAACGGGCCGGAGTACGTGGAGGAGATGCAGGCGCTGGGCACGCGGACGGCCATGCACGTGCCGCTCATCGCCCGGGGCAAGACGCTGGGCGTCCTCACGCTCGCCTCTGGCGCACCGGGCCGTCGTTATGGCGAGGCGGACCTGGACCTCGCCCAGGAGCTGGCGCGCCGGGCGGCCATCTGCATCGACAACGCGAGGCTGTACCGCGCGGCCCAGGAGGCCATCCGCCTGCGCGACGACTTCCTCAGCGTCGCCTCGCACGAGCTGAACACGCCGCTCACCTCGCTGCGGCTGATGGTGCACTCGCTCTTGCGCCACCGTCCCGCCGGCCTGCCGGAGCCCGCCGTGCGCGCGCTGCACACCATCGATGCCCAGTCGCTGAAGCTCGCCACCCTCATCGAGGAGCTGCTGGACGTCTCGCGCCTGCACGCGGACCGGCTGGACCTCCGGCTGGAGGAGGTGGACCTGCGGGCGGTCATCGACCGGGTGACGGACCGGCTGCGCGAGCCGCTGGAGAAGGCGGGCTGCGCGCTGGACGTCCGCGTCGAAAGTCCCATCCTCGGGCGGTGGGACGCCACGCGACTGGGACAGGTGCTGCACCACCTGCTGTCCAACGCGCTCAAGTTCGGGGCGGGCAAGCCCATCCACATCGCGGCCGGGGTGGAGAGCGGCACCGCGTGGCTGCGCGTGAGCGACGAGGGCATCGGCATCGCGCCCGACAAGCTGCCACACATCTTCGAGCGCTTCGGACGGGCGGTGTCGGTGCGCTCCTATGGCGGATTGGGGCTGGGGCTGCACCTGGTGCGCGCCATCGTCGACGCGCTCGGCGGCACCATCCGCGCGGAGAGCACCTTGGGCGTCGGCACCACGTTCACCATGGAGCTGCCGTGTGCCGGGCCTCCACATGCCTCCGGATGACGACGGGTCCCACCCGACCCGCTTCATGACGGACGCTTCCACGGAGCTCTCCGGGAAGTCCTGGCGGCGAGCAGGCAGCCCTTGGAGTGTCCCGCGACCCGTCTCGACGCTCGCGGGCCCCGCCTGTTCCAATGCGAGTCACGGGCACGCCCGACTCCATGGACACCCTCCTCCGCCGCCCCGTCCTCGTCTCGCTGTTCCTCTTCGTCCTCGGCGCGCCGTTCCGGGGTGGGCAGTGGCCCTCGTGGCTGCTGGTCCTCACGCTGGCGGTGCTCGCGCTGGATGAGCTGAAGCCCGCTGTCTACGTCGCGCGGGCACCGCGCTGGCTCGCGCGGCCGTGGCTCGGAATCATCGGCGGCGCGGTGCTGGTGCTGTACGCCATCGCGTTCGGCGAGTGGACCTTCGGGCAGGTGCTGTGGCTGGCGGGCGCGGGCGTCTTCCTGCACGACGCGTGGAAGCGGGGCGAGCCGCGGCACCTGCGCGCGGCGCTGAAGCGCGCGGCCGAGGCCTCGGAGACGCCCGAGGCGCTGCCCGTGGGAGCCGAGGGTTCCAAGAAGCGCGTGCTCATCTCCATGGGCCTGTTCGCCCTCTCGTTCCTCCTGTCGGGCTACGGCGAGGTCCCCGGGGCGCCGCGCCTGGGGCTGGTATGGGTGGCGGTCACCGGGCTGCTGCTGGCGCAGACGCTGAAGCCGGAATGGGCCGCGCGTCTGCCGGTGTGGCTGCGGCGTCCCACGCTGGGGGCCGCGGCGGCCATCGTCTTCCTGCTGGTGAACGTGTCCATCTCCAGCTTCACGCCGGCCTTCTTCCTGTGGACGGCGGCCACGGTCGTCTTCCTGCGCGACGCGGCGCTGCGCGGAGAGCTGGGCCCGTTCGAGCCGAGGCTGCTGTGGCGCGGCTGGGGCCGGCGCGTGGCGGTGGTGGGGACGTTCATCGCCGCCATGAGCCTGTCGGGGCAGTGGGACAACAACTACTACTCGCCCGGGTACACCCGGACCAGCGAGTCCAGCAGCACGTACTACAACTCCCAGGGCGACCTGATGCGGCGCACCGTCACCACCACCGAGCGCGTGCCGAGCAGCAGCTTCGGCGGCGACACCACGGCATGGACGTACGGGGACGGGCTGCCCGCGCTCGGGCTGCTGGCGCTGCTCGCGCTGCTGGCGTGGAAGGGGCCCGGGCACCCGGTGCTGGCGCGCACGGCGCCGCTGGCCGTCATCGCGCCCATGGGACTGTGGGCCCTCACGCACCTCATCGAGAACCACAACATCGCGAAGGGGTTCGAGGGCAGCCCCGGCTACGTCGGCGAGGGCGGCGGCCCGTTCGGCTTCCTGCTCGGGCTCGCCATCGCCACCGTGGGCGTGGTGCTGCAGGGCCGCCGGACGCTGCCGGTGCCGCCTCCCATCGAGGCCGCGGTACCCGTGCCGCCTCCGGCTGGCTGACACGCTCTTCGGGTTCCCGGAAAAGACAGCACCCGGCAGGCCACGAGGCCCCCGGGTGCCGGTGCTTCAGGAATGCGAGGCGCTGACGGCTAGTACTGGCCCCGGAGCGTCACACCCGAGAACGCCGTGTAGCCGCGCAGCATGACGTAGAACCTGCCGGCCGTCGCGCGGGCGGGCATCGTGCACGTCTCGGCGTTGCCCGCGCGGTACGGGCGGCAGTCATACGTGGTGGTGGTCGGCGCGGAACCGAAGCGCACGTACAGGTCCGCATCGCCCGTGCCGCCGCTGATGCTGAACGTCACGGAGGTGTTGGCCGGCACGTCCATCATGTACGAGAGCTGCCCGCCCGACGCGGCGGTGAGGCCCGTTACCGGGACGCCGTTCTGCAGCACGTTGGTCGGGGGCGAGCTGGTGGTGTACACGCCCGTCAGCGTCACGCCCGAGTAGGCCGAGTACGCGTTGAGCATCACGTAGTACGTGCCCGTCTGGATGTTGGTGATGGTGCACGTCTCGGAGTTGCCGCCCAGGTAGGGACGGCAGTCGTACGTGCCCGAGTCCGGCGCGGCGCCGAAGCGCACGTACATGTCCGCGTCGCCCGTGCCACCGGCGATGGTGAACTTCAGGCTGGTGGCGCCCGCCGGCACCGCGAGCGTGAAGAACTTCTGGCCGCCCGAGCTGTCGGACAGGCTGCTCACCGGCACGTTGTTGCTCAGCGGGGTGGTGGGCGGCGGCGGCAGCGTGACGCCCACGCCCACGGCCTCCCACGCGGCCTTCACGGCGTCCTGCGTGGCCTGGTCATAGCCGAGGTCCGCGGCCGCCTGAATGGTCCACGTCTTCGCCTGGGCGAAGGTCGTGGAGGCGGTGAAGATGTCGCTATTGGCCTTGTACCAGATGCGCGCGGCCTTCTCGACGCCGATGGCCGGCACGTTGATGGTGGAGCGGCCGCGCGGGTGCGTGCCGCCCTTCGACAGCAGGGCGAACGCCAGGTTGGGCACGCCCGAGCTGTAGTGCACGTCCGTGCTGGACGTCACGTTGGGCGCCCAGTCCTTGGACACGCCGTCCTTGACGGGGTCATCCATGTAGCGGAGCGCGTCGTTCGGGGTGCCCGGCGTCCACACGTCCTCGCCCACCATCCAGATGGCCGGCGCGGTGCTCCAGGTGCCCGAGGCCCAGCTCTCGCAGATGGCGGCGAAGGTGTCGGACATGGCCTCGTTGAGGCCGCCGGACTGGCCGGAGTACGTGAGGTCGGACTCGAACTCCGTCACCGCGTGGGTCAGCTCGTGGACGGTGACGTCCGCGTCCTTGCCCAGCTCGATGGACGTGGTGCCGTCGCCGTCGCCGTACACCATCTGCGTGCCGTCCCAGTAGGCGTTCACGTAGTTGGAGCCGTAGTGCACGGTGCTGATGAGCGCCGCGCCCGCGTTGTTGAACGAGTCGCGGTTGAACAGTGTCTTGTAGCAGTTGTACGTGAACCCGAGCATGTCGTAGTTCATGTCGATGTGGCTGTCGCCCGTGGCGGCCTGGCCCTCGCTGCGGCGCAGGGTGCCCGGCGTGGTGCTGCCGTTGTTGGCCGAGTGCACGCGGCGGTTGAGCGCCGAATGGATTTTCGGGTGCCGCGCCACGACGTCACCGGCGCGCGCGCTCACGTACACCAGGTCCACCAGCGGCAGCCCGTCGGGTTGGGTGCCGGTGACGCGGACCTCCCAGGCCAGGTGCAGCGTCTCCGCCGCGTCGCGCACGTAGACGAGGCGCGGGCTGCCAGCGGAGGTAATGCCCGTACCGGACGTGCCGCGCACCGCCGCGAGCGCCGCCGCGCTGGAGGCCACCGTGGGCCGCGCGGACAGGGACACGCCGTCACGCGCGGAGCCGTTGGCCGCGTACACCGTGCCGTCGGGGCGCACGTGCACGACGAGCTCGCCGTTCACCACCTCGAGGCCCTGCTTCGTCTGCCGGTAGCGCAGGTGCTGATGGCCCCGCTCATCCGTGCGCACGCTGCGCAGCACCAGGTCCTCCGGGTTCAGCCGGAACACCGGCGACACCGCGGCCAGCGCGGGAGAGACCGCGCTCGCGGCCTGCCCGAGAGCCATGCCCGACACCGAGCGCTCCACCTGCCCCAGGTCGCCGTGAACCGTGGAGGGGATGCCATCCGGGTGCACGTCCAGCACGCCGGCGCTCTTCAGCGCCCCCAGCGACGCCTGGATGTCCTCTCCCCCCTTCTCCTGCTCGGCGGCCCGGGACTCCCCATCCGCCGCGGGCTCCAGTGTCCCGCACGCGGTGAGCGCCAACCCCAGCCATGCCACGCCAAACCTCTTCAAAACCTGAATAGCCATCAAGCCACCCCGAGAAAAGAAAGACCCGCTATCCCTGACACGGCCGAAACAGGAATTTCAAACCCGGGGTGTTTTTTCTGTTTCAAATTCTCTCATCCCCGATGCTGGCGTTCTCCGGAGGACGGGAGCCCCTGTCTATCCGGGAGCCCCCGATGATGGATGTGAGAGGGATTGGGTGGGAAATCACTCAGGGATGTTTTCCACCCAGCGGCGCGGGAGCGCGACGGCGTCGCGGTCCACCTCCTCGGTGGCGAGCGGCGGCATCCAGAGCGCCCCTTCGCGCTGGGAGATGAGATGGATGAGCCGGCTCTCGTCGGCGTCTCCGGGCTCCACGCAGCGCTCGAAGCCGGTGCGATACGTGGGCGTCTCGGACGGCGAGGCGAGCCGGTCCACGCGCAGCCAGAAGTCCACCTCGTTCTCGGGGTCGAAGCACCGCGCGTCCCCGCGCGGGGGCCGGTCCTGGGCGCGTGCGGGGCTGCGCATGGCGCGAGGCCTCCGCGGAGGGCCTCGCGCTCTCAACACCGCCCGGGGTAGGACCTGTCACTTCCGACGCGGGCCTTCAACGTGCTCCGTCAGGGTTCCATCCAGGAGTCCTCGGTGAAGACCCGCGCCACCTTCTCGCGCGCCACGGAGGGGACCAGGAGGTAGTCCTCCTCCGTCTCCAGCCCCAGCCCTTGGGCGAGTCGCACGAGCGCCACACCCTCCACGCACACCTTGCCCTCGGTGGCCAGCCACACGGGTGAGGCGCCCCCTTGCCGGGCGAGCTCCTCGAAGTGGTCGCGGTACTCCGCGAGGAAACGTCGCAGGGCCCGGTCGAAGCCCTCCGCGTCGGCGGCCTGGAGGGCGCCGCACAGCTCCAGGCGGACATCCTCCGCTCCACGCAATGCCGTCTCGTAGCGCCGCAGCAACGACTCACACGTCTCACCGGGAGCATCCAGGAAGAAGCGCTGCATGAGGAACTCGACGAAGAGGAAGTCCTCCTCGTACTCCACGCCTTGCGTCCAGGTGTGATTGGAGAGGTGGGCAATCCGCGTGGCGCCGTCGAGGTCTCCCACGGCGATGGCGTCGAAGAACGGCGCGGATTGCCCGGTCCTCCGCTCGCCCTCCTCCGCGGTTCGCAGCCAGGCCGCATAGGCGCGCCCGCTCTGATGCAGCCGCAGCTGGAACTCCTCCGGCAGGCCGGTCATCAACAACTCTCCGATGCCGGCGATGCGCAGGTTCCGGCAGAAGGAGAGGATGCGCTTGCGTCCCACCTTCCCGGCCTTCAGCGAAGGAAGCCACTCCAGGTTCTCGTTGAGGGCGTTGCCCACATAGACAGGCAGGTGGTGAGCGCTCATCCGCGTCCCCTCCCTTGTTCGAGCCGCGCGGGCTGGAGGACCAGGCACCCCACTTCTCCCCGGTCCGAGCTGGACAGCACGAGCGACGGCGCCTCCGCGTCCCGGAAGGGGTCTCTCGCGCACAGGGCCAGACACACGCCCAGCGCCCCGCTCGCGGCCCCCACGTCGCCCACCGAGGTGCATGGCAGCTGCAGGCACGACTCCTCCAGCCGCTGCTCCAGGCGGATGCGCGCGCGTCCCCACTCCTGCGCTCGCCAGGCCTCCCCATTGAGGTCGCTGTAGATGTCGCCGCGAAAAGGTGATGCGACCGCGCCATGGTCGAGCGCTCGCGCCAGACACTCCGCCAGCGCATGGCCCCGCTGGATGCGGGGACGCTCCTCCGGCTCGCGGTTCGTCGACACGGCGGCGACGTATCCCGCGATGGGCGCATTCCTCCGCCGGGCGCTGGGCTCTGCTTCCAACAGGAGGGCCACTCCCGCCTCCCCCGGAATGAGCCCCACGGGCTGTTCCTCCGTCTTCAGCCGTCCCTGCTCCAGCAACTCCGCGAGCCGCTGCGTGTCGATATAGGAGTCCACCGCGACGATGAGCAGGCGCTCCAGCTCTCGCGAGGAGAAGCGCCGCACCCCCTGCTCGATTGCCAGCGCGGTGCCCGCATGCCCGGCGCAGAGCAGCTCCACGTTGCGCGGGGGGATGGGCAGCTCCAGCGCCGAGTGCAGCGGAAGGAGGAACGCTTCCTCCAGATGGGCACGTCCCTGTCCCGGGGCCGTGAGGAGCACCGTGTCATCGGGTGGCATGACGATGACCGTCAACCCCGTGGTGTCCCAGAAGCGCCGGTCCGCGGTCTTGAGCCCCGGCGACGAGGACACCAGGTCACGCACGCACCCGCGGGCCAACCGCATCCACCGCCCCAGCAGAGTGAACCCTTCGGTGTACCCATGGACGGGATGTCCCGAGAGGGCGAGGTCCTCCTGGGACTCCGGCTCCACCACGCGCAGCTCGTTCAAGGGCCTGGGGCGGGAGACCCCGGCATGAATGGCGGCGCAGGCGGCGGCCACGCTCCGCCCCACGGACGTCACGGCTCCCGTTCCCGTCAGCACGCTCCGCATCGTCCCTCGCTCACCGCCGGCTCACGCCGACGCCAGCATGGCCTCGAAGGTGCGTCCCCCCGGCTCCATTCGGAGGGCCCTGGCTGCCTGCAGCTGACGCACCTGGAGCCAGGCCCACAGGCCCGTCTCCACCCGACAGGCTCCGCTACTGCGCACGGCCAGCTCCCACGCCAGGGCGGGACGGCGTGTCACGGGCACCTCCAGCAGGGCCTGGAGCGCGGCCTCGGGCGTCCAGCACCTGCCCCAGAGGTAGCGCCCACCCGCGGGGAAGCGGGACCGGGCCTCGTGCCACCAGCGCTGAATCGCCTCGACACGTACCCGCCCCGGCGGCACGACGGGCCCCGGGAGGAAGGAGGGCTCCCCGTCGGAAACGGCGGGCACCTCCGCGGCTTCCTCCTCGGCCGGCTCCAGGGAGACCGCCAGGGGAATGCCGGTGATGAGCCGGAAGGACTCGGCCGCCAGCGGGTCCGCCTCGGAGATGACGCGTTGGAGCAGGGCCTCCAGGGCCTCACTGCGTCCACTGACGCCCAGCGCCCACAGGGCCTCGGCCCGGCGTCCGGGCTTCTCCAGCTCCGCCAGCAGCCGCGCCACGGCGCGCCGGTCTCCGCTCATCGCCAGGGCTGTCAGCACGGTGCGTCCGCACGCACCTCCCGCGATGGAGCGGCGACAGGCCTCCATGGCGGCGAGGTGTCCGCGGGCGAGCCCCACCTCGATGGCCGCGTCCCGGCACCGGGCATCCGGGCTCGCGAGCCCCTGGTGGACCCGCGTGGTCAGTACCTGCGCGGAGGCATACCGGGAGGCACGAATGGATGCCGCGAGCAGCTCGGGTGGGTTCGCCAGGGGAGTGCGCTCCAGGAGGGATGTGAGGTCCGCCTGACGCACGCGCAGGATGTCGAGCACGGAAGCCCCAAGTCCGGGCTCGGCCTCCAGCAGGGTGTCGCGGAGGAGCGGAACGACCTGGGCGGATGAGCTGAGGGCCAGGGCCTGTCCCACCCAGGTGCGCTCCTCCAGCGAAGCCTCCCGGAGCACGCACAGGACGAACTCCCCCCAGCGCGCCACATCGGAGGTGAGCAGGGTATAGGCCGCCACGGCACGCACGGGGCCTCCATCCTCCGCCAGGGCGGGCGCCAGCAGGCGCTCGGCCACCCGGGGGCCTGCCACCCGCAGGCCTTCGACATGGGCCAGCAGGCGCCGCTCGTCGCCTTCCGCGAGGTCGGCCAGTCCATGGTCCGGCGCGCGCAGGTCGCGCTCCCGCTGTCTCCAGAAGAACGCGGCTTCATCCAGGTGCTCCTGGACGACGCTCCAGAGGATGGGCGGCTGGTAATGGGGCTGAGCGTTCATGGGCGGGCCTGCTCGCTGTCGCTGAACTCCAGCTCCTCCACCAGGATGTTGGTCAGCCCCCGTTTCTTGAACTCCCGGATGAGCTCCACTCCGATGACATAGGAGTGGGTATCCCGCCCCACGCGGAAGAGCTGGGGAGCGTCCTTCATCTTGTTGCGGTCGAGGACATGCGTCTCGATGAAGAGGATTTCGTCCGGCCTCTCCTTGGACCAGTCGATATCGCTCGCCTTGAAGTCCAGGCAGTCGAAGGTGCCAATGGGGTTGATGATGAAGTAATCCTGGCTGTAGGGACGATTGCGGTGGTCATACAGCGTGAACGACAGGTATTCGATTTCCTGCTGACCACACTGCAGCTCGATGGCCTCCTTGAACTCCCTGGAGCCAATGAGCGTATTGATTGAATTCCCAAGGAAAGACGTCAGCTGGATGCCCGGACGTTTCTTGCTCATGGGGATGCGCGCATCCGTCGGGTAGACAGGAGCGAGCCGCTCACCCATGCCGGTACGCCAGGACTCATACCCGATTCCTTCGACGAAACTATCGATGAAGCACAGGTCTTCATCCCGGTCGCCGAGCAACCACAGCTCGAAGAAGCGCTGGGTGCTCGGAATGACTTCCGGATTGGAATAGGTCTCAGACATGGACGTCTCCGACGTTCACCTTCGGCTTGATGTCGTCCAGAGCCACACTTTCCTGCTTCGCCCATAGCCGCCTGCCCTGGGTCTTGATCCGGTCGCGAAGGCGGCGGGAGAAGTTCTCCAACTTCTTGCGGACCGGGTTGTACTCAATCTTTTCCTCGTGGCCGCTGATCGTCCTCTTTACCGGGTCGAAGAACGTCTGGAGTTCCTGCTCCACATAGCTGCTGTATTCCGGGTGGTTCCAGAGGTCAGGCGCCGCCAGGTGCATGGGGAGCTCGAGCGCCTTCGCGACATGCCTGTCCATGGGCAGGATGAACATGTTGTGCTTGTGGTTGAGGTTGTAGCCCTCCTCCATCAACCCCCGGCGAACCATGAGCTGGAGTTCGTTCTGGTCGGGCTTGCCCTTGCCCACTCCCGCGACCGCATTCTTCAACTCACTGTGCGGGATGATGTGGTGTGCCTCGAACCAGTAGGGCGTGTTGCAGCTGTTCTTGAAGTTCGACGAGGACACGGCATCCGAAATGTCCCAGGCCCCCCGTTCGGGAGCCGTCGCCTCCGCCAGCTCCCAGCGCCTCTCGCCCTTCTCTGACTTCCTCCGCCGCACCAGCATCAACGGCGCTCCGGTGACGAGCGACTCGTACCTGTTCCAGTTGTAGACGTCCTTCTCATCCAGGGCCTGCTGGTAGGCCTGCCACCGATAACTGCAGGACTGCGGCGAATACGCACCGTAGGGAACCAGGCACCGGCCGCCCTCCGTGGTCTTCCGGGCCCGGTGGTGCCTGTCCTCCAGGTTCAGCTCGTCCGACTCGTGCTTGGACTTGGCAGTGGACGTCATGCGACCTCCCCCTGGCGCTCAGTTGATCTGCACCTTGCCGCCCCGGATGCGATGAACCTCCTCCGCGTCGGCGCGGATGTTCACGCCGCGCAGCAACACCTGCCCGTCATGCCGGAGCGTCAGGGAGGCCTTGCCACAGCGGAGCACGACCTCCTCCCGCCCCTCGAGCACCAGCCGCTTGCCATCCAGGTCGGCCTCGGCGGAAGCCACGGGAAGGGACGTGGCCAGCAGCGCATCCGTCAGCGGCGTCTCGCTGGGTGGCGGGAGCAGCCCGACGAGCAGAGGCAGCGCCGGCTCTCCCCGCTCGAAGAGCAGCACGGCCTCCTGGCGCAGTGCCACGGCCCGCTGTCGCGCCTCGACATCGAGCTCGAGCGCGGTGCGCGCGGGCAAGGCGCCACGACGGTTTCCCGGAAAGTCCACCAGCAGCAGCCCGGCCTCCGTCACGCCCACCACCTGGCCCACCAGGGGCGCGAGGATGGGCTCCTCCTCGTCGAGCACGTCCGTGGCCTGAGCCGGTTGCGTCTCCCTGCTTCCCATGGCGCACCTCGCTCTCCTACAGCTTCTCCTTGCAGACGACGCACGCGGGCTCCTTCTTGCCTTCTCCTCTGGCGACGACAGGGCCCTGGATGACGGGGAACGGCGGCGTGTTCTTGTCGTTGTGGAGCATCAGGTCGAAGGCGCGCGCCACGTTCTTCCCCTCGAACTGGACGTCGAAGGAGAAGTTGACGAACTCGGCCTTGCCCTTCGTCTTGCTGGAGGCCACGCCGCCGCCCGCGGTGCCCGCCTCGTCGCCGGTGCTCATCTTGAAGTTGGAGTCCTTCACGCACACCGGGTTGCCGGCCACGGACACCTTCTTGGTGCCCTTGTCCGTGTCCGACGACTGGGCGATGTTCGGGTACGGAATGGGCACCGGCCCCGCGGGGCTGGGCGTCTTGCACACATCCGGAAAGGCCACGGTGACGCCGCCGCTGTCCTTCGTCACCACGGACATCTTGTTCACACCGGTATTCGTGGGCATGAGCGAACCTCCGTGACGAGGCAGCCTGAGCCCTCGAATCAAGACGTCTCAATCACCCGCCGGTGCAAAGCCGGGTATTGGACGGTGTCGAAATCGGCTAACGTGCAGGGCTCGTCATGAACTCCGACTCCGCCTCGACGCTGCTCCTCGAGGAGTACTACGCAACAGGTGACGCGCGCTTCGTCGAGGAACTCTTCCGGAGCCGCTCGGAGCGGAAGCTCCAGGCCTTCGCGGAGCGCTGGTACGGTGACGCGCGTCCCTTCGCGCGTCAGGCCCTGCTCCGCTACATCGACGACGGGTGCGACCGGCCCGGGCACCGCGCCCTGGTGAAGGCCCTCTTCAAGCGCGCCGAGGCCAAGGAAGACGACGAGGTCATGGGGCACTTCCTCGTGGCCTTCGACCGGCTCGCCCGGCGCGAGCTCCACAAGTTCACGAGCTGGGACTGGCGCACCCGCCAGCCGACGGAAGACTGGGCCCTGGGGTGGGACCCCACGGTGCCTCCGCGCGCGAAACGGCAGGGCACGTACAAGTCGCCCAAGCGCTCCAAGGAGGGCTACATCCTCTACCGGCCCCTGCCGCGCTTCTCCCGCGCCACGCGCCAGTACCTGCAGCGGCGGGCCTGGCGCTACTTCCGGAAGAAGAAGAACGGCGGCAACGTGGCCCGGTACGCCAGCGCCATCCGCCCCGTGCTCGCCCTCTACCAGGACGAGCACCTGAGCAAACCCGAGCGCCTCATCGACGCCTGGGGGCTGATGCACGCGCTCTACCACGGCTCTCCGGTGCTCGTGCGCGAGCCCAAGGGCATCACCGTGGCCGACGGGCACACGCTGGCCGACCTCCAGCCCGCGCCCTTCTGCCCCGAGGCGTGGCGCGGCTGCCGCGACGCGCTGCTCGACCTGCTCACCACCGCCCGCAGCCGCACCGTCCGGACGTTCTGCGTCGAAGTCCTCAAGCGCGAGTACGCCCAGGAGCTTCGCGGCCTCACCCTCGGCCAGCTCCGGCCGCTGCTCGACAGCGCCCACGAGGAGGTGCAGGGCTTCGCGGTGGAACTCCTCCAGTCGGCGTCCGGGCTGGAGCGGGTGCCCGTGAAGGAGTGGCTGTCGCTCCTGGAGATCAACCACCCGGTGGCGCTGCCCCTCCTGTGTGAGCTGGTGGAGAAGACCGTCGCCCCCGAGCGCCTCACCCTCTTCCAGTGCCTGGAGCTCGCGTGCGCGCGGGCCGCGCCGGTGGCGGAGCTGGGGCTGCGGTGGGCGAAGGGCAAGCGCATCGCCAGCGCGGACGACCTCGGCTTCCTGCTGCGCCTGACGCGCGCCGAGGCGCCGAGCGTCCGCGCCGAGGGCATCGACTGGGTGTGCCAGCTCCTGCCGCGCTTCGACGCCGCGAAGCCCGAGCTCGTCCGCGAGCTGCTCGACGCCCGCCACGCCGACGTGCGCGCCCGCGCGCTGGAGCTGATGGAGAAGGAAGCGCGGTTCGGTGACAGCCCGGTGCTCTGGACCGCCATGTCGGAGAGCCCCTACGACGACGTGCGCGAGGCCCTCCTGCGCTCGCTCGCGAAGAAGGAGAAGGCCTTCACCCCGCAGAGCCTCCAGCACCTGTGGGCCACGGCGGTGCTCGCGGTGCACCGGGGTGGAAGGACGCGGCAGCTCGCCACGAACCAGCTCGCCGAGCGCGTCATCCGCGAGCCCGACGAGGCGGAGGCCCTGCTGCCCATCCTCGGCTTCGCGCTGCGCAGCATCCGCGCCCCGGAGCGGCGCTCGGCGCTGGCCTCGCTGTCCCGGGTCGCCTTCCAGCGGCCCGCGCTGCGCGACGCCCTCTCGCGCGTGCTGCCGGAGCTGAAGCTCGTCGGTGACGAGGTGACCTCGTGAACCTGGACCTCAAGTACCTCGGACGCAGCGGCGTGGTGGACGTGCCGGGCGGCTCGGCGCTGTCCTTCCAGCCCAACCTCGCCCGTCCCCAGGTCTTCTTCGACCAGGAGCTGAAGCACCCCCTGCGCTTCCGCGAGGCCATCAGCGCCCTGCACGAAGTGGTGGTGGGCGACCTGCGCATCAAGAAGAAGGACAAGAGCGCCTACGAGGCCTGGAAGGCGGAGGAAGCGCGACAGGAGGACGAGCTGCGCCGCGCCGTGCTCGACCAGGAGAAGAAGGCCGAGCTGGCGAAGCTGTCGCGCGAGCCCATCCCGCCCAACCTGAAGGCGGACTTCCAGAAGATGCACCGCCTCTACTGGGACGCGCGGGTGCGCTGGGCGAACGAGCTGTCGCGCAACGACCCGGAGCTCTTCCGCGCGCTCGTCCCGTGCGACCCGGTGGTGACGGTGGCCCCGGACGTCGTCTTCTTCGAGTGCTTCGCCAAGGACGAGTCCAGCTACGGCTGCCTCTTCGTGGACCGCGACGCCTTCAGCGGCAAGGCCGAGGCGGCCACGGGCACCACCAACGTGGACTACTCGCTGGCGCTGTACGAGCACTTCCAGACGCTGCGCACCTACCGCCCCACCCGCCTGCAGGTGGACCCCACCGGCTTCGAGGTGAAGGTGCAGGGCCACGCCAGCTACCGCGAGGAGAAGATTGATTTGCCGCCCACGTGGCTGCGCGGCTTCGGTCAGCTCCAGGCGGCCATGGGGCTGCCGGCGCGGCGGGTGGAGCTGTCGGTGGACGCCGTCTACTCGCTGCTGACGTACCTCAAGCGGCACCGCGAGAAGACGGGGCCCCGCTCACTGCGCTTCCAGCTCCGGCCGGGCGCGCCCGCGTCGGTGGTGCTGGAGCCCTGGGGCGTCACCGTGCAGAGCCGCGGCAAGGCGTACGACGGCCCCGCGCAGGAGGACATCAAGGTCTGGGGCCGCCGCCGGCTGATGGTACTGGCGCGACTGCTGCCGCTCGCCGAGCGCGTGGAGGTGCAGCTGTTGGGCTCCGGCCTGCCCAGCATCTGGACCGTGCACATGGGCGAGATGCGGATGGTGCTGGCGCTCTCCGGGTGGACGGCCAACGACTGGACGGGCGGCGCCAGCCTGGAGCTGCTCGCGGGCGACGCGCGGCCGGATGCCCGGGCGGTGGAGCTGCTGACGCAGCGGCTGCGCGAGGTGCAGCGGGCCACGCTGGCGGAGCTGGCCTCGCACGTCTCCGCCCCACGCGAGGCGCTGCTGGGCTCGCTGCACCTGCTGGCGAAGCAGGGCCAGGTCGTCTACGACTTCGCGGCCCAGAGCTACCGCTGGCGGCAGGTGATGCCGGTGGCCCTGTCCGAGTCCGTCCTCGGCCCCGAGCCCGAGGAGGTCGTCCAGGGACGGCGGCTGTACCAGGAGCAGAAGGTGAAGCTCCTGCGCGAGGAGAGCCTGTCCGGCGCGCGGCGCGTCATCGTGGCGAAGGTCGCCGAGATGGAATGCGAGGCCCTGTTCGACCTGGACGGGGGCTTGTCGCGCGCGAAGTGCGGCTGCGCGCACTTCCGCAGGGTCGGCCTGCGCGCCGGTCCGTGCCGCCACCTGCTGGCGCTGCGGCTCAACGTGCTGCGCGGGGCCTCGGGATTTGATATGGGTTTGCCCGGCCCAGCCGGGCGCGTGTTTCAGTGAATGACGTCCCACCCCTCAAGGAGTTCCCTTCCGCTCGAGCCCTTCATGCCACGGTGTTCCGCCGCGGCGGTGGTCTCTCTCTCATTCGTCCCCACGCCCGATGTTCTTTTTGGGAATCAGGGGCACCGGCGGCCTGTACCAGCCGGACCCTGCGGGTCTCGGCCAGCCGGTGCCCCCGATTCCCCTCGTGATCGGCCGTGGTCCAGCGTCTGAAGTCGGGTTGGAAGGGAACTCCTTGAAGGGTGGGACGCCGAGCGGGGAACGGCGATGGGCAGCTTCTGGAATCGGTTGAAGGGCCTCTTCACGGGTGGGGACACCCCGGGAGACGCCGCGCCCGCGCAGGGCACGACAGCGGCGCCACCGGCCGGCACGGCGGCGCCGTCCACCGGCGCTCCGGCGTCCACGGCGACGCCACCCCAGGCACAGGCCCCCCAGGCGCCCGCGGTCCGCAATCCGTACGAGGCAAACGAGGCCATCCTCGGCCTGTCGCCGGAGGAGTTCCGGAAGCGGGCGCTGAAAATCGTCCCGTGGCGCACGGCGTGGATTGGCCGCGTCGACACGATTCCGCCGCAGAGCGACGAGCGCACCGCGCTCATCGACAAGGGCCTGCTGCTGCGGGGCTTCCTGACGCGCGAGCAGCTCGCGGAAATCCACCGCGTCGGTGACTTGTGGCTCAAACACCACGATGCGGACAGGCTGGCCCATGCCGCCGCGGCGAAGACGGCGGAGGCGGCCGTCGAGGCGCGCCGCGCGGAGCGGAAGAAGCGCAAGGAGGAGAAGCAGCGCCAGTCCGCGGAGCGGAAGCAGCAGCGCGCGGAGGACATCGCCCGGCGCAAGCGCGAGGACATCATCTTTCTCGGGCGCGGCGTCTCCAGCGGGCTGGCGGACCGGCGCTCCAACATCGAGGCGCTCCAGGCTTCGAAGCTGCCGGTGCTGTCCTCCCCCGCGGACGTGGCGAAGGCGCTCGGGCTCTCCATTCCCCAGCTGCGCTGGCTGTGCTTCCACCAGGAGGCGGCGGAGAAGACGCACTACCACTACTTCGAGGTGCCCAAGCGCTCCGGCGGCAAGCGCCTCCTGAGCGCGCCGCAGCCCACGCTGAAGCAGGCACAGGCGTGGATTCTGGAGAACATCCTGGAGCCGCTGCCCACGGAGGCGCCGGCGCACGGCTTCATCCGGGGCCGCTCGACGGTGAGCAACGCCGCCGCGCACCTGGACCGGGACGTGGTGGTGAACCTGGACCTGAAGGACTTCTTCCCCACCATCACCTTCCGTCGGGTGCGGGGCGTCTTCCGGCGGCTGGGCTACTCGCCCAGCGTCTCCACGGTGCTCGCGCTCCTGTGCACCGAGTCACCCCGGCGGCAGGTGGACTACGACGGCAAGCGCTACTGGGTGGCGGTGGCGGAGCGCGGCCTGCCGCAGGGCGCGTGCACCAGCCCGGCGCTGTCGAACCAGGTGGCGCGCAAGCTGGACCGGCGGCTGCGCGGGCGCATGGCGAAGCTGGGCTGGGAGTACACGCGCTACGCGGATGACCTGACGTTCTCCGCGCCCGCCGGCAAGCGGGAGCAGGTGCCCTTCCTCATGGCCGCCGTCCGCCACGTCGCGGAAGAAGAGGGCTTCGCGCTCAACCCCAACAAGGGCCGCGTGCAGCGCGTGGGCGGCCGGCAGAGCGTCACCGGCATCGTGGTGAACGAGAAGCTCTCCGTGCCGCGCGAGGAGGTGCGCCGGCTGCGCGCCATCCTCCACCAGGCGAAGACGACGGGCCTCGCCGCGCAGAACCGCGAGAACCGGCCCGACTTCGAGGCGTGGCTCCACGGGAAGATTGCCTACGTCTGCATGGTGGACAAGCCCAAGGGCCTCAAGCTGCTGGAGGCGTTCGAGGCGCTGCGGAGCGGGAAGCAGGCCTCGGCCGGCTCGTAGCTGTTTCACACGGTGCTACACTCTGGCGTCACCGCGCCATGGGACACCCGACCCTCGAGAACGAGACTCCCTTCGCCTTCGACATGATGGGCCTCGCCGACGAGGAGGTGAGGCCGTTGCTGCTGCTCGTGGTGAAGGCCACCTACGCCCTCGGCGACGCCGGCCTGAAGCTCGCGGACGAGCAGCCGCCGGTGAAGTGGAGCGGCGAGCCCTGGGGCAAGCCTGGCGAGTCCAGCGACAAGTACGAGCCGAGCACCGCGTTCATCAAGCTCGCCACGGACGTGGTGCTCATCGGCCATGCGTACCCGCCACAGAAGGGCGCCACGGAGGGGTTGGTGGCGCTCCAGGTGGGCCCGCTCAAGAAGGCCGTGCGCGTGGTGGGCGAGCGGACGTGGTTCCGGAGCATGGGCCGCGTCACCGCGACGAAGCCGCTGCCCTTCGACACGCTGCCCCTCACCTGGGAGCGCGCCTTCGGCGGCTGGGACAGGACGGACGCGGCGAAGCCCACCTTCGAGCCGCGCAACCCCGTGGGCGTGGGCTTCCGCGCCAGCCCGCGTCACTTCGAGGAGGGCTTGAAGCTGCCCAACCTGGAGGACCCGGCGGAGCCGCTGCGCGAGTTCGGCCAGAAGGTGACGCCCGTGGGCTTCGGCTTCACCTCGCCGGACTGGCAGCCACGCGCGAAGCTCGCGGGCACGTATGACGAGGCGTGGAACAAGACGCGCAAGCCGCTGCTCCCCAAGGACTTCGACCGGCGCTTCTTCAACGCGGCGGCACCGGGCCTCGTCACCCCTGGCTACCTGAAGGGAGATGAGCCGGTCATCATCGCGGGCGCCTCGCCGAAGGGCCGGCTGTCGTTCGCGCTTCCCGGGCAGGCGGCTCCGGTCGTCACCGTGGAGAGGACCAGCGGCGTGGACGCGAAGCCCGAGATGCACCTGGACACCGTCATCCTCGACACGGACGCGGAGCAGGTGCTGCTGATGTGGCGCGGGCACGTGGTGCTCGACGAGGGCCTCCATGACGTGCGCGGACTGAAGGTGACCGCGGAAGGGGTCTCCCGCCCGAAGAAGGCCTGAACTTCCGGCCTGGGTTCCAAGGCTTGCGGGGATTCACACCTGAGGTCCCAATGGCCCTGAAGGACGAGCCGCCGGGTGCTCGCGCCGTGTGGGCCCGGCGCGGTAATCTGCGCCTTCCCTGGAGGTGCACGCCATGCCCGTCAATACCGGTGTGAACAAGATGTCCGTGGTGACGAAGGACAGCGGAGGTGTCACCTCGGCCTTCCCGGACGTGTGCAAGACGCCCAGCCCCGCGGGCCCCGTGCCCATCCCGTACCCGAACATCGCCCAGTCGTCGGACACGGACAAGGGCACCAAGAAGGTGTCCGTGGCCGGCAACCCGGTGTGCGTGAAGGACTCGAACTTCAAGACGAGCACCGGCGACGAGGCGGGCACCGCGGGCGGCGGCGTGGCCTCCAGCAAGACCAAGGGCAAGGCCGAGTTCGTCAACTTCTCCTTCGACGTGAAGTTCGAGGGAAAGAACGTGGCGCGCGCGTTCGACCTGATGCTCCACAACGACAAGAACACCCCGCCCTTCCCCGTCATGCAGGGGCCGGTGATGGCCATGAGCGACACCGAAGAGAAGCCCAAGTGCGGGGTGTGCAAGAAGCACATCTAGGGATGGACGGGATGCCGCGCCCCGGGCCTAACCACGACACGCCCCCATCCCCCACCGGACGGCCAGACGACGGGTGGCCAGCATGGCCGGTTACCGCCGCGTGGGCCCGGCACGGTACCCTCTCTCCGAATCGCTCCGAATCCCGAGGTCCGCCGATGAGCACGACTCCCGATAGCAAGCCGGCCCTCCTGGGGGCTCCCGCCCAGGAGCCCATCCTGGGAAGCCGGTCCGGTCACCTCGTCGGACTCGAGGCCTCGGGCGTGCCGCTCGTCGACTTCCCGGGGAACACCGCCGGCCCGGTGCCCGCGCGGCTGGCCACCGTCCTCGACGCCAAGGCCCTCCAGGAGGCCGTGGCGCGCCGGCAGAAGGTCGTCCTCCTCTTCGAGAACGGCGACCCGCGCCTGCCCTTCATCATGGGGCTCATCCAGGAGCCCAGCACCACGCCCATGCTGGACGCCCTGCTGGCGGCCCCCGCGCCCGAGGAGACCCGGCCTCCCGCCGAGGCCCACGTGGACGGCAAGCGCGTGGTCATCGAGGGCCAGGACGAAATCGTCCTCAAGTGCGGTGAGGCCAGCATCACCCTGCGCCGCAACGGCAAGATTGTCGTGAAGGGCACCTATCTGGAGTCCCGCGCCACGGGCACCCACCGCATCAAGGGCGGCTCGGTGGAGATCAACTGACGCCATGGCCGAGCTCTCCGGAAGACCGCTGCGCTGGGACATCCTCGAGGAGCACCTCAACGAGGCCGCCTTCCGCTGGAACCAGTGGGAGAAGGCGCTCGACGCTCCCGACTACACGCTGGAGGAAGCGACGGAGCTGGAGGAGCACGTCGCCGCGCACGTGGACGGACTGGTGCTGGGCGGTGAGCCCGTGGTGGAGCGCCTGCTCGTCCCCGCCCTGGCGGACGAGCCCGAGCGCGTCGTCGCCGCCGCCCTCGCGCTGCTCCAGGCCGACGGCCCCTACGGCCCCGCCGCCGTGCTCGCCGCGCTGCCCGCCGCCGAGCCTCCCGCGCTCGGTGCCCTCCGCCGCGCCTTCGAGCTGGGCCCCACGCCCGCCATTCCTCCAGCCCTCACCGCGCTCCTGAAGAAGGAGGACGCCGTCCCGGAGCTGTTCGCCCTGGTGCTCGACACGCTGGGCGCGCACGGGCTCGCCACCGCGCCGCTGTGCTCGCCGTTCCTCTCGCACCCGGAAGCCCCGGTCGCCGCCGCCGCCCTGCGCGCCGCCAGCAGGGCCCGGCTGCCCGTGGAGCCGGCCGTGCTCCAGCGCGCGCTGGACTCGGAGGAGCCCTCGCTGCGCGACGCCGCCATCCTCGCGGGGTTGATGAATGGTCATCGCGCGGCCTGGGCCGCCTGCCAGTCCGCCGTCGAGTCCCGCGCGTCCGACGTCAAGCTGCCCCTGCTGCTCTTGGGACTGAGCGCGGACGAGCGAGACGTGAAGCGGCTCTTGGAGCTGCTCCCCGACGAGGCGCTCCAGCGGCGCGTGCTGTTCGCGCTCGGCTTCAGTGGCCGCGTGGCCGCCGCCGACGCCTGCGTGGAGCTGATGCGGCACAAGCCCGTGGCCGCGCTCGCGGGCGAGGCCTTCAGCGCCATCACCGGGCTGCGCATCGCGGAGGAGTACGCCGCGCCACGCGAGGAAGAGGAGGACGCGCTTCCTCCGCTGGAGCAGGAGAACCTCGACGCGGACCTCTCGTCCAAGCCCGAGGACTCGCTGCCCCAGCCCCAGCCCGAGAGCGTGATGGCGTGGTGGCAGAAGGAGCGCCCGCGGCTGGACGCGAAGCAGCGCTACCTCTCCGGTCAGCCCTTCACGCCGCAGGCCCTGCTGGACGCGCTCACCACCGCGCCCATGCGGCGCCGCCATGCGCTGGCCCTGGAGCTGGCGCTGCGCAGCCGGGGCGCGGTCCAGGTGCCGACGCGCACGTTCGCGGCGCACCAGCTGGCCGCGCTGAAGACGGCCCGCTCGGCGCCGGCGTCCTCGTACAGCCGGCCCTTCGCGGAAGGGCTCCGCGGCTGACGGGGCCCGGTGTCACATCCCCGGGTGCATCCCCATGTCCTCGTCGCCGTGGATGAGCCACTGGCGCGCGGAGGACTCCTGCCAGAAGCGCCGCAGAATCCGGTCCGTGTGGCTCTCCCGCGCGATGCGGTTGAGCTGCAGCGCCACGATTTGACTCTCCACCAGCTCCGCCACCCGCACCACGCCCCGGCGGAGCCCGTACTCCTGCACGCGGCGAATCATGTCCGCCGCCTCCGGCGACGCCGGCTTGAAGGTGCGCACGTCCGCCTTGATTTTGATGGCCCGGCCCGCCAGCGAATCCGTGGCCCCTTTCAGCTCCGCCACGAAGCGCTGCATCTCCTCCACGCGGATGTAGCCGTCGAGGATGAAGTCCACGATGGCGTGCTGCCGGTCGACCTCTATCTGGAACACCGGGCTCTCCTTTGAGCAGGAATTACGGGGTGAGCCGCTCTGGCATGGTGTCGCGAAGGTAGAGAATTGAAGCGGGAGCCGATAGGCGTCCGGCGGGACGGTCCGAGCGTTCAGTTCATGATTCGGTTCCAAGCCTTTCGAACAGCAGCGTGAGCGCGCGGTCCGCGATGGCGCGGCGCACGGCGCTCCGGTCTCCCGTGAAGACGTGGCGCTCCACCGTGGCCTGCCCGCCCCTGCGCAGCACCGCGAGGAAGGCGAGCCCCACCGGCTTCCGCGGCGTGCCGCCCGTGGGCCCGGCGATGCCCGTCTCCGCCACCGCCCAGTCCGCGCGCGAGCGCTCCAGCGCGGCATGCGCCAGCGCCTCCACCGCCTCCGCGCTCACCGAGCCGTGCGCCTGGAGCAGCTCCAGCGGCACGCCGAGCTGCTCCACCTTGGACTCGTTCGAGTACGGAATGAACCCTCGTTCCACGACGGCGGACGCGCCCGGCACGTCCGTCAGCCGCGCGCAGACGAGCCCACCGGTGCACGCCTCCACCAGCGCCAGCCGCACGCCCTGCTCCCGGCAGCGCCGGAGCACCTCCTCCGCCAGCACGTCCGTCGAATCACGCGTCATCCATCTCCCTCCGCGGGCCGGGCGCCCAGCACCGCCACCAGCATGTCCTCCTGGTAGCAGATGCCCACGCAGCCGCGCTCGCGCCGCAGCGACACCGCCGGGTGGACCGACTCCGGCTTCACCTTCTCCATCGCCTCCAGCGACACGAAGCCCGCGCGGCGCAGCCGGTCCTGCCAGGACGGCGCCGTCTCGTGGCGCTCGCAGCGCGCCGCCTCGTCCACCGTGCCCACGATGTCGTCCACCTCCCGCCCGAAGAACCGCTTTATCGCCGCGCGGTCCTCGCGGGGCACGTCCAGCGTATCCAGCAACGCGAACACGCGCGTGAAGTGGTTCCACGCGTTGCGGAAGCGCTCACGCACCGGCGCGCGGTGGTGGTCCACGTGGGGCTCGCACAGCACCAGCCCCTTTGGCGCCAGCGCGCACAGGCGACGCAGCACCGCGTCGCGCGCCTCACCGCGCCCGCCGGGCATATCCGCCACGTGGTGCATCGCGAAGGCCGCGTTGACCACCAGCGGGCGCGGCACGCCCCGCAGCGCCTCCCACGTCGCGTCGGCCAGTCCCTCCACCGGCGACTCCAGGCCCACGAAGCGCACCGAGGCGCCCACCTCGCGTGCCACCTCCGCCACCGAGGCCTCCGCCTGGCGCAGGCTCGGGCCGCTCGGCTCCACCCCCACCAGCGTCAGCCGGCGCGGCAGCGCGCCCGCCCGCGCCAGCTCGCGCAAGAGGCCGCACTCCTGCCTCGCCTGGCCGATTCCCACGTCCAGCAGCGTGGCATCGCCATGGCCGCGCAGCAGGCCCGTCAGCACTGCGTTGGCCACCGCGTCCGCCGTGGAGGCCAGCGGCATGTGCGTCACCAGCAGGCGGAACAAATCAATCTGGCGTGGCCCCTGCTCCAGCGCCGCATGCAGGTACGGATTGCTCGGCCCGACGCCCGCGCCCTCCAGCCGGCGCGAGATGGCCGTGGCGAAGAGCAGGTAGTGCAGGTCCTCCGGCACCGCCCTGACGTCCAGCAGCGCGTGCAACGAGCGGAGCACCTCCACCGCCTCCATCTGCCGGCCCGCCAGCGCATGCTCCAGTCCCTGGAGCAGCAGCTCGTCCTTCAGCGTGCGCATGGGTTCCCTCCCGTCCCAGCACCGCCAGTCGCGCGGAGGACAGGGCCTCCGTGCTTCTTACTGACTGTGGAGAAAGCGTAGTGATGCGCACGCGCGTTTCTCCAGGAAGCCCGAGCCGGCCGCCCGCTTCTCCGTGTGATGACGCACACGCGCCATGCCTGAACGTGCGAGGCGAGGTCGGCCAGTCCACGTTTCCTCGCTCGCGGATGCCATCCCCACGCGAAGCGGGCGGCGTGCTCCGCCGACGTGAGCCCTGGAAATCCGTGGCCCCTGGCTCGCCCCGCGAGCCAGGAGTGCTGTCCTCGGGCACGCGAGAGAGCCCCACCGGGGGACCATCGTGACGCCGGAGGGCCAGCACCAACTTCCGCGCCCATCCGCCGCGTCGGGTCGTCCGCCGGCGCCGCGTCGCGGGAGGTCTGATGACGGGAGCAGCGAGAACGTGCCTGATGTTCGCGGCGGTGCTGGCGCTCGTGGGTCCGGCGCGGGGCGCATCCCGCGAGGCGCGGACGCTCCTCTTCGAGCGAGTGGGCTACAACCCGCTGCCCAACCCGGGAGACACCATCGCCCGTGGCCGCAACGGCCCCACCGGCATCTCCGGTGACTGTCTCTACGTGGGCAGCCACGTCGGCCATAGAGCCGGCACCGGCCCGGCGTTCGGCACCCCGCTCCTGCCGCCCGAGGTGCTCATCGTCGACATCTCCCACCGGCGCAGGCCGCGCGTCGTGGGCGCGCTCCCGACGGTGCTCAACGCCTCGCCACGCGAGCTGCACACGCTCCCCGCCGCGCGGACGCTCCTCGTCATGAACCAGCGCGAGCCGGGCCCGGACGCCGTCGCGGTGAACACCTACCAACTCCATGACATCACCGACTGCCGCCATCCGGTGCTGCGGCAGACGATTTCCCTCGGCGTCGACCCGCCGCGCGCGCTCTTCCCGTGGAGGGACCCGCACGAGCCCGCGCGCTTCCTCCTCTACGCCGCCCTTGCTCCGGACGATGCGCGCGAGCCGGCCCTGCGCGTCTTCGAGCTGATGGCGCCCCCGGACGGCCCCGTCAGCCCCGAGCCGGTGGCCACCTTCGCCTTCGCGCGTGCACGGCCCGGAACTCCGCTCGAATGGCATGACGAGCAGCCCGCCGCCGGTCCGCGAGAAGACGCCCGCTCCGTGTCCGTCTCACCCGACGGCACGCGCGTGTACGTGGCCACCCGCGACGGCGGCACCGTCGTGCTGGACAGCTCGCCCCTGGCCAACCGCGAGCCCTGCCTCCGCGACGGCGGCCCCCCGGACGGAACGAGCGACATGGGTGTCCCGCCGTGCCTGCGCAGGCTGTCCCCGGATGCACGTGCCGGCCTCACGCCTCCGTCCACCGGGACGGAGCCCGTGGTGTCACCGGCGCTGGACCGGCCCGCCGGGCTCGTCTTCACCACCCTCGCCTTCGTCGCCGGGCCCTCGGCGGGGCTGCGGGTCCGGGACCTCGCCAACCCCGTGCGCCCCAGGGAGCTGGGCGGCTACGTGCCCCAGCCCGCGTCGCGCGTGGTGGAGCGCTCTGGCGACAGCGCGGACGCGGAGCGCTCGACGCTGCCCATCCTCTACGACGGACTCCTCTATCTCACCGACGAAGACAGCGGCCTCCACGTGCTGCGCTACCGGGGCCCGCGCGCCAGGGAGCTTCCCCGCCGGGGACTCTTCGCGGGCAACACGCACCTCCTGACCCCGCCCCCACCGCCTCCGCGTTCGGCACGCGCCGCCGCGCTCCCGCGACCAAGGCCCTGGAATCACGGGAGGCTCGAAGAATGAAAATATGAGCTGTCCGCGCCAGCCGGGTCAGGGGTCTTTGCCCTGATTTCACTGGCTGATATACGCGGCGACCGCGAACCGCACGGGCCGGAGTGACTGTTTCGCGAGCTTCCGCGTTGGTGCGCCCGATGCAACTGCAACTCCGTCGCTCCTTCCTCCTGCCCCTGCTCCTCGTGGCGGCATGGCCCGGTCTCGCCGGTGCCCAGGGGGTGCCCTCTCCTTCCAGCGAGCCCCGCGCCGTCGAGGTGGACGTCCAGTCCATCGACGGTGGCACCGCCATCTCCGCCGAGGACGCCGAGCGTCTGGGCCTCTCCGGGCCGGGCGCCGACGCGACGCTGGTGCCTCCCACGCTGGTCGCGGACTCCCCCGCCCCCTGGCCCGAGGGACTGGAGGGCACGCCCGGCGAGGTGACGCTGGAGCTGCTCGTGGACGCGCAGGGCGCGGTGTCCGAGGTGAAGGTGGTGCAGGCCTCCGCCGAGCCGCGCCTCACCGAGGCCGCGCTGAAGGCCGCGCCGGGCCTGCGCTTCAACCCGGCCACGCTGGGCGGCCAGCCGGTGGCGGTGCGCCTGCCCTTCGTCTACCGCTTCCAGCCGCCCGTCCAGGTGCCCGCCGCCACCGCGCGCCTGCAGGGCCAGGTGCGCGCGCGCGGCACGCGCCGTCCCCTCGCGGACGCCACCCTCTTCCTCGACGGAAGCCAGGAGCCCGCGGGCACCGTGGACACCGAGGGGCACTTCACGCTCCAGGTCGCCCCCGGCCCCCACAAGGTGGAGGTGCGCGCGCCCGGCCACCAGCCGGCGACCTTCGAGGAGACGGTGAAGGAGGGCCAGTCCGTCGAGGTCGTCTACCGGCTGCAGCCCGGGCAGGTGAACCCGTACGAGACGGTGGTGCGCGACGAGCGGCCGCGCACGGAAGTCACGCGCGTCAGCCTGCACGAGCAGGAGATTCGCGAGGTGCCCGGCACGCTGGGAGACCCGTTCCGCGTCGTCATGCTGATGCCGGGCGTGGGCAGCGTCGCCTCGGGGGTGAGCTACCCGGTGGTGCGCGGCAGCCAGCCGGCGGCCACGGGCTTCTTCCTCGACGGCGTGCGCATCCCCATGCTGTACCACCTGCTCTTGGGGCCCGCGGTCATCCACCCGGACTTCATCGACACCGTGGACTTCTACCCGGGCACGCCGCCGGTGCAGTTCGGGCGCGTGCTGGGCGGCGCGGTGGAGGGGCGGCTGTCGCGGCCGCGCGAGGACCGGCTGCACTTCACCGCGTACGCGGACCTGCTCAACAGCGGCGGCTTCATCGAGTACCCCTTCGAGGAGACGGGCACCTCCGTCAGCGTCGCGGGCCGCGTCAGCTACACCGGCCTCTTGATTTCGCTGGGAGCCAACCTCCTCACCGAGCCGGAGGCGAACAAGGTCCACGCCAGCTTCTGGGACTACCAGGCGCGCGTGGAGCAGAAGGTGGGCCAGGGCCGGCTGCGGCTGTTCGCGCTGGGCAGCTCGGACGACGTGGGCGTGACGGCGGGCGAGGAGTACGAGGGAGACACCGGCGGCGGCGTGGTGTCGCGCTTCCACCGGGTGGACCTGCGTGGCACGCACCCCCTGGCGGGCGGCGAGGCGGAGGTGGGCCTCACCTTCGGCTGGGACGCGGCGGGCCTGTCGGGCGAGGAGTCGCGGCGCCAGCCGAGCGGCGCGCTGCGCTCGGAAGAGGTGGGTGAGTACGGACTGGAGCAGACGAGCTTCGCGGCGCGCGCGGGCTGGAAGAAGCTGCTGTCCGAGACACTGGAGTTCGCCATGGGCGGCGACGTGGAGCACCGGCGCGCCGCCACCATCATCACCGGCACGGCCATTGCCCCGGGCGACCGGCCGGGTGAGGCGCCGAGCCCGCTGAAGAACCCCTCCTCGCTGGCGACCATCGCCGGCGCGTACGCCTCGCTGACGTGGCGCCCCGCGGAAAAGTGGCTGCTGCTGCCCGGAGTGCGCGTGGACAACTACCACCTGGTGCCCGGCATCAACCACACCACCGTGGAGCCGCGCCTCACGGTGCGCCACCAGCTGACGGACACGCTGGCCCTCAAGGGAGGCGCGGGCCTCTTCCACCAGCCGCCCACCGTGCTGTTGCACGTGCCCGCCCTGGACACCGCCGGCCTGCGCTACGGCCTGCAGGAGGGCGCCCAGTTCGACGTGGGCGCCGAGTGGAAGGCCACCGAGGGTCTGGAGCTGAGCACGGACGTCTTCTACAACCCGCTGGCGCGCACGGTGGAGTTCGACGTGCAGGACGTGGCGGAGAACCGGCGCCGCAACGGGCTGGAGGGCAAGGACCCGGCCGCCAGCGGCTACGCGTACGGCTTCGAGCTGATGGCGCGCCACCCGCTGGGCCGCAACTGGTTCGGCTGGGCCTCCTACAGCTTCCTGCAGAGCAAGCGCCGCGTGAGCATCGACCGGTACGGCGACGACAACCGCGTGGTGGAGACGTTCCAGGGCACCCTGCCCTTCGCCTTCGAGCAGGCGCACGTCTTCAACGCGGCGCTCAGCTACAAGTTCGACACCTGGACGTTCGGCACGGTGGTGCACTTCAACACCGGCCGGCCCGAGTCCGGCCAGGTCTCCACGCAGACGCACCGCTTCGTGCAGCGCCCCGACGGACGGAATCAATGGGTGCGCCAGGACCAGGACCGCGTGGACCGGCTGGACAACTTCTTCCGCGTGGACTTCCGCGCCGCGAAGTCGTGGGCCATGGAGGACTTCACGCTCGACGCGTACCTCGACGTCCTCAACATCTCCGTCCAGCAGGAGGTGTACGGCTACGAGTACGGCGTGGATTTCGGAGGCCCGGTGCGCAGGCCCATCCGCCTGCCCGTCATCCTCCCACTCTTCGGCGTCAAGGGGACCTACTGACATGCGCTTCCGTCTGCTCTGCTTTCCCCTCCTCGCACTCCTCGCGTCCGGCTGTGAGCGGATGCCGGAGGACCCCGTCTTCATCTATGGCCGGCTGCTGAACGCGGACGGCTCGCCCCGGGCGAACACGCCGCTGCGCGTGGAGCGCTCGAGCAAGTCCCCCTCCTACACCGGCTATCCCGTGGGCGGGGAGGTGGTGGACCTGGGCTACCGGCCGTACTCGGAAGGCACCAGCGAGGCCGCCGGCTACTTCACGCTGGAGACCCTCGCGGGCGACATCACCACGGAGAACGCCTACGTCTACGAGCAGTACCGCTTCCGCGTGTTCCCCCCGCTGGAAGCGGACGGCCACGGCGTCTTCGCCGCCTTCTCTTTCCGCGACGACGTGGAGCTGCCGCTGCTGCGGACGTGGGACTCGGGCTTCACGGTGAGCGACGGCGCCCAGGGCCCCACGCTGACCTTCGCCGCGGCGCCCCCTGTCCCGGAGACGCCCCCGTCCGGCGAGGTCCCCACCATCTGGGACGGCAACACCAGCGAGCCTCGGCCCGCTCCCCCCACCACGCCCGAGCCGGTGTTGCACCTGCATGGCCCGGACGGCCTGCTGTGGGAGCAGTTCCGGGCGACCTCGCCCTGGGTGGTGAGCCCGTATGTGCTGGAGGACTTCACGGGCCCGGAGGCGCAGCTGCGCGCGGTGAGCACGGGCCTGTGGTTCTTCTATCCGCTGGGCGCCGACGGCAGCGACCTCGACTTCCGCGTCGAGTGGCGCACCCCGCGCAAGCCGCTGCCCCCGGGAGCGCTCCGCCCCGTCAGCCGCGGCGCCGCGTGCGGCCCGGTGCACACCCCGGGCCCGTGCCCCTACACGGACGGCAAGCTCGCCATCCAGAACACCGTGCCGCCGAGCACCCAGCCCGGAGCGAGCCCCGTCGGTCTGGAGTCCCTGACCTTCACGCTCGACAGGGCCGTGCTCCCGCGCCGGGTCGTGGTCCGCGGACTGAAGCCCCTGTTCACTCCGAGGCAGCAGGCCCGCGTGATTCTGGAGGGCAGCGAGAACGGCGACACCTACGAGCCGCTGGCGGACGTCCCGGTCGTCCTCCCCAACCCGTACGACCCCTGGGGCCACTACGTGGGCCTCACCGCGGGCACCGAGGCGGACAGCCCCTTCGACCCGCCGCTGGACCCCTACCGCACCACCCTCTTCCTCGACGCGCCCCTCACCGCGAGCAAGCCCGTGCGCTTCGTGCGGCTGCGCGTCATGCAGGATGGAAACAGCCCGCTCTGGATGGAGAAGCTGGCCGAGGTGTCGGTGTTCGAATAGTCACACAATCAGGTTTCGAGAATCTGTCCTGATTTTCATGGTAGTTCCCGATGCAGTCCCAGTGACTGCATCGGAGAACGACACATGAGGAAATCCCCCCGTTTCCTGTCCCTGGCCTTCGCGGGCGCGCTGCTCGCGTCGGCCTGCGGTGGCGAGAGCCCCGAGACACCGCCCGCCGCCGACGAGTCCACGCTCGGCACCACCACCGACGCGCTCGCGTGCAGCACGCGCATCACCTACGGCGACCGGTGGATTCGCCCCTCGAACCACCCGAACCAGTACGACATCGCGGCGGACCTGGTGACGTGGGACGGCACCTGCGTCAACGAGGGCTCCAACTCGTACGCGGTGCTGTCCAACGGCTGGCGGCCGTACTTCACCGGCAACAACGCGTGTGTCATCGCGCTCGACACGGACTGCGTGGCCCAGTCGTGCGGCACGCGCATCACCTACGGCCCGGCGTGGCTGCATCCGGCGAACCACCCGGCGCAGCACGACGACACCGGCGGGCGCGTGTTCTGGGACCGGGGCTGCACGAACCAGTCCCCCAACTCGTACACGGTGCTGTCGAACGAGTGGGCGCCGTACTTCAGCGGCTCCAACGCGTGCGGCATGTCGTTCCGCTACACGGGCTGCGGCGGGCTGTACATCAACCCGGTGGTGCCCACGGACTGCGCGGACCCGGGCGTCATCCATGACGGCACGCAGTACGTGGCGGCCTGCACGTCGGGCGGCGCGGCGAACGCGTTCCCCCTGCGCACCTCGCGGGACCTCGTGAACTGGACGTCCGCAGGCGTCATCTTCCCGTCCGCGAGCAAGCCCACGTGGGCCACGGGCGACTTCTGGGCGCCGGAGATTCACAAGGTGGGGACGCGCTACATCGCGTACTACACGGCGCGGCACACGAACGGGAAGCTGTCCATCGGCGCGGCCACCTCGGCGAGCGCGCTCGGGCCCTTCACGGACCTCGGCCGGCCGCTGGTGCACGACACGGGCATGGGGATGATTGACGCCACCTTCTTCAAGGACACGGCGGGCACGCCGTACCTCGTGTGGAAGGCGGACGGCAACGCGGTGGGGCAGCAGACGCCCATCTACGGACAGCAGCTCTCGGCGGACGGACTGTCGCTCGTGGGCACGCGCCGGACGCTCATCACCAACAACCTGGGCTGGGAGGGCGGCGTCGTCGAGGCGCCGTGGGTCGTCGCGCGCGGCGGCTACTACTACCTCTTCTACAGCGGTAACGCGTACTACAACAACACGTACGCCGTGGGCGTCGCCCGCGCCACCAGCCCGCTGGGGCCCTACACGAAGCTGAGCGCGCCCATCCTCAAGACGGGTGGCGGCTGGACGGGCCCGGGCCACAACTCCGTCGTCACCGGGCCGGGCGGCGACACGTACATGGTCTATCACGCGTGGAACAGCGCCCACACCGCGCGGGTGATGCTCGTGGACGCCATCACCTGGCCCAACGGATGGCCCGCCGTTCCCGAAGGGCCGTCGAACGGCTCGCGGCCCATGCCGTAGTGGGACGCGCGGTGGGGTTCAGAAGTGACCGCCCAGGCCGAACACGGCGCGGTCGTTGACGAACCCCACCGTGGGGGACAGCCCCAGCGGCAGGGCCCGTGTACCGAGGGCCCTGCCCGGCGGCCCGAGCTTGCGTCGCGCCGCTCGCGAGCGGGCGCTTCCCTCGGTCTCCTCGGCACAGTCCTCGTCCTCCTCGGTGCACTCGGAGGCGCAGCCTCCCTCCACGCAGGCGAGCACGACGAAGTAGCTCAGGCTCGCCAGTCCGCCGAGCGCCAGCCCTCCCAGCATGGCCTGGTTGCACTCCGACTCGGACGAGTTCAGGGCGGCGCACCATGCGACGCCGAGGAGCAACCCCGTCCCCGTCAGAATCACGGGCACCAGCCAGAGGTGCGTCGGGATGGCGGGGTCCTCCGTGGTGACGGTGACGCTGGCGGGAGTGAAGGCTCGCACGCGCTGGCCCGCCGCCGCCCACCCGCGCACGGATGGAACGGGCCCGCCCACGAGGCGCGCGGATCGCGAGTTCCGGGAGAAGTCGAACGCGAGGCCCTCCGCCTTCGCGACTCCGGGCGACAGCAACCACAGCCAAAGCAAGGACACCGCGACGGCACGCCTCTTCATACGACTGCTCCCACGAAGTGGACCCGGCCGGCCACGTGCTCGGCGTTGAGCAAGCACCATGCCCCGTGCGTCCAGAGGAGCACCGGGCTCCCTCGTGGTCCCGCCGTGCAACGCGCTGCACATCCAGGCGCGTCCACCGAGGCAGGGGTGTCACATGCGTCTGTCAGTGATGAAGAGCGCGACACACGCGCCATGCACGCGGCCCGTGTTTGACAATACCCGCTATCCTTTCGTAATCCGATAAAGCTGGATGTCGAGCAAATCAATCAACATCACGGGAAAATTCCAGACATGAACTCGGGCTCCAGAAAGCACCTCGCCTCCGTCCTCGCATCCCTGGTGGCCCTGGCCGTCCTGGCCGTCGCACCGAGTGCCTCCGCGCAGCCCCTCACGGGCGTGTACCACGGGGAGGTGTTCTCCCAGCCGCGCGCCATCGACGCGTATTCGGAGTGGCTTGGCTACGAGGTCACCCTGGCGCAGGGGCACCAGGACAAGGACACGTGGGAGAACATCGAGAACCCCACGTGGCAGCTGGGGGCCTGGAGCCGCTGGGTGAAGGCGAAGCCGGGGCGCCGGCTGAACTACTCGGTGTCCATCTTCCCGGAGGGGCAGGGCTCGCTGGCGCAGTGCGCGCAGGGCCAGTACGACTTCCGCTTCCGGAACCTGGCCACGCACATGGTGAACGCCGGGCTGCAGCGCAGCATCATCCGCGTGGGCTGGGAGTTCAGCGGATTCTGGATGCCCTGGTACGCCGGCAACGGGCAGGAGGCGAACTACGCCGAGTGCTTCCGCCGCATCGTCACGGCCATGCGCACCTCGCAGCCGAGCGCCGGGTTCGAGTTCGACTGGAACCCCAACTACGACATCTCCCCGGCGATGATGACGGCGACGTACCCGGGCAACGCGTACGTCGACTACATCGGCTTCGACCTGTACGACCAGGGCTGGCAGGGGCGCTATCCCATTCCTTCCACCTGCACGGGCCAGTGCCGGCTGGACCGGTGGAAGCTGAACTGGGACGTGCAGTTCGCTCCGGCGCTGACGAAGTTCCGCGACTTCGCGCAGGCGCGAGGCAAGCGGCTCTCCGTTCCCGAGTGGGGAGTGAATGACCCGGCGACCACGGGCGGCGGAGACAACACCTGGTTCGTCCAGCAGATGCTGGCGTTCATCTTCAACCCGGCCAACAACGTGGGCTACCACTCGTACTTCGACTGGCAGGCCGGCGACGGGCACCACCAGCTGTCCGACGTGGATGCGAACGGCGGCCACACCTTCCAGACCGAGTTCCCCAACGCGGCCGCCCTCTACAAGGCCCACTTCGCCGGCACGCCGCCGCCTCCGCCGGGCACCGTCACCACGACGCGCGCCACGGTGAGCCCCACGACGGTGACGCGCGGCCAGTCCTTCCAGGTGGCCGGCTCCGTCACGGCGTCGTCCGCCATGACGGTGAACGTGAAGTACGAAATCCGGTCCGTCACCGGCTCCACGCTCATCGTCGATCGCATCTACGGCAACCAGGCCTTCACGGCCGGGCAGACGCGCTCCTTCAACACGCCGTTCACCATCGGCACGGACAAGCCCGCGGGGACCTACCGCGTGGACACGCTCGTGTACTCGGCGGACTGGTCGAAGACGCTGCTGTACCGGAACGACACCACCTTCACGGTGAACTGACGTCCTTCGCGGCGCCGGGCGTCCTGCCGTGCGCGGGACGTCAGGCGCCGCTGGCCGCCTCGCCCCGGAAGAGGCGGATGCGCTCCTGGTCGGCGCTGGTGAAGTCCGGGTCCACGTAGACGTGCACGCGCCGGATGAGGGGCCCTTCGAACTGGAAGACGTTGCAGAAGCGGCCCTGGGAGATGACGCCGTCGGGCCAGTGCACGCCCTTGCGCGTCACGCCGCGCTCGGTGCCCTCCACGACGACGAAGTCTCCGGAGACGATGTAGTTGAACCCGTCGATGTCGTGCTCCAGGCGCTCCAGCGCGCCTGCCATCACCTGACCGAAGCGGGCCAGGGCCGCCTTGCCATGCACGAGGCCGAACTTCGGAAAGCAGAACTGGACGTCGTCGGTGAAGAGGTCGAGGAGGCTGGCGTCCCGGGCGTCCACCTTCCGGAAGTAGCTGATGACCGCCTGCACCCTCGCGTCGGTGGCGACCTCTGCGCTCATGTGAATCCGCCCTTCGTGCGGGTTATTATACCGTTCAGTATGAATCCCCCGGCCGGGATTCAAGGGAATTTTGGACCGGGCGGTATGGAACGGATGGGTGAGGCCATGGGACGTCCGCGTGAGTTCGACGAGGAGCAGGTGGTGGAGGCGGCGCTCGAGGTCTTCTGGCGGCACGGCTACGAGGGCGCCTCGCTGACGGACCTGACGGAGGCGATGGGCATCACCCGGCCCAGCCTGTACGCCACCTTCGGCAGCAAGGAGGGGCTGTTCCAGAAGGCATTGGAGCGGTACGGACAGAAGCACCTGGCGTTCTCGGCGGAGGCGCTCCGGGCTCCGGCGGTGCGCGACGCGGTGGAGCAGTGGTTGCTGGGCTTCGCGGACGCGCACACGGCGCCGGACCAGCCGGCGGGCTGCCTGGGTGTCAACGCGGCGATTGCCTGCGGCGAGGCCAGCGAGCCGGTCCGCCAGGAGGCGCTCCGCTTCCGGAGGGCCGGCGAGGTGGCGCTGGCGAGGCGGCTCGAACAGGCGCGCGCGGAAGGGGAGCTGCCGCCGGACAGCTCGCCGACAGAGCTCGCGCGCTTCGTCATGACGGTGTGCCAGGGGATGGCCGTGCAGGCCACCGCCGGGACGAGCCGCGCCGCGCTCCGCCGGGTGGCACAGATGGCGCTGACGTGCCTTCCCCTCTCGCCGAAGGGGCGCCGCGCCGCGCGAGCGGGGTGAGCGGGCCGGCGTCCTGGCACGCCACTGGCGTGTTTGCCTCTCAACGAAGCATCGCGCCGTGCGCGACCCGAGTTCCATCCGACCGATGGTGCACGTGACGCTCGCCATCAGGGGCCGCCGCGAGGGGCCTCCGGTCCTGGGCCTCCTGCCGATGGTGTGCGCCTGGCACTCGCCATCAGGCGCGGCCGCCGCGAGGAGCCTCCGCCCTGGGGTGTTCTGCCCATGGTGCACCTGCGGCTCGCCATCGGTCGCGGTCGTCGCGAGGAGCCTCCACCCTGGGTGTTCTGCCCATGGTGCACCTGTCGCTCGCCATCAGGCGCGGTCGTCGCGAGGAGCCTCCACCCAGGGTGTTCTGCCCATGGTGCACCTGTCGCTCGCCATCGGTCGCGGTCGTCGCGAGGAGCCTCCACCCATGGTGTTCTGCCCATGGTGCACCTGTCGCTCACTATCAGGTGTGGCCGCCACGGAGGCCTCCGCCCAGGGTGTACCCCCGAGGGCACGCACCCGCACGGTGTGTCGCAGAGCCGCTGGCCGGGCAGGCACTTCGTGCGTGACGTCGTGACTCGCGCGCGGCAGGGTGCGCCGCATGTTCTGGAGTGGGTGGAGCGTCGGAGTCACGGCGGTGCTCGGTCACATGCGCCGGACGTCGTGGCGGGAGTCTGGACTCGAAGTCAGCGCCGCGCGAGGCACGTCGTCGCGAGGGTGGAACGTCACAATCAGCGCGGCGGTGGCCCTGTTCCTGTCGGCCTGTGCGTCCGTGCCCGACAGACCGGCGGAGCGGCCAGCGGTTCGGCCAACGGATGGGCCGGTGGCGGAGGCGGAGGCGTACCTGCGCGCCTGGGAAGCCGGAGACCTCTCGGCGCTGCGGAGCGCGGTGGCCGGGGCGCCCGCGGACTTCGACGCTCAGCACCAGCGCTTCCGGGACGGGCTGCGCATCGTCTCCTCCCGGTTCGAGCTGGGCAACGTCGAGCGCGACGGCGAGAGCGCGAAGGCCACCTTCCGCGCCGTACACGTGCTGCGCGGGCTCGGTGATTGGGAGATGGAGGGCACCCTGCCCTTCGTGCGCCGCGAGGGCCGCTGGCGTGTACGCTGGACTCCCGCCGTGCTCCACCCCGAGGCCCGCGAGGGTGACCGCTTCTCCCGCACCCGGACGTGGCCGGAGCGGGCCGCCCTCCTGGACTCGCGAGGCGAGCCGCTCACCCACGTCGGCGAGGTCATCTCCATCGGCGTGGACCCGTCGCGCGTGCGCAACCGCGCCGCCGTGGCCACCGCCCTCCAGCAGCAGCTCGACATGGACCCGGCGCGGGTGGAGAAGACGATCGCCGCCGCCGGCACCGCCGAGCGCTTCCTCCCCCTCATCGACGTGAGGCCCGAGCGCTACCAGCAGGTGCGCCCCGCCCTGGCCCCCGTGCCCGGCATCTTCTTCCGCAAGAAGACCGCGCGGCTGTCCCCCGCCGAGGGCTTCGCCTCGCACACCCTCGGCCGCGTGGGCGAGGTGACGGCCGAGCTGCTCACGCAGCTGGGCACGCTCTACCAGCCCGGCGACATCGTGGGCCTGTCCGGCCTGGAGCGCGCCTTCGAGCCACAGCTCGCGGGCGCTCCCTCGGGCGAGGTGGTGCTCACGCGCGCCTCGGGCGAGACGCAGGTCCTCTTCCGCTTCGAGGGCAAGGAGGGCACGCCGCTGACCACCACGCTGCGCAGGGACCTGCAGGCCGCCGCCGAGGCCGTGCTCGACAGCGTGCTGCAGCCGGCGGCGCTCGTCGCGGTGGACAGCGGCACGGGCGCCGTGCTCGCCATCGCCAGCCGGCCGCTCTCGCAGCCGCTGCACCGGGCCCTCACCGGCCGCTACCCGCCCGGCTCCACCTTCAAGGTCGTCACCACGGAGGCCCTGCTCGCCCGAGGCATGGAGGCGGACGCGCCGGCGTCGTGCCCGGCCACGGTGGCGGTGAAGGGGAAGTCCTTCCGCAACTTCGAGGGAGAGGAGCTCGGGGTCACCACGCTGCGCGGCGCGTTCGCCCACTCCTGCAACACCGCGTACGTGTTGCTCTCCGCCACCCTGGGCGGCGGGGCGCTCGGTGAGGCGGCCCGGCGCTTCGGCTTCGACGTGACGTACCACCCGGGACTTCCCTCCCCGGGGGGCTCGTTCCCGGCGCCGAAGGACTCGGTGGAGCTGGCCGCCGCGGCCATCGGTCAGGGCCGTGTGCTGGCGACGCCGCTGCACCTCGCCTCCGTCGCCGCGGCGGCCGAGTCGGGCCGGTGGCGCGCGCCCTACCTCGTCACCGACCTGGATGACGGCCCGAGCGCCTCGCTCGCGGATGGGACTCGCGGGCCGCTGCGCGCGCTGATGCGCGCCGTCGTCACGGAAGGGTCGGGCAGGGC
>NZ_JABBJJ010000089.1 GCF_012933655.1 Pyxidicoccus fallax | reverse complement strand
GCCGTGCCTCACGGCGCGCGGCCCCCATCCCCATCCTTCTTCCAGGCGCAGGTGTCATGCGGCGGCACTCTACGCCCGCATCGCCCTTTCGCACCGCCCGCTTCCTGTTACCTTCCGCGCCCTCTATGGACCGTCCCCTGCACTCCGTGCGCACGCGGCTGGACGACTTCCTCGCCGAGCTCGCCACGCTGCACTACCGGCATGGCGCCGGCCTGGCTCCGGAACTCCCCGTCTCCCGCCTGTACGCCTCCTTCCCCGAGCTGTCCTCCCCGGACACCTTCGCCGCCGCCAACGAAGCCCTCGCCAAGGCCCGCACCAAGGACGAGCCCCTCGTCGTCCGCCGCATCCAACTGGTGCGCGAGCTGGTGGCCACCCAGGTGGAAGAGGCGCTCGCCGCCCGTCCCGCCGAGGCCGTGGCCACCCTCGAAGCCCAGGCGCGCCTGCCCATCGACGACCAGACGCTCTCCTTCGGCGAGGCGCTGGCCAGCATCCCCCGCGAGTCCGCCCGGGGCCGCCGCGCCGTGCTGGAGCGCGCCGTCGGCAACTTCCTCTGGGAGCACCGCGGCCCCTACGGCGACCGGCGCGAGGCCTCCCTCCACGCCGTGGAGCGGCTGGACGCGAAGGACTACCCCTCGCTGCGCGAGGACGTCACCGGCATCCCCTTCGCCAAATGGGCCGAGGCCGCCGCCGAGACGCTCCGCCGCACCGAGGACGCCTACCGCGACGTGCTCGCGTACGTCCTCAAGAAGCTGGACCCGCTCTTGCGCCCGCTGCCCGGCGGCGACGCGCGCCGGCATGACCTCCAGGCCGCGCTGCAGGCCCCGTGGATGGAGCCCTTCTTCCGCCGCGAGGACACCTTCCCCGCCGTGGCGCGCTGGCTCCACGAGTGGGGCCTCACCCCCAACGCGAATGGCCGCATCCGCATCGACGACGAGGCCCGGCCCGGCAAGGCCTCCCGCCCCTTCGTCGCCGTGGTGCGCGTGCCCGACGAGGTGCGCCTCGTCCTCCAGCCGCGCGCCGGCCTGGACGCGCTGGGCAGCCTCCTCCACGAGATGGGCCACGCCCAGCACCGCGCCCACGTGTCGGAGAACCTGCCCGTGGAGCTGCGCCGGCTGACAGACGCCTCGGTGACGGAGGCCTATGCGGCCCTCTTCGAGCGGCTGCTGCTGTCACCCGGCTGGCTCAAGCGCTACCTGGACCTGCCCTCCGCGCCCGCGCGCGACACCGTGCGGCTGGCCGCCTTCCAGGCCCTCACCGTGCTGCGCCGCCACTGCGCGAAGCTGTCCTACGAGCTGTCGCTCCACACGCGCGGCCCCTCCGCGGACCGCGCCGACGAGTACGCGGACGGCCAGCGCCAGGCGCTCTTCGTCGAGCCGCACCCGGGCTTCTTCCTCCACGACGTGGACCCGCAGCTGTACGTGGCGCACTACCTGCGCGCCTGGGCCCTGGAGACGCGGCTCACCGCGCGCCTCACGGAGCGCTTCAACGAGGACTTCTGGAGGAACCCCGCCGCCGCCCAGTGGCTCAAGGGCCTGTTCGCGCGGGGAGGCACGGACGACGCGGAAGGACTGGCCACGGACACCTCGGGCACGCCGCTGGCATTGCCCGAGGCAGGGGAGCGCCTCGTGGCCATCCTCAACCGCTAGGGGTGACTCCGCAGGAGGACTACTTCTTCTTGCGGAGCGCCCGGACGATCTTGTCCTTCGTCGGGTTGCCGGCCGAGGCCTTGGCCGGAGCCGGCGTCGGCGCGGGCGTCATGACGTGCTTGTTGTTCGCGCTCGCCACCGGCTTGCCGCCGGCGCGGGCCCGCATGGCCTTCAGCAGCTGCATCTCGATGAGGAGCAGCTCGTCACCCAGCTCCTGGTTGTCGCCAGCGGCGCGGGGGAGCGGAGCACGGGTGCTGGAAGCGCCAGCGCCGTGACGCATGCGCAGAACCTTCTCCTCCTCACCCGTCAGCGTGCGCGTCTTCTCCAGCGCCGCCTTGACCTCCTTGGCCGTCACCGTGCTACTTCCGACCTTGCGCTCCATCACCGCTCCCTTGCTGTGAGGCCCGCTGAACGTCCGTACATGTCGGACGCGTCCGGGCCGCAACCGTCGAGGATTCTAGAGGACGCAAGAGTGAGCGCAAATTTTCTTCCAACAGGTCGCTGCCGGGCTGTAGCGAAAGGGCCCGGCCGCTACAGGCGCACCCTTCCCGACGTGCCCTGAAGTCGAAGATTGCCGTTCACCCGAGAACGCTGGCAGCAATGTCGGGGGGTTGCGAGCCCCGAGGGCCTCCCTGCCTCGGACTTCCGGGCGGGGCTCTCGGGGCGGTGCGGGTGCCCGGGGTCGGCCACCCCTGCCCTGAGGGACAGGGGCGCGGCGCACCCGGGGCCGCGGTGAATCAGGTGCCCTCTTCGTCCTCGGGCTCGGGAGGCGCGTCGCCGGCGGGCTTGTCCTTGTCGGCGCCCTCGGGCTTCTTGCGCTCGATGCCGAAGGCGTCCAGCGCGTCCGCGATGCCCTGGGGCTTGTCGGCGTCGGGGAGGAAGCTCTCCGGCGGCTGGAGCTTCGGGTCCTGGCCCAGCTCGGTGAGGGCGGACTCCAGCGTCAGGCGCAGCTCGGCGGCCTCGGGCGTCTTCTCCGCGGCCACGCCGATGCGGCCATCCAGCCGGGCCTTGAGGACCACGGAGGTGGCGGCGTCCACCAGCACCTCGCCGTCCAGCGAGCGCGGCACGCGGTGGGCGAAGAAGTTGGCGCGGCGGCGCGTGGACTCGTCGGCGCCGTTCTTCGGCTCGATGAGCTTGGGCAGCCCGCGGGCGGAGGCATTCGCCAGCTCGGGGCCGAGCGTCACGGCGTAGCGCCACGCGGTGCGGCCCTCGTGGGTGACGGTGCCCTGGGGCGTCAGCTTGAGGCGGCCCTGGAAGAGGCTGTCGAAGTCGCGGATGGCGCCAGTCAGCTCCGTGCGGGTGCGCTCGGCCATGCCGCGGTCGCGCAGGCGCTGGCGGAAGGGGCCGTAGCGGTTGCGGGCGAACACCTGGCCGCCCACGCGCATGACCTCCAGGCCCTGGTCCCTCGAGTTCTCCAGCACGCCGTGGAAGTCCCCGCTGACGCCGCCGGGGCCCGCGCGGAAGGTGCGCGTCTCGGTGAGCTTCACCGGGTTGGAGTCCGCGGAGGTCCACTCATAGGAGAGGGTGGACTGGAAGCGGTGGGGTCCCAGCCGCTCGGTCACCTCGGCGGCGTCCATGCCCAGGATGCGGCGGGCCACCTGGGGGTTGTCCGCCACATCCTCGGGAGGCAGCTTTTCCTTGGCGGAGGCCACCACCTTGGGCGGGTCCTCGGGCGAGAAGATGCGCGCCTTGGCCGCCTTGTCGACCGGGTCGGAGCAGCCCGCGGCGGACAGTGCCAGGGCCAGGGTGATGGCGGACTTCGTCAAACGGCTCACGCTTCCTCCAAAAGGGTACGGCAGGGGCGGCAAGTTACGTGGGCCATACAGGTGCGGCAAGCTGCGGCTTGCGTGCGGCCGTGCAAGGGATAGAACGCCCAACTCATGCAGAACCTGCGCGACAAGTTGTTGAAGGCGGGCCTCGTCACCGAGGAACAGGCCAAGAAGGTGGAGACGAAGCCCAGCCAGGCGGAAGCCCGGCGGCCCCCTCCCCAGGAGGGCGGCCGTCCAGGCGGAAACCGTTCGGGCCCTCCCCGTGACGAGAACCGGACACAAGGAGGCCCGCCGAACCGCGAGGGCGGCGGCCGTGAGGGCGGACGGCGCGAGGGCGGCGGCCGTCCCGGTGGCGGCGGAGGCCGCTTCGCTCCGGGCGGCGGTGGCCGTCCCGGCGGCGGAGGCGCGCCGCGCTACGGCGGGGGTCCCCAGCAGGGACGCCCGGCCGCTGCTCCGGAGAAGGCCATCCCCAAGCTTCCTCCCCTGCCGGGCTCCAAGGCGTACCAGCGCGCGGAGTCCAAGAAGCAGGTGGAGCTGGACCGGGCGCTGAGGGAGCTGGTGCTCGGCTCGCAGATTCCCATCGAGGCGGGCGAGACGACGTTCTACTTCATGACCCGCAAGGGCAAGCTGCGGCGGCTGGAGCTGAGCCCGGCGCAGGCGAAGCAGCTCGAGGACGGCGAGCTCGGCGTGGTGGAGCGGCCCGAGCCCGCGCAAATCGAGCACTCGCTGGTGCCCGCGGCGGCGGCGGAGCAGATGTACGCCCTGTCGAAGAAGGCCGTGCGCTTCCTCAACCGCAAGGAGAACCCCGTCGGCTTCATGAACGACGAGGAGCTCAAGGCGCAGCAGGCGGCGGAGGCGGCCGGCACCGCGCCGGAGCTGCCCGACGAGCCCGAGGCCAATGAGGGCGGCGAGGGCACCACGGACGCCGCGCCGGCTGCGGACGCCTCCGGGCAGACGCCCGAGGGCGAAGGCACCGTCGGAAACGGCTGACCCGCACGGGCACCCCCTCCTCTGGCGGAAGGAGGAGGGGGGTGGCCTCGGCGGCGCTGTCGGCACTTCCATGTCGATGCGTCGTGTGGGCAGCGCCGTGCTCTGACTCGACTTTCGCCATTTTGAGCGGGGACCATGGCTCATGCGGCCCTCGCCTCGTGGCTGCGAGCAGCCCAGATGGCGGGTTGGACGTGAGCCAGCAGCTCGCGAGGATTCACCCCATCGGAGGCAGCCAGCGTGCGCTGCGCCGGTGTAGGGGGCGGTGCCCGCCCTTGGGGCCCAAGAGAGGACCGCACTGTCGAACGCTCAGGATGGTGGGGCCCTGCACCCGCTGGAGGGGAATGCCCGCGCGGAAGACCGCGAGCGCGAACTCCGCGCCCATGCGTCCAATACGTCCCCAGCCCCCGATGGCTCAGTCGTCCGAGGGCGGTATCCAGCCGCTCTTGAGGACCCGCTTCCGCTCGGCGCGGTGGACGCTGAGATACGTGACCAGGCCGGCGAGCACTCCGCCGCCCAGGGGCACCAGCCCCCAGAGGGACCCCTCCTGCACGTCAATCCTGGGCATCAGCACCAGGAAGAGCAGACCGCCCACGGCCCAGGAAGCCAGCATGCCGGGGATGATGGCCGCCACGGTGCCGGCATTGTCCGCCTCGCTGAGTCGTGAGTCCTCCGCTGGCGCCTCCCGCCGGGCGGTCGCCAACGGAGTGCGACCGGTCGCGGTGCGTTGAAGGTCCGACCGCTTTCCCTCGCGCAGGCGCCGCACCCACGCGAGCGCCTCGGTCGCCGTGCCGAGGCGCTGCTCGGGGTCGGGCTTGAGCAGCGCGGCGAGCAGTTCGGCCGTGCCTGGGCTCACGTTGACGTGCGCCTCCCAGGCAAGACGGTGCCCCTGGGCGAGCATGTGCGGCTCGCGCCGCGAGAGGAGCACCACCGCCAGCACGCCCAGCGAGTACAGGTCGGAGCGCGGGGTGGCGATGCCGAACATCTGCTCGGGCGCCATGTAGCCGAACGTCCCCGCGACGCTGCCCTGCCCCGCCGCCAGGCTGGCGCCGGCCTCGCGCACCGAGCCGAAGTCCACGAGCAGCAGCCGCCTGTCGGAGCGGCGGCGGATGACGTTGCCTGGCTTGAGGTCCCGGTGCACCACCGCGGGCGACAGGCCGTGAAGGTAGACAAGGGTGTCGAGGAGTTGCTCGAGCATGGCGAGCACGTCGCCTTCGCTCACGCGTCGACGGGCCATCTCCTTTGCCAGATTCTCCCCGTCCACCAGCTCCTGTACGAGGTAGAGCGCCTGTTCGCGCCCTCGCCCCGCGGAGAACTCGTCCACGTACGCCGGGATGCCCGGGTGGGAGAGCTGCTGGAGGACACGCGCCTCGCGGTGGAACTGCTCCACGTCGTCGGTGGAGTGCGCGCGCGCCCACCGCAGCTCCTTTACGCACACGTACTTGCCGTCGGAGACGCGCCGGCCGCGGTAGGTCACCCCGGCGGCTCCCTGACCAATGATGGCGCCGAGCACATAGCGCCCGTCGAGGAGCGGCGACTCGCCACAGGTGGGACATGCCGTGGAGAGTCGTTTCAGCGGCGCGCCGCAGGTGGCGCACCGCAGGGTGGGTTTCGAGGCGGTCATGATGCTCGGAGTAGGAGCAGCGATGCAGGATAGCGCAGGTACCGGCTCCGATTGCAGCGCGAGGTCCGCCCCTCCACTCCTGGTGACACGACGCGTCGCTTCTGCAACTGCGTTACCGAAGAGTTGACATGATGCGGTCGCACCACTCCTGCCGCTCCTCTTCCGGGCCCCGTATCTGTTGATTCCTGAACACTGCAATCACCCGCGGGGCGCATGGAGGGTTCACCCGGGGTGAACTAGTCTGTCAGCTTCTTAGCGGTTTCCACGATGCACGGAGGTGGCCATGGCTGAAGCGACCGATGTGAAGCGGTTGGAGCTGAGCATCAAGCACCTGGACAACACCCTGGCTGCGACCTCGGACCCCACCGTCTGTGTCGTCACCTGCGTCACGGTCTGTATCGTCAGTTGCATCACCAACTGCATCACCAACTGCATCACGACCTGTATCAACGAGTGCACCTGCGGCCCCTGCTCGTACAGCGGCTCCGCCCCGCACAGCGGCAGCGGACGCTTCAGCCAGCTCGGCGGGTGACCGGCCCGCATGACTGCTCCGCTGGATGATGTCTACTCGCTCGCAGCCGGCACCGAGGTCGTGCCGCTGCGCAGCGGTGGCGCCCTCGTTCGCTCTGACGTCGCCTCGCTCCAGCTGGAAGGCGCCTCCACCCGGCTCTTCCTGGAGCGCGTCCTTCCCCTCCTGGATGGCCAGCGGAGCTTCGACGCCGTGGCGGCGGCCCTGCCAGACGTGGCCCCGGCGGACCTGCGCGGCCATCTCGACGCCCTCGTCGCCGCCCGCGTCCTCCGGCGCTCGCCTCGCGGCCTCGCGCCCCCGGCTCCCGTCACCCCCTTCCTCGCGTTGCTGGAGGCCTGGGGCCTTCCCGCCCCCGCCGCGCGGGACGCGCTCTCGAAGCTGCGCGTCGTGGTGCTGGGGCTCGAAGCCCACGGCGCCCATGCCGCGGCCCAGCTCGCTGACTGCGGCGTGGGCGAGGTGGTGCTGGTGGACCCCTTCCCCTGCGAGCCGGGCAACGTCGCGCTGATGCCGGGCGTCACGCCCGAGGCCGTCGGCACCCCCCGGCAGCAGGTGATGGCCCGGCTGCTCTCGGGCCGCGGCGGCCGCGTCACGACGCCGGACGTTCCCCTGACCCGAGAAGGCGTGGACGCGCTGGTGCGCGGCGCGAGCCTCGCGCTGGCCTGCTTCGACCGCGGCCTGTCCGCCGTCCACCACTGGCTCAACCGCGCGAGCCTGGCCCACGCCGTGCCCGCCCTCTACGCCGAGCTCTCCTCGCACACCGCCCGGGTCGGCCCGCTCGTCGTGCCAGGGAGCACCGCCTGCTTCATGTGCTACCGGATGCGCGGGCTCGCGTGCATGGACGACTTCGAGCCGGAGATGGCCTGGGAGGAGCACCTCGACCGGCAGCGCCAGCCCCGTCTCCACGCGCGCGCCACGCTCCCCCCGCTCGCCGCGCAGGTGGGCGGCGTGCTCGCCCAGGAGGCCCTCAAGCTGCTCCTCGGCCTGCGCCCCACGACTCTCGCCAGCCACGTCCTGGACCTGGATGCGCTGAAGCCCCTCCCCTCGCTCCACCCCGTGCTCGAGAAGCCGGACTGCCCGGTGTGCTCAAAAAAAGCCCCGGGCCCTCCCTCCCTCCAGGGTGGGAGGGCCTGACGGCCCCGGCCGCGGACCGCGCGGACCTCGCCGCCCTGATTCCGCGGCTCGTGGATGCCCGCACCGGGCTCGTCCACAGCGTGGAGCCCTTCCAGAAGGACGCGACCGAGCCCCCTCGCCCCTTCGTCCTCACGGCCCGCATCGCGAACCACCGCTTCGTCGGCAAGGACGCCCAGGTCGACCTCCACTGCTCCGGCAAGGGCATGACCTGGGAGGAGGCCCGCCTCAGTGCCGTCGGCGAGGCCGTGGAGCGCTACGGCGGCGGCTGCGTCTCCACGCTCCCGGAGGTCCGCGCCGCGCGCCAGGCCCTGGACGGCCCCTCGCTCGACCCGCGCGACCTGGTGCTCTACCGCCCCGAGCAGTACGCGTCCCTGCCGTATGTGCCCTATGACGGCAACAACGTCCTGCGGTGGGTGCGCGCCCGCTCGCTGGGCACGGGCGACGCCGTCCACGTCCCCACCGGCGCCGTCTTCCTCAATGACCCGCAGGCCCCCGGGGAGCGCCTGTTCCCGACCACCTCCAATGGGTTGGCAGCCGGCCCCACGCTCGCGGACGCCGTGCTGCGCGCCGCCTGCGAGGTGCTGGAGCGCGACGCGGTGATGATTACCTGGCTCCACCGGCTCCCCTGCCACCGTGTCGACCCCGCGCACCACCCCGACCCCGAGCTCGTCGACTGGGTGCGCTCCTACGCCCGCCGGGGCGTCGACCTGCACCTGTTCCGCGTGCCCACCGACCAGGCCCTGCACGTCTTCCTCGCGGTTGGCGTGCAGCGCGATGCGGGGGCGGGACCCGCGGCGGTGGTCGGCATGGGCGCGGACCTCTCCGCCGCCCGTGCCGCGCGGGGCGCCCTGCTGGAGGTCGGGCAGATCCGCCCGGCGCTCGTCCGCCGCCTCCGCCGCCCCGAGTCGCGCCAGCGGCTGGAGGAACTGCGAGCCCAGCCCGGCGCCGTGGCGAAGCTGGAGGACCACGACCTGCTGTACGCGCTGCCCGAGCGGCTCGCCGCGCTCGACTTCCTCCTGCGGCGTCCCGTGGAGCCCTTCTCCTGGGACGCTCCCGCCGCCGTGGGCGCGGTGGACTCGCTGCGCCTGCTGACCGACCGCCTGCGCGCCACGGGCAGCGACCTGCTCTACTGCGACCTCACGCCCCCGGACCTCCGGGCCCTGGGCCTGCACGTCGTGCGCGCCGTGCTCCCCGGGCTCCAGCCCATCGACTTCGGCCACCGGGAGCGGCGCCTGGGCGGCGAGCGGCTCTACCAGCTCCCCGTGAAGCTCGGGCTCGCGCCCGCCCGCGTCGGCCCGGAGGCGCTCAACCCCGACCCCCATCCCATCGCCTGACCCGGAGTCCTCCGATGTTCCGACAGCGGCAGCCGCTGGCCTGGCTCTTCCACCGGAACACGAGCCGGTCCCCGCACAACCTCGGCCCCCCGAGCGGGCCCGCGCCGATGGGCGGCGCCAAGGAGTACCTGTCCGCGCCGGTCCTCCCGCTGGGAGCGCCCCGGTGGCCCGACACGACGCTCGCGCAGGCCCTGGCGGCGCGCTTCTCCTGCCGGCGCTTCACCGGGGCCCCGCTGTCGCTGGAGGCGCTCGGCACGCTGCTCTACGCGGCGTACGGCGTCCGGGGCACCGCGAGCTTCGGGGACCTCCAGATGCACGAGCGGACCGTGCCGTCCGGTGGCGGCCTGTACCCGCTGGAGGTCTACGTGCTCGCGCGCGCCGTGGAGGGCCTCCCCGCCGGCATCCACCACTACGCCCCCGCGAGCCACGCCCTGGAGCAGGTGCGCGAGGGGGCGCTCCCGCCCGGCCTGCTCACGCAGCTGTTCCTGCGGCAGCCCTACCTGGAGAAGGCCAGCGCCGTGCTCGTGCTGACCGCCATGCCCGAGCGCAGCTTGTGGAAGTACTCGGACCGGGGCTACCGGTACCTCCTCCTGGAGGCCGGCCACGTCGGCCAGAACGTCAACCTCGCCGCGGCGGCGCTGGGGCTGGGCAGCTTCAACCTGGGCGGCTTCCTCGACCAGGAGCTGGCCGCGCTCCTGGCATTGGACGCGGAGCGGGAGCTGCCCGTGTATGGCATTGCCCTGGGCGTCCCGGAGCCGCTGCCCCGGGACGTGCTCCGCTCCCCCGCGGGCCCGTAGCAGGTCCAGACCGCTCAGCAGCCCACACCGCCCAGGCAATAGGGGACGACCCCCAGCTCGGACTGGACCGCGCCCAGCGGAGCGAAGGCGAAGTTCCAGGGATTGGAGCCCGACCCCCACAAGATGCCCGTCAGGCTCACGGTGTTGCCCGACTGGAAGTAGACGGGAGAGCCGCTGTCACCGCCCGCGCCGTTCTGCGTGGCGCTCGTCGCGATGTAGTTGCAGTAGTACGTGTGAGGCGTCCCGCCCGAGTTCACCGTGGCGCAGGCCCACTGGATGGTTCCACTCGTCGTGCCGGTGGACCGCCCCGTCTTGAGCACCGTCTGCCCCTGCGACGGATAGAGCACCTTGCTCGTCACGTCGAGCCAGGCGGAGATGTTCAGGTCGAACGCCCCCGAGGTCCGCACCACGCGCGGGCTGATGGCGGCATCCGCGCGGAAGAAGGCGCTGTCACTGTTGCGGCAGATGCGTCCCGCCGGGCAGCTTCCACCGCTGGCATAGCCCGGGTCGGTGAGCTCCGTCCCGACCCGCCACGGCGCCACGGCTTGATAGGCGGGCGTCGCCTCCACGCCTCCCTGCACCTGGGTGCAATGCGAGTTGCTCACGAACCCCAGCGTGCCCCCTTGCAGCGCGGCGAAGCCGAGCGTGCAGTACTTGCCCGGCGTCTCGATCTGCAGTCCGCCCGCGACCGGCGTCCAGCCCCCCTGCACGTTGGTGGGGAGGATGGGCCCCACCTCGACGACCTCCACCGCCTCGCGCTCCACGGACAGGCGGGAAAGCACCGTCTCGACCAACCCCCGCGCCTCGGCCCGCGCGACACCGATGGCCACCCGATTCGACTTCTCGTCGACGTCCGTGAAGACGGCCCCAGGCAGCGAGAGCACCTCCGGAGTGAGGCGCTCCTGCAAGGCCTTGAGCTGGGAGAAGGTCCGCGCCGCCGGCTCGGTCACCCACCCCGCCGCCGGGACGCGCTCCGCGCCGAACCGGCGCGTGATTGCCGCCACCGCCACGGGTGCCGCTTCGGCATGGACCATCCGCACCACCAGCCGCCCCTTCGCGTCGTGGTACATGCCGCCGAAACCGGGAACCTCTCGCTCCACCTCGAGCAACACGTCATCGAGCGTCCTGGGTTGGGTGGCCTCCGCCTCCATGCTCCAGGCCCCCAGACACAGCGCCGCTCCAGCAATCACCGCACCTGCTCGTCCTGACCGGGTCATCGCGCGCTCCTCTCGTACAAGGGAGGCCCGGTCTTCAGACGCCTGCCGCTCCCGGGCCCTGGGATTTCAACCTAATATTCTGGTGTTTCATATAAAACACGGAAAACTGAATGAGGCGACTCAGGATTGTCCGCGAAAGACGGGCAGGCCCTCGCGCAGCCGGTCGAACAGCTCGCCTTTGTCGAGGTCGTCTTCGTCATCCAGCACCTCGTCGACGAACAGCGCGCGCATGCGCTCGGACCCGCCGCTCCGGCGCATCTGCATGTACGTGTCGATGTCGAAGTGGTGCTCGGCGTGGATCTCGGCGCTGACGGCGTGGTCGTCCTCGATGACGACGCGCGCGTGGATGGTGGCGGCCGACAGCAGTTGGTCATTGTGGTGGCCGAGGACGATGTCGCGCGCGTGGATGCCTCCCCGGACGCTGAAATCGCCGTCCGTATCGAGCGCGTGACAGCGCACGTCTCCCAGGATGTTGACGAGGGAGCCGGGCCCGAGGTCCTCCAGGACGCCGTGCACGATGAGGCTGCCCGTCACCGCGAAGGGCTCGTGGATGGAGAGGTGGCCCTCCACCTCCAGGTCACCGTGGTGGAAGAAGGGGCGCTCCAGGGTCAGCGGTCCCTGGAGGCGCACGTGCCTCGGTGGCACGTCGAGCACGTCCCGCAGCGCCGCCAGGAAGGCCAGCGCCTGGTCGGGGTCGCCGGAGTGGTGGAGCCCGGTGGCGAACTCCTGGGCGGAGTCGACGTCGAGCTCGACGTCGAGCCAGCTCTTCGGCGCCGCGGCGCGCAGGGCGGCGGTGTCGATGGGAAAGGGCGCGAACGGGTCCTCGCTCCAGGAGTAGGAGACGCGGGGCTGGCCTCCCGCGCGCTCCAGCAGGGCGATGATGGCGTCGAAGTCCGCGGTGCGGTTGTGCGCCTTGACCCAGGGTTCCTCGCGCTTGCGCAGGGCCGCGCCGAGCGGAGTCCGTCCGAGCCCGTCGAGGGCGTTCACCTCGGCGCCTCGCGCGAGCAGCAGCTCGACGAAGGGGACGTGGCCATGGGTGGCGGCGTTGTGGAGCGGGGTGGAGTCGCTGTCGTCGCGCACGTCGATGGGGGCGCCCGCGTCGAGCAGCGCCGCATAGAGCCCGGGGCTGTGCATGCGGAACGCGGCGGCGCGAGCGTCCTTCACGTCGGAGGGCACCTTCGCTCCCGCCGCGCGCAGCAGGTGGATGATTTCGAGCGCGCGGAGCTCTTGCGTGGGGTCATTGCCGTAGGGAAGGGCTCGCAGGAGGGGCGTCTGGGCGTCGTTGTCGCGCGCGTTCGGATCGGCTCCGGCATCGAGGAGGGTCCGCACCACTTCGATGCTGGGGAGCGGGGGGACCTTCTGGTAGGGCGCGAGCACGGCGAAGTGCAGCGGCGTCGAGCCGCGCTCGCCGCGCCCGTGGATGTCCGCGCCCTGGGCCAGCAGCTCCTTCACGGCGTCGGCGGTCAGCTCCGCCTTCCAGCGACCGCTGTCCTGGCAGAGGGAGAGCAGTGCCTGGGTCGCTTGCGCATTCGGGGTGGTGGACATGGCAATCCATACGAACAGCAGCGTTCGGGCCGGGCAACTCCCATCCGCGGGTGGGCAGCAGGCTCTACCTCGCGGGAGCGAAGGGCTCTCCCGTGCGCTCTGGCTTTGTCCTCGCGGTCGAGCCCCAGCCCCCGAGTGTGGGATGTGGGGCACGCGGCGGGGCCCGAGGAGCGCCGCCGTCACTCACCTTCCGAGCTCGGTCGCGAGCAGATCGAACACCCGCCGGATTCGCTTGCTGGTGTTCAGCTCGCGGTGGGTCGTCAGCCAGATGGGAAGTAATAACGGGGCGAGGTTGGGGAGGGCCCGCCGGACCCGCGGCTCGGCGTCTCCCACGCGCTCGGGAGCGACGCCCACGCCGATGCCCTGCTTGACCATCTCCCAGTGCACGAGGTGGTTCCCCGTCAGCACCGGGAAGTTCCGTTGCGTCAGGCTCAAGCCCAGCCTGTTCAGCCCGTTGAGCATTTCGTCCGTCCCGCCAAGCCCGATGAAGTCGGCGCGGCTCAGTGCCTTCGGCGTCCGTGGGTTGCCGATGCGCGCGAGGTAGTGGGTCGCGGCATACAGCCGCATCGGGTCGTCCCGGACCTTGGTGGCGATGAGGTCGGGCTGGGTGGGGCGGAAGTTCCGGATGGCGATATCCGCCTCCCGTCGGCGCAGATCGACCGCGGTGTTGGTTGCGACGAGCTCGATGTCGAGGCCCGGCGCCTCGCGCCGAAGCTTCTCCACGATGGGCGGCAGCAGGAAGGCCGAGTAGATCTCGTTGGCCGTGATGCGGACCAGCCCGGTGATGCTCTGCGACTGTCCGCCGGCCGCGAGCGAGACGCGCCCCGCGGCGTCACCCATGGCTCGAACGTGGTCGAGCAGCTCGCGCCCGCTCGGCGTCAGCGCGAGGCTCCGTCCCACGCGCTCGAACAGCACCACGCCCAGCTCGTCCTCGAGCGCGCTCACCTGACGCCCGAGTGTCGGCTGCGCCATGCCGAGCGCACGCGCCGCCGCCGTGAGCGAGCCCTCTTCCGCGGTGACCAGAAAGGCCCGCGCTCGATTCCAGTCGAACTTGACCGCCCGCCAATCCATGCATTTGCGCATATCAGGAGAAGGAACTCAGTCAATTCCGTCGGGGGGCGCGGAGGGCTATCTGTTCGCACATGACCTCCACCCCCAAGGCCGAGCGGCTCGTGACCGCTGCGCTGGTCGCGCTCTCGCTCGTGCCCATCCTGGCCGGCGCCGCCCGTCTGGCGGAGCTGGCGGGCGGCGCCGAGCTCACCCCGCACAACGCGCGGTTCTTCGCATCGCCCCTGCCGGTGGTGCTGCACGTCCTCAGCGCCAGCGTGTACTGCGTCCTGGGTGCCTTCCAGTTCGCCCCGGACTTTCGCCGCCGGCGGCCCGGCTGGCACCGCGTCGCCGGGCGGCTGCTGGTCGCGTGCGGCCTCGTGGCCGGGCTCTCGGGCTTGTGGATGACGCTGTTCTATCCCCGCGCCGAAGGCGACGGAGAGCTCCTCGACGGCCTGCGGCTCCTGTTCGGCTCGGCGATGGTCCTGTCCCTCGTCCTGGGGATGGCAGCCATCCTGCGGCGGGACGTCGTTGGCCACCGGGCCTGGATGATTCGGGGTTACGCCATCGGTCTGGGCGCGGGCACGCAGGTGCTGGTCTCCGTGCCCTGGTTCCTCATCGTCGGCAAGCCGGGCGAGCTCGCCAGAGCGCTGCTGTTGGGCGCCGGCTGGGTCATCAACGTCGCCGTGGCCGAGCGGGTCATTCGTCGCCAACCCGCCTCTCCCGTCCGCGCCGCCGAGCCGCGCGCGGGGCTGCTCACGGTACGAGCCAGCGTCGGGAACGCCTCACGCCCGTCACAGGCCCCCTGACACGCCCCGGTCAGCGGTGTCCAGGACACGGGCGTGACCTTCCCCGTGGGGGATGACGCCACGGACCGCGCCCGGGCGGGGCCCTGTCAGGCCGTGCACGGAGCCGGAGAGATTCCGCGTGAGGGGCCTCCCGCCCCTCGCCCGCGAGAATAGCTTCCCGGGCGTGAGGTGGGCGTGACGAAGCAGACCCAGGCACGCGGCAAGCGCTCCGACACCGCGTTGCTCATCATCGACGTCATCAACGACCTGGAGTTCCCCGGTGGGGAGAACGTCCTGCCATGGGCCATGAGGATGGTGGAACGCCTGGGCCCCTTCGCCGCGAAGCTGCGGCGGGCCGGGGTGCCGATCATCTACGTCAACGACAACTTCGGCTACTGGCGCAGCAACTTCAGCGACATCTACAAGCACTGCACGCGGCCGGGCATCCGGGGCCGCGACGTCGCCCGGGCCCTCAAGCCCACCCCGGATGACTACTTCATCCTCAAGCCCAAGCACTCCGCCTTCTTCGCCACCTCACTGGTACCGCTGCTGGAGTACCTGGGAACGAAGAAGCTCATCCTCGCGGGCATGGCCACCAACCTCTGCATCTTCTTCAGCGCCCACGACGCGCACATGCACGAGTACAAGCTCACCGTGCTGAGTGATTGCTGCGCCGCGGAGAGCGACCACGACCACGACATCACCCTCTCCCAGCTCAAGCGCTTCCTGCGCGTGCGCATCTGCCGGAGCGACGAGGTGAAGCTGACCGCGAGGCGGCGGCGCACCTCGGCGAAGCGCCCGCCCCCGTGAATGGAAGCGGCTGAGCTTCACCGGTGAGTCGGTGGAGTGCCTGGGCGTGTTGCCGGGGTATCGGGCAGCATGGCGACCGCTGGCCACGCGCTCACCCTCGGGATGGTGCTCAGCGGAGCAGTTCCTCCGCTCGGAGCAGGTGCTTCGCCAGCGGCCCGGTTCGCTGCCGAGCCGCCCGTGCCGTGGAGGGATGACTCCTGGAGCAACTTCGCGAGAACTGACATCCCTCTCGCCGGGCTGCTGGCTCCATCGCGTTCTTCTGCTCGGGCATCGCGGCTTCACGGAATTCAAGTTGAGGGATGCGAGTCTTCCGGCAGGAAGCGGCCCATGAACACCACGCCGGTCGCGTAGCTCACCACGAACCGCTCACTCGCCAGCGGGAGCACGTGGGGCAGCTCCGGGTGCTTCTTCCGAAGGTCGCGGAAGTGCCCCTTGAGCTCCACCACCTTGCCGTCATGCCACACGCGCGCCTGCACGTGAAGCGGCGGGGCCAGGTGCAGCACCGAGCCGTTGGTGAGCAGCGTGTAGGCGGCGAGCTCGAACTTGGGAGGCAGCGGCAGCTCCGTGCGCGAGTTGCTCCCCACCGACACGGTGGCACCCGGCGGAAAGCGGCGGTCGGCGAGGATGGTGGAGCCCTCCAGCGCCACCAGCACCAGCGGGCGTTTGGCCAACGTCTCCGCGGGCAGGCTCGTCTCATCGGGAGTGGACATGGCGCCGGAACCTAGCAGCCAGCGCGCCCGGATGGCCGGCGGCTGCCGGCCGAGTGTCCAGTCCACCGTCAAAGGGCGCCTGACGTGTGGCTACTCTTGGATGACGACGGCGACGGAGAGTGGCACGCCTCCCACGCCGCCCGCGCCCGCCGCGCTGAAAGTTCGATTCGCATGGCTCGTCCTCGTGGCCTCACCTGGACTACTGAGCCGGCGGCTGCTGCCCGGACTGCTGCGGCGGGGGCTGAACACCGGGACCCCACAAGGGCTCTCCCACCCGCTCGCGCGAGACGCGGATGTCCACCTGGCTCCAGGCGTCGCGGACGACCTTCTCCTCGTCGCTGCCGCTGCCGAAGAGGCGCGCGGCGGACAGCACCGTGAGCCGCGCGAAGGAGAGGAACGTGGCGTTGGGCTTCAGCCGCGGGTCCCTCAGCGTTTCGTACCAGATGTGGCCGGCCCGCTCCCACGCGTAGCCGCCCAGCTGCGTCGCCACGAGGTAGAAGGCCCGGTTGGGGATGCCGGAGTTGATGTGCACGCCGCCGTTGTCATCCCACGTGTGCACGTAGTCGCGCATGCGGGCCGGCTGCGGGTCCTTCCCCAACACGTTGTCGTCGTACGCGGTGCCGGGCGCCTTCATGGAGCGCAGCGCCTGGCCCTCGACGTTCTTCGTGAAGAGGCCCTGGCCGATGAGCCAGTCCGCCTCGTCCGCCTTCTGCTTCAGCAGGTGCTGCTTCACGAGTGAGCCGAAGACGTCGGACAGCGACTCGTTGAGCGCGCCCGCCTGGACGAAATAGGTGAGGGGGCCCTCGTGCTCCGTGACGCCGTGGGCGAGCTCGTGGCCGATGACGTCCACGGCGATGGTGAAGCGGTTGAAGATGTCGCCGTCCCCATCGCCCAACACCATGCGCTCGCCGTCCCAGAAGGCGTTGTCGTAGTCGTGGCCATAGTGGACGTGGGCGTGGAGCGGCATGCCCTGGCCGTCAATGGAGTTGCGGCTGAAGACCTCCTGGTACATGTCATACGTCGCACCCAGGCCCTCATAGGCCTCGTTGATGCAGACGTCGCTGCTGTTCGCCTGCCCCTCGGAGCGGGCCATCAGCCCGGGGAACTCCTGCGAGTTCTTCATGTCGAAGATGGTTCGCAGCTTCTGGCCCGCCACCATGATGGGGCCGGGCTGGAACTGCGCACCCATCCGGGCCAGCCCGCTGCGTGCCAGGCGCATGGCCCGGAGGGTGTTGTCGACAGCCTGCGTCCGGAGGACGCGCTCACGCTGCTCCTTCGAGCCGTTCCTCACAATCTCGCGGCTGAGGTGGGGCGGGAGGATGCAATGGAGGGAATGTCGATGTCGGGGATAGAGGCACATGTCCGGCGCTCCATGGAGACGTACTCGAGGAGGCGGGAACCGCTGGACGCGGTTGTGAACCGGTGCCCCCCTCGCCCATTCACCTGCCCGGGAGCTGGGCCTGCATCCCTCCCGCCCGGCCGTCCGGCTATCGGGCAGCCGTCCTTGGAAAGCCCACCTGACAGGGCCCGGCGTCACAACGCGTCGAGGCCGTCTCAAACCCGCTGGAGCCCTGGAGGCGCGCCATGCCCAACCCGCATTCCATCCTGAGCAGCCCCGAGATGCTCGCCCGGCACATCATCGAATACGGCGCCGCGGAGGAGGAGGTGCCGCTGGAAGCCATCGCCATTCCCCGGGAGCGAGCTCCCCTGGAGAAGGTGAACCTGGGGCTGACCTTCCCCCCGGGGCTGGCGCCCGTGCCCATGCCGCTCGCACAGACTCCCGCTCCCGGCGAGGCCCTGCCCGAGGCCGACTACCTGGTCATCACCTGGACGGTGGCCGAGGTCGAGGCCCTGGCGGACACACTCACCCCGGGCATCCGGCGCGACCGCTGGTATCCCTATGACCGGGACTTCGAGGCGCGCTACCGGCCGAACATCCGTCGAGGCGCCCCGTCGCAGCGGGTGGGCCGCCTGGGGAGCTGGTGCCTCACGCGGATTGGCGGCAAGCGGGTGCTGTGCTTCAAGTCGGAGCTGCACCTCAACCAGGACGGCGTGCGCACCGGCGACGGCACCGCGACGCTGCCCGTGAAGGACCTGTTCCACCAGCTCATCCGCGAGGTGAAGCCGCGAATGGTGCTCACCGTGGGCACCGCGGGCGCCACGTTCCCGGAGCATGAGCTGGGGGATGTCATCCTCACCCGCGCCGCGAAGTTCCGCCTGTCGAAGGAGTTCCGCAACGAGTCCTTCAACGGGCGGACGTACCGCTGCGACTTCCCCATCCCCATGCGGTACTTCGATGACGCGTACCGGTTGATGTCGCGCCACGTGGAGCAGCTCCGCGAGCCGGACTTCGGTCCACCCACCAAGCGCTACGCCTTCACCGGCCCCCTCCTGCGCGGCCCGCGCAACACCCCGGACTTCAAGGTCGACGGACGGGACATGCCCGAGTTCCACCCCATCCTCACCACGGACTACTTCGAGTTCGGCACCTCGCGAAACGGGCTGGAGACGGTGGGCGCGGGCGTGGAGATGGGGGATGCGGTGCTGGGGCTGGTGGCCGAGGAGCTGGGGGCCCAGGCGCCCCTGTGGCTCGTCATCCGCAACGCGTCCGACCCGCAGATCAACGGGGACCTGCCGGACGCTCCGCGCTCGCTCAACATGCAGGCCCACTGGGCCGTCTGGTACTACGAGGTCTACGGCTACTGGACGAGCGTCAACAGTGCCCTCGCCACCTGGGCCGTCATCGCGGGGCACGGCGACAACGCGTGAGCGCGCTGGTCGTGGACAGGTGTTCCTTGTTGGCCGGCCAGTCGCTCCGGGTGATGGTCCGCAACTGTTCAGGAGAGGGGTCCGTGGCCATGGCTCGACCTGGCTGGGAACGGCCGGTCCGGCGCCCGTCACGCGCCGGACCGGCTCCTGACGTGTGGCTACTCTTGGATGACGATGGCGACGGAGAGTGGCACGCCTCCCACGCCGCCCGCGCCCGCCGCGCTGAAGGGCGTGGCCTTCAGGGTCAGGCTTCCCCGAAATGTCTTGAGCGACTGTGGGTCATTCACGTCGTTGACGAGGTCATACGGCCAGGTGCCCCGGACGCGGACCTGGTCCCAGTAATCGAAGCGCACACTGCCCACGGCTTGCGGATAGGTGGTGGCGCGCACGGCGAAGTTGGCATGGCCCTGCGCCGCCAGGTCGCTCAGGTCGATGACCGCGTGGTTGTAGAGGGGCGCATACCCGGGGATGGGCTGCCCCGTGTCCGCGTTGATGAGCATGAGGCCCTCCACCCGGCTCACCGTATTGGGCAGCGCCGGGCTGGTGGCATTCACCGTCAGCGTGTTGCCACCGAGCGTGCGCACCCGGAAGCCCTGGAAGGGCGTGCCATCTGGCAGCCGCTCCGGGTACAGCCGCGCCCAGTCCTGGAGCGTGCGCAGTGCGTACAGCTCGCCCAGACGCACCCCGTTGTCGTGGTCGCTGCGGTAGTGCACGCCCGCGAAGAGCCGCGCCATGCCCACGTTGGAGGCCAGCTTGTCCAGCTCGTTGAACATCGTCAGCGTCCCGGCGTACGGCAGCAGCGCCGTGCCTTCGGCATTGGGCACCTGCGGGTGGATGATGGGGAAGTCCGCGTAGAAGGCCTTGAGCACCGTGATGCCCGCGCCGATGTACGTGGAGTGGCCCGAGGCGTAGGCCGGGTGGATGGGGCTGCCCTCGGGGAAGGCCTGCGGCAGCAGGTACGTGCCCGGGCCCAGGTTGCGCGCGGCATTGGTCTGCGCGTTGCGTGCGAAGATTGCCGGCAGCACCGGTGAGTTCAGCAGCTCGGCGGGCACCGGGTAGTTGACCCCGTTGACGAGGCGGTTGTGGACGCGGCCGCCGTACTCCTCGGGGCGCAGCCGCCGATGCACCTGCCACTTCTGGAACCACTGCGCGCGCAGCACCGTGTTCGTCACCAGCGTCGTCACCGACTGGGCGTCGCTGTTGCCGAACGTCACGAAGGCTTCCTGCTTCTGATAGACGCGGTAGGGGTTGTTCTCGTCCTCCGCGCGAGGCGAGGACTTGGGGTCCGGGTCGTACCGGCCATCCGGCAGGAAGTCGCCTTGCCGCGCCAGGATGAGCGCCGCGTTGAGGCTGGCCTGGAGCGGGTAGTCGAAGTGCACCCACTCGGCCAGGTCGCGCCCGCTGCGGATGTAGCGGCGCACCGGGTCGAAGTCCTCCAGCGTGTCGGTGGGGTCCGCCGGGTTCTTGCCATTCTGGATGTCCAGCCACTCGTTGTAGTTGGTGACGCGGTCGTCTCCGGCGAAGCGGGTCCAGATGCGCTGCTCGACGGGCTGGTGGGCCGTGGGCTCCACGCCGGACGGGGGCGGGTTGATGTCCGTCGTCGTGGCCAGCGGGCCACCGCCGTAGGGGAGCGTCTTGAGCAGGAACTGCGAGACGTATGGGCCTTCCAGCGCGCCGGGCGTGTCCGCGCGGAAGGTGAGCCGGGCGATTACCTCGCCAGTGCTTCGCCGGGCGCCGCGGTAGAAGCGCAGGTTGCCAATGTTCCGGGCGGCCTCATCGGCCTGGTCGCTGCCACCGTACTGGTCGAAGCGCACGTCGCGGTTCCGGGCCATCCAGTACAGCTCGGCCATCTCCGACGCGGCCTCGTCACTGTCGAAGTCGGGCGCGGGCCCCATGGTGATGGCCTGCGGGTCCGCGCCTTCCAGCGTGAAGGAGAAGCCTGCCTGCGGGTTGACCAGCCGGCGCTCGCCTCCGAGCACCACCGCCTCCAGCTGCGCGGGGTTGCCGGTGAGCAGCGCTGCCAGCAGCGCGTCGAACTGCACCGGATCCGGCTCGCCCAGGCTGTCGTGCGGCAGGCCCTTGGAGTAGACGGCCCAGCGCCCGAAGTCGTTCTGGTCGTTGTTGTTGACGGGGATGGGCAGCGGCTGGGCGCGCTGGAAGTCCGCGGCGTCGACGCGGACCTGCCGCGCCTGGTCGGCCCGTGCCGTGTTGGGGGCCTGCGCCCACGCCGCGGGTGCCAGCAGTGCGAGCAGCAACGGGGGGAAAGCAGCCTGGACTCTCATGGGTGGCTCCTCGGTGGAGAGAGGGACCCGGGCCGGCGCACGGGGGAGAAGGTCGAGCGGAAGACCGGGGGACACTGCCTACCGGTTCCTTCCGCCTCCTCGTATTCCAGGGTTGCTCATCGCCCGGCTCCCGACAGTCGCGGCATGAGGGACGCGACAGTCGGGCTGGGGGAGTGACCACTGCTGGATGGTCGCAACTCGGCGAAAGTCCCCTCGCGGCGTCTTCTCCTTCCGCGGCTCCTTCCTGGCCGCTGCCTCAAGCCCCGCGCTCGCGGTGAGCGCTCTCATCCAGGAGTGGGTGTCCGCGCTGGCGCAACTCGACGAGCCCGTCACCGGAAGCCAGCTGAGTCGTTCCACTCCTCCACCGGGATGAAGCGAAGTCCCTCCGGTGGAGGTGTCAGCGAGAGTACGCGGTCCACCACGGAGCGGTGGAAGAGGTGGACCGTGTCCTCCTCCAGTAGAAAGGCGAGCCGCTGCTCAAGAGGTATCTCCCGCAGCACCGCCTCATCGAGGACGAGCCGGTCGAGGCTCAGCAGGAAAAGCCCGCTCGGGGCAGCCCTGAAGTCGGAGCGTTCCCGGTCCATGCAGCGAATCTGCCGCCACATGTGCATGAGCCAGTAGCGGCGCACATCTCCTTCTCCCACGTGGACATCCGCCGGAACCCACTGCACGCCGTGCAGGTCCCGCGGCGCGAGCGCCTCCTTGAGCCGCGAGGAAACGACCGGTGCAGGCAGGCTGTGGTGGTCCACCATGACGGGCTTGGGCGGCACCGGCTCTCCCAGCTTCAGTGTCACCGGCTCACGCACCTCGACGGGGCCCGCTTTCAAGAATGGGAGATAGTCCTGGCCCCATACCAATAACGGGTGCTGCTGGGAGCGCGCTCGCATGAGGACGAAGTACTCGCGTTGCATGGCCTACGCCCCCAGGCAGGTAGTCCTGTCCATCGCGGGTAAGCGTCCAGCGGCCGGTCGCGATGCGTCCCAGAATCTCCGCGCTGAGCCTGTCCAGCTCGTCCGTCAACGTTGAGGGACTGGAGCAAAATCCGCCCGCCCCGACGGCGCGCGCCACCTTCGCGAGGCGGGCCTTCACCGCTTCCGGGTACGCCAGGTCCATGTCGAATGCCCAGCCGCCTGCATGGGGCCCGACGTGGACGGGCACGTGCAGCTCGCACGCGACGGCCAACACCATGGGGAGGATGACGCCGTTCTGCGCCCGGTTGAGGTCGTAGCCAAACTCGCGGCAGAACCGCGCCCAGACCTCGTCGTCCGCCATGGCCTCGGAGCAGATGAGGTGATGCGCGGCGATGGACCAGCGGCCCGTATACCAGGGGTGCACGTCCGCCTCGTGGCCCTTGAGGATGTTGTCCCGCAGGATGCCGGAGCTGCCGATGGAGCTGCCCCACGAAGGGGCGAACGGATGTCCCTGCTTCCCGCAGTACTCGCACGGAGGCTTCTTCACGGGCTGAGGCCCGTCGCCGGGCTTGGACTGGAGGAACATGACTCGGCGACCGCGGATGATGACGGGCGTGGAGTCAGGAGACCTCCATGCCATATCAACTCAGAAGTGTCCGCCAGGGTCCCAATCCATGCAATGGCTGACACCTTGACGGACATGAGCGCTCACGCCGCGCGGTCCGGTCCCTCACGGTGGGCCTGCGCCAGCGGCGGTACCGGCTTCTCCGCAGGGGGCGTGCGCTGCTGGGGTGCCACGGGCGGGAAGCCGGCGAGGACTGCGCCCTGGGGCCTCCCGGTCAGCGGCCGACGCTTCGCCCCGGTGGCGTGCAGTACCCCTCTTCTCTCCAGCAACCGCGGCACCCGGTGGCACATCACACCCAACAGCCGCTCCACCGCTGCTTGCGTGGGCGGCGGCAACGCCTCGAAGCGCACGCCGCCCTCCCCTGGCACGAAGACGCCGTTCGGGACCAGCGCATGGTAGTGAGGGGCTACTTGCAAGGCCGAGCTGGAATCATCCGGGAGACATCGACTTCGGCTTCTGAGCCATGACTCCCCAACCCTTCAAACAGCGGCTGCTCGCCATCTCCCAACGTGTGGGGATGTTCATCCATCCGGAGTGCGCCGAGGGAGCCGCGCTGCACCTGAGCCATGTCTGGCTTTCCTCGGCCAACCCTGAATGGGACCTCGGGCGCACCCGGGAGCTGTGGAGGTCGGTGGCCCACGATGTCGCTCACCGTCCACGGCTCTCGGGAGACCTGGAGGCGCTCGGGCGCTACAGGGCCTGGCGCTGGGGGGAGCGGGAGGAGCTTGCCCGGAAGCAGGTGGTCCAGGCCTATGAGCGGGTTTCCGCCGCGCTTCGCTGGACGCCCCTGGCGGAGCCCGCTTCCGGGAGCTGGGCGGCGTTGTTGCTGGCGCGCCCCGAGCTCGCGAGGCCTCCGGATGTCCTGGATGTGAGCCTGCATGCCCTGTATGGGCTGGCGTCGTCGTCATTCAAAGACGTTACGTCACTCCTCCAGGCCGAGCGGAAACGGCTGTGGGGCGGCGCCGCGCGCCATCTGTACGACGTGGGAAGCGCCGCGGAGCTGGCGGCACGCGCTCCGCGTGAGCTGCCCCAGTACACCAGCTTCCCGAGCGTCTCCGAAGGCATCGCGGAGGCCGTGCGAAGGGTGGAGTCCCTGCTCGCCTCATGAAACTTCCCGGCCGCCAGGCCACATCCGGTCTGACACCTCCCGGGTCATCCTTGGCGAGAACCCGCGGAATGGAAGCTCGGGACCCAGGGTTTCATCCCCAGCCGACAGTCACGGGGGCCACTTTTCGGAGAAATTCGAAAAGGATTCCTGGGCACGAGCCTTGAAACGTGACACACGGCAATGGCCGCCCCCAACAGGGAGCGGCCTCCGCCTCAACTCATTGAGGCCGGACCAGAAAGAAGACACGAGTAAATGGCAATCGGTACCGTGAAGTGGTTCAACGACGCGAAGGGCTTCGGTTTCATCACGCAGGACGGCGGGGGCGAGGACCTCTTCTGCCACCACAGCGCGATCCAGACCGACGGCTTCCGCTCCCTGCAGGAAGGGCAGAAGGTCGAGTTCGACGTCGCCCGTGGCCCCAAGGGCCTGCAGGCGCAGAACGTTCGCCCTGTCTGAAGCGCGTCCTCTAGGACCCGCACCGGCCCAGTCTCCTCGCGAGGCTGGGCCTTTTTCGTTTTCCGGGGGAGTAGCATCGGTACGCCATGGACTCCACGTACCTGAAGCTGCTGCCCGTCTTCTTCGTCGTCTCGGGAGTGGTGAAGGCGGTGCCGGTATCGCTGGGCTGGGCCCTGGGGCGCACCCGCCTCGCCGAGCGCTGGCGGGTGTACCGGCGGGAGCTGGCCGAGGGACAGCTCCGGAGCGAGGCGCGAGCGGCCATCGGCGTGGTGCTGTGCGACGCGCTGCTCATCACCGCCTTTCGCGCCGCGTACGAGCGCGACATGGCGCCCTTCAGCCCGGGCGTGGCGCTGGCCACCTTCGCCTGGATGTTCGTGGGCTTCGAGGTGTGGTTCTACGTGTCGCACCGCCTGCTGCACACGCGTGTGCTCTACCGGCTGCACGCGCAGCACCACGTGGCGCAGGTGACGGACCCGCTCACGTCCCTCTCCTTCTCCATGGCCGAGCGGCTCATCCTGATGGGCGGCGGGTTCGGCCTCGTCATTCTCGCCATGCAGGTGATGCCCGTCACCTCCGCGGGCGTCATGGCGTACGTCCTCACCAACTACGTCCTCAACGTGTTCGGCCACGGGAACACGGAGTGGCTGCCCGAGCGCTTCGTCCGCTCGTGGGCCGGGCGCCTCTTCTTCACGCCCACGTTCCACGCCCTGCACCACGCCCGGTACCAGGGGCACTACGGACTGTTCACTCCCGTACTCGACCGGTGGCTGGGCACGGCCTTCGACGACTACGCGGAGGTCCACGCCCGGGCGCGCGCCGGGGCCGGACTGGAGCGCATCGGCGAGCGCGTTCGCTCTGCGAAACAACCTCCTGGCGCGCTGGCCCCCACCCCGTGAGGCGGGCCGCGAGCGTTGATGCCGAAATCAATCGCTGGCGCTAGGCTCCGCGCCCATGACAACGACCCAGAAGTCGGTGGTGGTGACGGGCGCGAGCCGGGGCATCGGCCGAGCCGTGGCGCTGTCCTTCGCCCGTGAGGGCTACAACGTCTGGGCGCTGGCGCGCTCGGCGTCGGCCCTGGAGTCGCTCCGCAAGGAGGGCGGTGAGCGCATCCGGACGCACGAGGTGGACGTGGTGGACGAGGCCGCCCTGCTCGCCGCCTGCAAGCGCATCCTCGCGGAGGGCGCCCCGCGCGTGCTGGTGAACAACGCCGGCATCACCGTGTCCGCGCCGCTCACCAAGACGCGCACCGAGGACCTCGCGCGGGTGATGGCCGTCAACGTGACGGCGCCCTTCATCCTCTGCCGTGAGCTGATGCCCGCCATGGCCCAGGCCGGTGGTGGCCGTGTCATCAACATCGGCTCCATGGCCTCGATGAAGGGCATGAAGTACACGTCCGCGTACTGCGCGTCCAAGCACGCCCTGCTGGGCATGACGCGCGCGCTGGCGACGGAGTACGCCAAGAAGAACATCACGGTGAATCAGGTGAACCCGGGCTGGGTGGAGACGGACATGTTCACCGGGGCGACGGCCGCCATCTCCAAGACGACGGGCCGCAGCGATGAGCAGGCGCGCGAGGCGCTCGCGTCCATGAACGCCATGGGCCGCATCATCCAGCCGGAGGAAGTGGCCGCGCTGTGCGCCTTCCTCGCGTCCGACGCCGCGGCGGGCATCACCGGCTCCGCCTACGCCATCGACGGCGGCGAGCTGGGCTGAGTTTCACTCCCATTCCGCCTGATTGGCCGCCCTGCCGCCGCCCTCGGCGGGGCGTGTTGCCTGACGGGAATCGCATCACCACTGTCCGCCATCACCGGATTGGCAACGGGTGGTGGTGCGGGAGGCGGCGTGAAGCGGCTCTGGGGTGCGGTGCTGGGCGTGTGTGTATGGGCGGGCTGTTCGGCGGAGGACGGCGCGAAGCCCGCGCCCGGAGTCGATGACGCTCCCGAGTCCCCTGTCGTGGAGGGAACACCCCCTTCCGATGGGACGGGGGGCCCGGTGGTGGTGCAGCCGGGGCCGCTTCCCGCGGAGCCGCCTCGTGAGGAGCCCCCTCCCGCCGAGGAGCCTCCTCCCACCCCGGCCTGCACCGGGCCCGATGGCACGGCGCGGCTGGCGTGGAGCTACGAGGGCGCCTGGGGCCAGACGATGGACTTCCGCGGGACGATGGACGCGGACGGCCGCACGTACTGGACCGAGTGCGAGAGCGCGTACTGGTCCGACAAGGAGCCCGGTGAGCGCCCGTGCGAGCTCTTCTCCGCCTCGCGCGACGGCGTCATCCGATACCGGCTCGCGCTGGCCAATGACAGTGCTCCGGCCGTGCATGCGGTGGACGCGGACCGGCTCTACCTGACGAGCCACGGCCCCGTCGTGTCCTCGCGTGCCCGCGTGGATGGACGCGAGCTGTGGAGCACCGACATCAGCGGCCTGCGTGCGGAGCTCCCGGAGGGCACCGCCTTCTACATCGACTCGGTCGCGCTCAGCGCGCCGCACGTCCTCGTGGTGGTTCGCAACTCCTACGAGGAGGTGGAGGGGCAGAGCCTCCTCGTGGCGCTGCACATGGACACGGGCGCGGTGGTTTGGAAGGCCGCGACGCCACCCGTGGGCACGCCGCTGGGACTGCCACTCGTCGTGGACGCGGAGGGCAACAGCTACGGCGGCGCGTACGACGCCACGGCGAAGCAGACGACGCTCTTCTCGTACTCGGCGGAGGGGACGCAGCGGTGGCAGGTGCGCCGCGCGGGGGAGCGCAGGCCCGTGGCGGTGGACGGTGGGAGGCTCATCCTGGACCGGGCCGAGGTGGCGGACGCGGCCACCGGGGCGACGCTCGCCACGCTGGCCACGGCCTCGACGGACGGCAGCTACGTCTCGTTCGGCCAGTCCAACTCACCCTATGGGCGCGTGGCCTTCCAGGCCGCGGGCACGCTCGTCCTGCCGCACCAGCCGTGTGCTGGCGAGGGCTGCCCGACGGAGCTGCACCCGGGCCGTACGTTCCTCTACTCGCTGGACCCGGAGAGCGGCGCGCTGCGCTGGCACCGGGCCGTGGGGGCGTGGCCCATGGCGCCGCTGCTCACGAACCGGAACACGCTGCTCCTGGTGGACCGGCCGCCCTCCGAGAACTGCGAGGAGGACTACAACTGCACGGGGGATGACTCGCATTACACGTCGGTGCTGCGCGAGCTGGATGTGAAGGACGGGCGCGAGCTGGCCGCGTGCGCGCTGCCCGGCACCGCGCCCAACATCACCCCGCCGGCGCTGTACCGGGGCCGTGTGGTGATGGGCGTGTGGACGAACTGGCTCGCGAGCAACGACTGGTCGCGGCGGATGAGCATCCGCGCGTTCGACCTGTCCGCGCCCGCCGAGCCCGCCTCCACCGGCTGGGTGACGGCGGGCGGCGGCAACTCGCGCTCGGGCACGCCGAAGTCCCAGCCGTGAGCCGCTGACGCTTATCGGGCACGGGAGTGGCGGGCGCACCGCCCTCCCCCGCCGCTCACAGCCGGTAACGGCCGACGATGGCGCGCGACGCCCGCGAGGTGGAGCGAGCCTTCCGCCCTCCCCCGCCGCTCACAGCCGGTAACGGCCGACGATGGCGCGCGACGCCCGCGAGGTGGAGCGAGCCTTCCGTCCTCCCCCGCCGCTCACAGCCGGTAGCGGCCGACGATGGCGATCAGCTCCTGCGAGGACGTGGAGAGCTGGATGGCGGCCTGGTCGTTGGCGGCCATGCGGTCGACAATCTGGTCCGCCAGGTCGGCCATGGAGCTGAGCGCGGCGAACAGCTCCGCGATGCCCGCGTCCTGCTGGCTGACGGCGTCGGAGATGGCCTTCACCGTCTGCCCGTTCGTCTGGATGATGGAGGCCAGCGAGCGCAGGCTCTCGCCCGCCGCGCGCACCTGCTCCAGGCCGCCCTCCACCTCGCGCGCGCCACCCTCGCTGGTGCGCACGACGTGCGAGATGGCCCCGCTGATCTCCCCCAGAATCGTCTGCACCCGCGTCGTCGCGCCCGCGGACTGGTCCGCCAGGGAGCGCATCTCCCGCGCCACCACCGCGAACGAGCGCCCCGCGTCGCCGCTGCGCGCCGCCTCGATGGAGGCATTGAGGGCCAGCACGTTGGACTGGTCCGCCAGGTCCTTCACCGTGCGGGTGATGTCACCCACCTGCCGCGTGCGGTGGTGCAGCTCGGAGATGGTGCGGCCAATCTGCTCCACGTGCGAGCGGATGTGCGTGAGCCCGCTGACGCTGCCGGACACCGCGGCCTCGCCCTCCTGACCGAACGCGCTGGCCCGCTCCGCCTCGCGCTGAATCGCCTCCACCCGCTTCGCCGCCGCCCGCGACGCCTCCTGGAGCTGCTGCGCCGCCACCTGCGTCTCGTGCAGCGCCACCGCCTGCTGCGACACCGCCTCGTTCTGCTCCGACGCGGAGTCGGCCAGCTGCGTGGACGCCGAGTCGAGCTGCTCGGCCGAGTGGCGCAGCGCCAGCAGCGTCGCGCGCAGCTGCGACACCAGCTCCGAGAAGGTGGCGGCGAGCTGCCCGATTTCATCCTGCGAGCGCAACGCCGAGCCCGCCTCCAGCGCGCCCCGGAAGTCGCCCTCGGCCACCATGCGGGCCGTGGCGGCGGTGAGCTGGCGCAGCGGCGACGTCATCCGCCGCACCAGCAGGAAGACGACGGCCCCCGCCCCCAACGCGAGCACCGTGTTCAGGAAGACCACCCACAGCACGGAGCCGAGGGTGACCGTCTCCGACTTGGAGCCGAACACGAACCCCGTGAGGGTGACGCTCACGGCGGTGAGGACGAGGATGACCAGGGTGGTGGCCGCGGACAGGCGCGCGGCAAGGCTGTGCGTCATTCGCTGCGGAGCCGGACGAGATGAAGGGGGGAACCCCAGGGGATTCCAGACTACTCCGACACGGCCGACATGTAGAGAGGGGAAGAAGCAATCCGCTGGTGGCGGAAGTGACTCGGGGCCGTCACGGTCACCCCTGGAGTCCCCCACCCGCACCGAAGGTCCCAGGAGCCATCCGCCATGCCGGCGACACTGAGAGGACCGCCGCCTTGACGGGCGCGGAGCCGCCGCGCTTCGGTCCCTTCCATGCGCCCGTCCCGCACCTTCGTCCCCGCATTGGCCATGCTCGTCCTCGCGCCGGGCGCGACGCGGGCCGAGGAAGTCGTGGGCGAGGCCCGGGCGGTAGCGGATGCGCCCTTCACGACGCGCAACTTCGGCAACCTGCGCGTGGGCGGCTCCACGGCCAACGGCAACCGCCGGCCGGAGCTGTGCCTGGAGCTGTCCCCCGTGTCCTTCCTCTCCGTGGAGGGCTGCGGCACGGGCAGCGGCTTCCTTCACGGAGACCCGGAGCCGGAGGTGGCGCACTTCCGGGCGAAGCTGCGGCTCATGTCCTTCGAGAAGGAGGGCTGGGGCACCCTGCAGCCCTTCCTCGCCGCCGGGCTCGCCGAGGCGCAGGTGGGCGAGGACGAGCCGGGCCTCCAAATCACCGGCACGGACGCGCGGCGCGTGGCCACGGCCGGCCCCGAGCTGGGCCTGGGGCTGCGCTTCCTGCGGCCCCTGGCCTCCGGCTTCGAGCTGGTGGGTGACTTCAACGTGGGCATGGCGTGGCTGCCACATGGCCCGGACCTGGTGGAGCCCGTGGACACGTGGCTGCCGTCGGCCAGCCTCTCCTTCGGCCTGGGCTTCTGACGCGTCAGACGGCCTGCGGGACGCGCAGCACCACCGCGGTGATGTTGTCCTTGCCGCCGGCCTCGTACGCATCCGCGACGAGCGCGTCGCAGGCCTCGCGCGCGCTGGACAGCGTCATCCGCCGCATCAGCCCCTCCATGCCCAGCGGCTCGTAGAGCCCGTCCGAGCACAGCAGGAACACGTCGCCGGGCTCCGTCTGCAGCCGCTGCACGGTGGGCTCCGCGTTGTCGGTGCCCAGCGCGCGGGTGATGAGGTGCCGCAGGTTGCCCGGCCCGCCCGGCGGCGACATGCCCGCCTCGCGCAGCTCCTCGATGAGCGAGTGGTCCCTCGTCAGGGCCTCCAGCGTGCCTCCACGCAGCCGGTACAGCCGGCTGTCGCCCACGTGGGCCACGGCCGCGCCGTGCTCTCCCACCGCGAGCGCCACCACCGTGGACGCCATCTCCCTCAGGCGGCCCACGCGCTGCGCCTGGAGATTCCGCTGCGCCAGCGCCGAGCACGCCGATAACAGGTTTTCCTCCCGGCTGCGGCCCGGGTCCGGCACCGTGGGCCACGTCGAGTCCCGGTCCTGTCCCAGTCGCAGGCCGAAGCCCGCGAAGGTGTCCACCACGCACCGGCTGGCGACCTCTCCACCCTCTTGTCCACCCAGCCCGTCCGCCACGACGAACAGGCCCAGTTCCGGCAGGACGCAATACGCGTCCTCGTTGTGCTGCCGCCGGCCGATGTGGCTCTGTCCCGCGCTGTCCAATCTCATGACTGCCTCCTCGGGCCTCTCCCCAGCAAGCGTGAGGCCAGTGCCCTCTCCCCCGGTGGGCACCGGGAACGGATACCTCCGTTCGGGGGTCGCCTGGAGTGGGAGTGCCACGCGCCCCCGACATCTCCACCCCACCCGTCCGCTGGCCGACGCTGCAAGCGCCCTCCAGCCACCAACTCACACCCCAAACGTGGGGTAGCCACCACACCTCGCGTGCCTAGCTTGGAGTTGAGCACTGAACAGGATTTCAGCCCAAGAGGACTTCGGGAATGGCACTCGATGAGCTGCGGAAGAACGGAATGATGGCCCACCTGCTCGACGCGCTCGAGGCGGGCCAGGACATCGGCCACTACGGCCGGCTGGTGTTCGCCATGGTGGCCCGTCACTTCCTGGACGAGGAGGAGCTGGTGGAGACGCTCATCCAGGACCCGGCCTGTGGCGAGGAGGAGGCCCGCGCGCTGGTGGAGCAGGTGCAGGGCCGCGACTACAGCCCGCCCCGCCGCGAGAAGATTTTGGAGTTCCAGTCGCGCCAGGACTTCCCCATCTGCCCCAACGGGGACGACCCGGACGCGTGCAACGTCTACAAGGACCTCCAGTTCCCGGAGAGCGTGTACGCGCACATCGGTGAGTACCGGGAGCAGAAGTCCCATGCCCACCACTCCGAGGAAGGCGACGCGGCGGGGGCGCCCTAGCAACTTTTCCGGCGCCGGAGCGACAATCCCGATGCGGCCACACGTGTGTGCCGCACGGGGTACTCATGTCCTCCATCCGCCGCATCATCTCTGGTCTCTCCAGCTCCATCTCCCGGGCCCGGCTCGACGTGGACGTGGAGCCCGTGTCGCCGCTGGCCCCGCGCGAGCCGCTGGAGCCCGTGGCCCCGGTGCGGCGGGGCTTCTCCGACCAGAGTGAGTTCCAGGCCGAGGTGGACGACCTCGACTCCTCGCTCGCCGCGCATGCGCCCTCCCTGGCGGGCACGTCCTCGCCGGGCGGGGCTTCAGGCGCGTCCATGCCCCAGCAGCTGCGCGTCTTCTCCGGCGAGAGCTCGTTCGAGGGTTCCTTCGAGTCCGCGAGGCCGCGCTACGCGCAGATGCTCGGCTCGCAGCTGCCGTCCTCGCTGGGCGCGCCCTCGGAGCCCGCGGGCGGCGGCGTGAACGGCGTCTCCGGGCGCCGGGGCACGGGGGGCGTCCAGGACATGGACGACCTGCTCTCTCCCGAGACGGCGGCGTGGGAGCTGCACAACCTCGACACCTCGCCGCCGAGCGCGATGGAGGCCGAGGACGTGCTCTTCATGATGGACCCGCCCGCCTCCAAGGTCGCCTCCAAGACCGCCTCCGAGCCGGTGATGGAGCTCGGCCTGGAGGACGTCTTCGAGGAGGGCCCGGCATCCGTCTCCGGCGCGGCGGGCGCCCGCGACCTCGCCGCGGTGGAGACCCCGGACGTCGAGGCCATCGACGACTCGCCGCTGTCCAGCGCGGCCGAGTACGCCCGTCAGGAGGCCGCGCTGCTGGACCCGGCCGTGAGGCCCGCGGGCCCGGACGAGTTCCTCGCGGACCCGGACGACCTGGGCACGCTGATTCCGGAGGAGCCGTCCATGTCCGACGCGGCGCTGTCCGGCGTGCTCGCCTCGCTGGCGGCCAACCCCGCCGCCGCGGCGGTGCCCGTCTCCGGCGCGCTCGGCTCCCAGGGCGTGGAGGCCGTGGCCGAAGCGGTGGAGCCGGACCTCCAGGCCCAGCCCTCCGTCATCGTGGACCTGGGCACCACCCCCGACACGTTCGAGCGCTGAGCGCCTACGGCGCCTTCTCCTCGGCGAGCAGCGCGTCGAGCTGCTCCTGGGCCTCCTCGACGTCCGAGTTCAGCTCCTGCACGTAGCGCACGCGCTCCTCGCTGTTCCACTCCGCGGAGGAGAAGACGGCGGGCGCGTACTCCTTCGTGGTGTGCACGTAGCCGCGCAGGCTGGCCATCAGCTCGCGGTCCGGGTCTCCCTGCTCCTTGAGGAGGAAGCCCTCCACGTCGCGCAGCCGCAGCGGGAAGGTGGGCACCTCGTCCAGCACGAGCTTGCCGAAGATGGTGAGCCTCACCTCCTGCGGCCCTTCCCTGAGCTCCTCGTTGAAGGACACGTGCGCGAAGGGCTCGCCGCTCTCGTCGTCCACGCGGCCCGCCACCACGTACCGTCCCGCCTTGCGGACCTGGATGCCGAGGTAGAGCTGCAGCGAGCCGCCCTCCAGCGCCTCGCGCACCTGGCCGGTGAACATCGCCGGAGGCGACGGGGTGTAGAGGATGTCGAAGAAGGCGGTGCCCTCCGTCTTGCCCGAGCGCACCTGCAGGCTCACCCGCAGCGTGCCGGAGGACATGGGGAAGCCCTGCTTGGACGGCTGGAAGCGCCCCGTGGAGACGCCGTCGCCGGCCTGCGTGTCGCCGTTGGCGCCGCTGTCCCGGAAGGTCAGCGCCACGGGGGACTCGGCCCTGCCGCCCGTCATGTACTCCGACTCGTGCGCGGAGGCGGACACCACCTCGCAGGGCCGGGGCGCGCGCTGCGCGTCCTCGCAGCTCACGAAGAAGTGCACCGCCTCGTCACCGACGACGAAGACGCGGTCCTGCTTCAGCCGCAGCTGCACGTCCGGCGTCTCCCGGCTCAGCGGGCGCGTGCGCTCCGGCTCGGCCAGGTCCATCTGGTCGGGCTGCTCGCGCCCCGGACGCGACTCCGGCGGGTAGCGCGTGGCGGCCAGGTACGTGTCGAGCGTGCGCTTCGCCCGCTCCAGCCGCTGCTCCCACAGCTTGCGCCGCGCCTCGCGCTCCTGTTCCTGGGGCGTGCGCGCCGGCCCGGGAGCCGTCAGCACGGTGCCCGTGCCGGGTGAGGCCACGCCCGCGGGCACCCGCCCCGGCGCGTCCATGCCCGGCGCCCCGTTGCGCGCGGGCGCCTCCGCCGTGGGCATGGCGTCCGGGGGGACGTCCTCGGAGCCGGCACCTCCGGCACCCCCCCACCACCAGCCGAGCAGGCCCAACGCCGGAAGGAGGAGTGCGACAGGCCACCAGGCGCGGCGGGAACGGGGAGTGGGAGGGGGGACGGTGCCGGTAGGCGTCATATGGCTCCGGAGGGGGTGCGGCTCAGTAGGCGTAGTTCACCATGTCCTCGCGGACCTTGGCGATGATGCCGCCCCAGTTGCCGTTGGCGTAGTGGTTGTACGCCTCGTTGTCGTCGCGCAGCTCCACGGTGTGGTAGCTCCACTTCGCCTTGCCGTCGCTGCACGCGGCGGTGCCGGTGGTGAGCGTGCCACCGCAGAACCAGTCGCCCGGGTTGCACTGCGAGCTGCCCGAGCTGCCGGACACGCCACCCGTCGAGTGGTACGCCACCGCCTCGTCGTCCTGGCCGGGGAGGATGCCGGAGTACGCCGTGCCCGAGGCGCCAGCGAACATGTAGAACCAGATGTTGCGCGTCGTGTTGTGGTTGTACAGCGCGCGCGCGTTGGTCGTGACGAGGTCCGTCACCAGGGGCTCGCCCGTGGCCCACTCGCCCACGTCGGCCAGCTCGCTGCCGCCACCCGCGCCGGACGCCACGTTCACCCACTTGATGTTCCAGCCCACCTGCGTGGTGCCGTCCGTGTTGCCGCACACGCCGCTGGAGTTGGGAATCGCGTTCTTCTTGTAACGCGCCGAGCCGCCGTACAGCGACAGCGCGTAACCAATCTGCAAGTCACCGGCGCTGTGCGCGGCGATGTAGCACCAGTTGGTGCCGGTGCAGAAACAGTCCAGCGCGTCACGGACGCGGTAGTTCTGCCCGCCGATGCGCTCCCGTCCGTTCCAGTTGACGGCCTTCTTGTTCACTCCGGCCGGCGTGGTGGAGGGGCCCCAATAGCTGAAGTCGTTGTAGTTGCCGGCCTGCGTCGAACCGCCGTTACGCCCGTGAATCCACAGCGTGTAGTTGGCGGCGGCCGCCTCCGTGCCCACCAGCAACGTGGTGGCAAGAGTCATACCGAGCAGCTTCTTCATGTGAGCGCCTCCTCCAAGGTGAGGGGATGTCCTGCTCGGAGGGGGACCGGGCAGGGAGGCACACACTCTAGGCTCCCAGGATGTAAAAGGTCGAGAACACGGAAATCTGGAAGTGGGGGAAAGAACTGACGCGATGCGTCGCCCTCTGGACGTGGGGCGTCAGCGTCAGCGCGTCGCGTTGACGAAGCGCTCCAGCCGACTCAGCGCGTCAGGCAGGTTGGCGCGGCCGAGGCCCAGGCGGAAGTGGTTGCCGGGGAAGTCGTAGACGTCGCCGGGCAGCAGCAGCACGCCCTCGCGCTCCACCAGTTCCTGGGTGAAGCGGGCCACGGACGTGTCACGCAACAGGCGCGGGAAGGCGACGCTGCCGGCGCGCGGACGCACCCAGTGGAAGGTGTCCGCGTGGCGCGCGAAGAAGGCGTCCAGCAGCGCGAGGTTGGTGGAGAGGATGCCGCGGCTGCGCGACAGCACCTGCTCCCTCGCGCGCAGGGCGATGAGCGCGAGCACCTCGCTGGGGGCGCTGTTGCAGATGGTGGTGTAGTCCTTGAAGGCCATGCAGCGGCGCAGCACCTCGGCGTCGCGGCAGGCCAGCCACCCCACGCGCAGCCCCGCGAGGCCGAAGGCCTTGGACATGACGCCCAGGCTGATGCCACGCGAGAAGCGCTCGGCGGCGGAGGGCAGCGTGTCGCGCGCGTCGTACTCCAGCAGCCGGTACACCTCGTCGGAGAGCAGATGGATGCCGCGCTCCTCGGCCAGGGCGCACAGCGCGTCGAACGTCGCGCGGTCCGGCAGCGCGCCGGTGGGGTTGTGCGGGAAGTTCACCACGAGCAGCCGCGTCTGTGGCCGCAGCTCGCGGCGCAGGGCGTCCAGGTCCAGGGCCCAGCCGTCCTCCTCGCGCAGCCGCAGGAGCGTCACGTCCGCGCCCGTGGCGCGCGCCACCTCGTGCAGGGACTGGTAGCCCGGCCACGTGACGATGGCGTGGTCCCCCGGGCCCAGCAGGACGTTCATCAGCACGAAGACGGCCTCCTGCGCGCCCGCGAAGGTGAGCACGTCGTCCGGGGACAGGCCCGGGTACAGCGCGGCAATCTCCTGGCGCAGGGCGGGCAGGCCCGGCGTCTCCGTGTAGCCGAGCGTCAGCCCCTCCCAGCGGGCCCGGGCGTCCGGGTCGGCGAGCGCCAGCAAGTCCCCCATCCGCCAGCCCTCGATGTCGGACGAGCACAGCAGGTAGGGCGCCGCGAACTCCCAGCGCGCGAAGTACCGCTCCAGCTTGAAGTCGGGGATGCGCATGGCCCGCCTCTCTGCCTGCTCCGGCGGCGGGCGTCCAGCGCCCCGCGGCGCGAGGCAGCCGACATCCACGTGCCCGCGCCGCCCGGGCAGGCGGGCGACCGCGGGCGGCTCGCCAGGGGGAGGACGGCGGCGGTCGATGCATAGCTTGAGTCGCGTCCTCCTCAAGCCTTTCGCGGAGCCCGCATGCCGACGCTCGACATCCCCATCAAACTGCTGGACCCGACGGGCGGCTGGGTCAATGCCCCGGTCCACGTCTCGGAGCTGGATGAGCTGCCCGTCCTCCTCCACTTCTTCTCCATGAAGGAAGTCCACAGCACCGCGGACTTCGACGACTTGAAGCGCTTCATCGCCGAGTACGGGCCGCGCGGCCTGAAGGTCATCAGCGTGGACGTCACGCACTCCGAGAAGGAGCTGCGCGACACCAACGCGGTGGAGGCCTTCGCGCGCTCGCATGACCTGCGCCACCCCATCGCCGTGGACGACGGCTCCATGGCCCAGGCGTACGGCGTGACGCAGACGCCCGCGTGGCTCGTGTTCGACGCGGAGTCCGGCCGGCTGCGCCACCACTTCACCGGCCGCAACGGCACGCACCACGTGCGACAGGTGTTGGACCGCTACACCCGGTACGACACCTCCGCCGCGGCCCCGGCGCCCTGAGCGCCGACGGGCGAGCCCCGGGCCGCGCCGCGGCCCCGACCCACTCCGGAGACCCACACATGGCAGCTAGCCGCAAGAACAAGGACGCTTCCCGTTTCTCGCTGGGGACGCTGACCGCGGCCGGTGTCGGCGCGGCGCTGGGGCTGCGCAAGGCGCTCCGGTCGCGCTTCCAGTTCTCCGGCCGCACGGTGCTCATCACCGGCGGCTCACGCGGACTCGGGCTGGTGATGGCGCGCCTGCTCCTGAAGGAAGGCGCGCGCGTGGCCATCTGCGGTCGCGAGGAGACCTCGCTGGAGCGGGCGCGCGAGGAGCTGGAGCGCGCCGGCGGCGAGGTGCTGGCCATTCCCTGCGACGTGAGAGATCCGGTGCAGGTGGAGGCCCTCGTCTCCGCCGTGCACGAGCGCTGGGGCGCGGTGGACGTCCTCATCAACAACGCGGGGGTCATCCAGGTGGGCCCCGTGGAGTCGATGACGATGGAGGACTTCCGCGAGGCGGTGGACACGCACCTGTGGGCGCCGCTGTACACCACGCTGGCGGTGCTGCCGGAGATGAAGCGGCGCGGCGAGGGCCGCATCGTCAACATCGCCTCCGTGGGCGGCAAGGTGAGCATCCCCCATCTCGTGCCGTACGCTGCGAGCAAGTTCGCGCTGGTGGGCCTGTCGGACGGGCTGCGCGCGGAGCTGCGGCAGGCCGGCATCCTCGTCACCACGGTGTGCCCGGGCCTCTTGCGCACGGGCAGCCCGAAGAACTCCTGGTTCAAGGGCAACCACGAGGCGGAGTACGCGTGGTTCACCCTGGGCGACTCACTGCCCCTGATGTCCATGAACGCCGAGGCGGCGGCGCGGAAGATTCTCTCCGCCTGCCGCCGCGGGGACGCGGAGGCGCTGGTGGGGCTGCCCGCGAAGCTGGCCGCGGTGGGCCGGGCGCTGGCGCCCAACCTCACGGCGGGCATCACCGCCTTCGTCAGCCGCAACCTGCCCCAGGACAGCACCCCGGACCGCGTCCGGGGCACCGAGAGCGAGACGCCGCTCACCCTGTCCTGGCTCACCGAGCTGACGCGGCGGGCCGCCGAGCGCAACAACGAGAACGAGGTGCCCATCCACTGACACCCCGCGCGAGGGGTGTCAGCCCTGCTCGTCCATCTGGGCCCGCTCCATGGCCCAGTGGCCCCGGTGCTCGTACGCCAGGGCGAGCTGCTCGTTCAGGGCGGCCATCATCTTCTTGTTGCCGTCCTGCTCGTAGCCCTTGAGCGCCTCCTGGCAGCGGGGCACGCGCTGGAGGAACTCCTTCAGCGCGTCCACGGACAGCTCCTTCACGTACATCCCGTACCCCAGCTGCTCCAGGTACAGGGCGTTGATGATCTGCTCGAACTGGCCCACCAGCGGCACGCTCAGCATGGGCTTGCGCAGGTACACCGCCTCGCTCATCAGCGTATAGCCGCCGCTGGCCACCACGCCGCGCGCGGTGCGCAAGTCATCGATGAAGCCCTTCTCGCTGAAGGGCCGGTACGTGAGGTTGCCGTCCACGACATCCTCGGTGATGTCGCGGCGCAGGCCGTACACGCGGCACGGAATGCCCGCGGCCTTGAGGATGTCCGGCAGCGCCGTGTTCGTCGTCGCCGTCTGGTACACGAGCAGGTGCTCGCCCGGCTCGGACTTCGCCTCCAGGATTTCGGGCCGGAGAATCGACGGCGCCAGCGTGGTGCGCCGCTTGCGCACCGGCGGGTAGAAGAACGTGGTGACGAGGTAGTGGAAGGCGCCCGGCAGCTTCGCCTTCACAATCGCGCGCGACGTCTCGAAGCTGTCCTCGTACCCCGCCAGCAATTCCGGCGTGTGCTGGCAGCGGTTGATGACCTGCATGTTGTCCACGCTGATGACGGGCAGCCGGTGCGTCTTCGCGAACAGGTAGCTGAACGTCTCGAAGTCGCTCACCACCACGTCCGGGCGGAAGTCGTCCACCAGGTCGAAGTACTGGCGCACGTTCTGCGGCCAGCCCTTCACGGCGCCCGACAGGTTCTGGAGCACCGTCTGCCACTTCTTCACCGAGTTGCCCTCGTACGCCAGCGTCAGGCCCCAGATGCCGTGCACGTTCTGGAAGCGCTTCTTGAGGTAGTCCTGGGCCCGCCCGGAGACGACGATGTGGACCTCGTGCTCCTTCGTCAGTTCCTCGAGCAGCACGCGCGAGCGCGTCGCATGGCCCATGCCTTCGCCGACGACACCGTAGAGGATTCGCATGGGCCGGGAGCGGGTACCGCGCGCTCGACAGGCCCCGGGGTGGCCTGTTAGGGAGCGGCGCCCATGCTCATCGACCTGCACGCCCATTCCTACCTGTCCAAGGGGTGCGAGTTGGATCCTCGCGCCGT